>CAIXWQ010001262.1 GCA_903923175.1 uncultured delta proteobacterium | reverse complement strand
GCAGCGTGCGCGGGCGTGCTCGACGCCGCACCCGCAGCGCGTGAAGCGCACCTGATCGAGCCGCGCGTCGTCGAGCGACGGCCGCTCGCCGCGCTCGAACACGCGCTCGAGCCAGCCGCGCAGCGCGTCGGGGAGGATCTCGGGCGAGGCGGCCGCGCGCGGGAGCTTCACGCCCGCGCCGAGCGCGCTGCAGCGGGCCTCGGCGCGCCGGAGCAGCGTGGGGTGCGCCGGGTGCACGCCGCCGTACGGGTGCACGTAGAGCAGGCTCTGGAAGAGCAGCACGGCGAGCGCGTAGCGATCGCTCGCGAGGTCGAAGCTCGCCGCGAGATCGCGCCCGTAGAGGCGGGGATCGAGGAAGCGCTCGTGCGCGACGGTGCACGGGTGGCCGGGGAGGTGGAGCGAGTCGGCGTCGATGAGCAGCGCGCGCACGGGCGTGCCCAGGGGATCGACGAGCACGTTCCCTTCGTTGAGATCGCCGACCACGACGCCGCGGGCGTGCAGCGCGTCGACCACGCGGCCGAGCACCTCGAAGAGCCGGAGCACCGCGTTGCCGTCGATCGACGCCGCGCCGGCGCGGAACGCGCGCTCCGACAGGCGCCGGATCTCGAACGCCCCGTCGACGACGGGCATCGCGTAGCCGACGTCGAGCCCCTTCACGCTCTGCACCGCCGCGCGCGGCGCGATCACCGCCGTAGGCAGGTCACGCGGGAAGGCCCGCAGCTTCTCGAGCTTCGCCGGGTCGGGCGCGCGGAAGATCTTCAGCGCGAGGTCGCCGAGCCGGTAGACGTCGGCCTCGCCCCCTTGCCCGAGCAGGTCGCGACAGGTCACGCGCACGCGCTTGCCCTGCAGCAGGTAGTCCACCTCAGGCCTCCTCTCGCGCGCCGAGCTCGAAGCTCGGCGCACGCGCGCGCCGCCCGACGCGGGCGAGCACCGCGATCGTCGTGTCGTCGGGCAGCCGGCCGTGCACCTCGCCGAGCGCGTAGAGCCGCTTGCCCAGCAGGCTCGGGTTCTTCGCGAGCCGCGGGTCGGAGGCGAGCTCGGCGAGGCCGTCGACGCGGCTCCCGTCGCGCAGCAGGGCGCCGCGCTGCGCCTCGAGGTCGGCGGCGCCGTCGGTGGCGATCGCGAGCACCTCGACCTCGGCGGCGGGGGCCGCGAAGTGCACGCGCGCCGCGAGCCAGTCGGGCGTCTCGACGGCGAGGGCGCCCGCGGGGAGCAGCCGGTAGGCGGGGTAGGCGGGTGCGCCGCCGCCGTCGGCGCCGCGCGTGACGTCGCCGTCGAGGAGTCGCGTCGCGCCCCCGGCGAAGAGCGCGCCGTCGCCGACGCCGAAGACGAGCGCGCGCCCCCGTTCGCGGGTATCGATCAGCGCGACGAGCGCGGTCGCGAGGAGCATGGAGCCCACGACGGCGCCCCGCCCGCCCGGATCGGAGAGCTCGTCGGCGACGCGGCCGAGGTGCGCGACGAGCCCGGCGACCACGGCCTCGGCCAGCGCGTCGTCGTCGTCGAGGTCCCGGCGGAGTCGCGGCGCGTGCGTCGCGATCCAGCGCGCCGAGAGCCGCGCGCCGACCTCGCTCGCCTCGCCCGAGGAGCACCCGTCGCACACGACGGCGCAGGCGACGCCGCCTGCCAGCACGACCGCGGCGGCATCCTGGCCGCCACGGCCGCGCCGACGGTGCTCTCGTCCGATGACCGACGCCGAGACCCCATAGAGTTCGATCGATTCTGTAAGAGTCACAAAGACTTATATAGCGTCGAACTGACCCTGGTCAAGGGGGCGCCGGCCTCGCGAGCGTGCCGGAGGCTCGAGCCGAGGACGTCTGCGCGCCGGCTTCGCGCCTCAGCTGCGCGCCGCGCTGCCGCTCAGAGCGCGGGAAGAATCCCGCGCTCTTCACTGCCCACCGGGGCGGTCGGCACCACCCCGCCCCGCCGAATGCGATTCGTCGGGGCCAAACCCCACCGGAGAGACTATTTCATAGTCTCTCAGGCCCGCTGCTGCTCCTCGCGATCGCGGGTGACCGTGGTCGGCGCGATCCAGAGCGCGCGGCGATCGGGCGCGATCATGCGCAGCGACTCGAGGCCGCGCCCCACGAAGAGCGTGCCGTCGGGGAGCGCCTTGACCGAGCGATCGTACTCGCTCGTGTACGCGCCCCCCGCGGGGGCCTGCGGGCCGAGCCACGGCTGGGGCGTGCCGTCGGGGAGCAGGCGCAGGAAGTTCTGCTCGCGGCCGCGCGACTTCACCTTGTGCGTGATGCTCAGATAGAGCGCGCCGCTGCCGTCGGCGGTGACGCCGTGAATGGAGTCGACGATCTTCGGCAGGCTCCCGCGCCCCACGATCCGGCCGTCGCGCGCGATGCGGACGAACTTCTCCGAGTCGAGCACCCAGAGCACGCCGTCGAAGCCCACGTGGAGGAAGATCTTCCCGTTCGGGAGCTTGTCGGCGCCGTCCTTCAGCTTGTCCCAGTCGTCGCGGTCGTCGTCGTCGTCTTGCGCGTCGCTCGACTTGCCACCGCCGAACAGGCCGAATCCCCCCTTCTTCTTCGGCGCGGGCGCGGCGCCCTGCGGCGGAATCCCCCACAGCGGCATCGGCGCGCCGTTGCCGGCGAAGCGGCGCAGCGAGCGCCACTTGCCGTCGTGCCAGTTGCGCAAAATCAGGAGCGAGCCGTCGACGTCGAGCGTGAGCTCGTCGCGCGGGAGCTCGTAGACGCAGAGCGGCCGCGGCTCGGGGAGGCGCGCGTCGTCCTCGTACTCGACCACGCGCTCGATCGGCTCGCCGCGGAGCATCTTGATCGGCGCGCCGCTCGCCGAGTCGAAGAACGCCACGAAGTTCTGCGTCGGATCCACCACCGCGCACGAGGCGTCGCCGGGCGAGGCGATCATCCACGCCTCATCCGAGAACTCGAGCTGGCGATTCTCCCACACGAGCCGGCTGCTGCCGTCGCGCGTGGCGATGGCGGAGAGCACGTACGGCAACCCGCGGGGGCCCTGGCGCTCCTCGCGATAGGCGAGGAGCAGGTGCCCCTGCGGCGACGCCGCGAAGTCGCAGAAGTCGTGGCAGTGCTCGGGGATCGTCGCCGTGGCGGCGGCCTCGAGCAGCACGTACCAGCGGTGCGGCCCGGGCTTCGGCGCGGACTGCCCGGGCGGGATCTCGGACACCATCGCGCGCGCCGACGGCACGCACTGCAAGAGCCACGGGAACGCCGGGCGAGAAGGGAGCCAGCCGCCGCACTTGAAGCAGCGCGCCCAGCCCGAGCCCTGCGCCCCCGCGAGGAAGTCGCCGACCGGCAGCGGCTCGTTGCAGGGCTCGTGGCAGCGCGCCGGGGCACGGACGGCCTGCACCACCGCGAGCACCTCGGCGCCGTGCCCCATCACCATGTGGCTCACCGCCTCCCCCTCGCCGCGGCCGGCCGCCTGCGCGAGCGGGTCCTTGAGCGCCTTCTGCCAGAAGTCGGGCGGGGTCGGATAGGCGCGCGCGCAGGCCGGGCACGCGGTCGCGTCGGTGACGACGTTGAGGGGGATGGCCTGTCGACAGCCTGGGCACGGGGCCCAGGCTTCGATGCCCACGCTGAGGACGTCCATGTCTCGCTGGGTCGCGCTCGCGACCTCGGCGTGACTCGACGGGCGCGCGTTCGGTTCGCGCCCGTCGCGCCTCGCCGAATGGCGACGCGATCGCGCGAGGGCTCAGGGCAGCGCGAGCTTCATCGACGCGCGCGGCTTCACGAAGCCGCACTGATCGGGCTTGTAGTCCGGCTCGAACGCCCCCTCGCCGAGGAGCTTGCCCGCCTGGAGCACGCGGACCTTCACCGTGCGTGCGGTGCCGCCGACGGCGAGCCCCGCGACCGCGCCTTCGATCGTGATCCCGGAGACGCCCGCGCCCTTGCACGTCGTCTCGGTGCGGGTGGTCGGGCCGGCGACCATGCCGCCGACAGGCTTGGCGCCGGCGATGGCGCTCACGGTCAGCGTGCACGTCTCCTTGCTCCCCGCGACGTCGAGCTCGAGGTCGAACGTCCCCTCGCGCCCGAGCGCGGGCTCGAAGCTGACGTCGAGGTGGGGGATGTTCGGCAGGTCCGGGCAGGGCACGGCCGCGCTCCGGTCGCCGCCGCGACAGCCGGCCGAAAGGCACACCAGCGCCAGCGCCGCCGCGTACGTCCACGTCGTCGTCGCGCCATCGAGCGTTCGCATTCGGTTCGTCCTCGTTCCTCGTTGAACTGCATCACGGGTCACGTGTCGCGCATCGTGTGTCGCCGGTCCTGCGCCGTTGGACCCCGGGCGCCCCCCGGCCTTGGCGCGATGGCCGGGCGCCCGGCGCGCCTCACCCGGGCGGGCACAGATCGGGGAGCACCGCCGCGGTCGCCGCCGCGCCCCCGCGCGCGACGCCCACGATGCGCACGGCCCTCGGCGGGACGGGCCGGCTCTCGATGGCCTCGGCGATCTTCGGCTGCGCGTGCGCGCGCAACAGGGCGCTCGCGGTCGCGAGCGGCGACGACACGAACACCGCGAACGACCTGGCCGGACTCGCCTTCTCGCCCTCGGCGCGCTCTGCGCGCTCCACACGCGAGAGGTCGACGCCGAGCTCGGTCGCGAAGGCGCGACCGAGCGCGTCGCGGACGTCGAGCACGAACATGACGATCGCGCTCGGATCGAGGTCGGGGCGCGCCGACACGCCCTCGAGCGCCAGCGCGAGATTCCCCTGCACGAACGCGAGTCGCTCCTCGGCCTCGGTCATGGTCCGTTCCTCCGGGCGCGAGGGTAGCGCCCTCGTCGGGGCGCGTACGAGCCGATCCGTGCGCGCGAAGCCCCCGCGCCGCGGGAGCGGGTCGCGGGCTCCCACGAGGATGGGCTCGACGCGCGTGCGCACGGTCTGCGAAGCTCGCGGCTTCGGTCGTTCACGCGCGCCCGCCGCGCGCTCCGGGCTGCGCGAGGCGGGGCGCTCGCGTCGTCACGCTTCGATCGCCCTGCGTCGCGGTCGCGGGCGTCACCTGGAGCTCTCGCCATGAAAGCACTCGTCGTCATCTTCGCGCTCCTCGGCATTCTCGGCAGCGTCGGCCTCGGCGCCCTCTTCAGCTCGGTGGCGAAGGACGACGCCGCGAAGTCCGACTCGACGAGCTCGCGGGCGCGCGAGATCGACGAGCTCGTCGCGCAGGTGAAGGCCAGCGACGAGGGCTCCGCCGCCGATCGCAAGGAGATGATCGCCGGGCTCGAGGCGACCAAGACGGCGCTCGTCGACATGCAGAGCATCCCGGTGCCGCTCTTCGCGTCCGCCGGGCTCGGGCTCCTGATGATGATCCTCGCGATCGCCAACGCGGGCCCGCGCCCCGTCCACGGCGTCGGCTTCTTGCTCGCCGGGATCCTCCCCGGGGCGTGGACGTACGTCATGGTCACGCGGCCGCTCGCCCGGGGGGTCGAGATGATCGCCAAGCTCGCGCCGAAGGTCGGCGGCGGAGGCGATGGCGCCGGCAGCGCGGCGCAGGCGACCGGTCCGCTGCTCGCGATGGTGAGCGCCGGGGCGGCCGCGTTCCTGCTCGCGGGGCTGTTCGCCTTCTTCGTGAAGCGCCAGGCCAAGGCGGCGCCGGCCGCCGCGCTCCCCGCGCCCGCGCCGATGGCGTGACGGGCGCCGTGTCTCCTCGGGCGCACGGCCGCGGCGCTGCCGGTGCAGGCTTGCCGAACGCCCGAGGAACTGGCACCACGCCGGCGAATCGATGGAAAACGCCCGCACCGACAAGGCCCTGATCGACGCGACCCGGCCGTTCATCGCCGAGCGCACCGCCACGAGCTGGTGGGCGTTCTCGAGCACGCTCGTGCTCATGTGCGCCGCCGTCGCCCTCGCCACGCGCACGCCTCACTCGCCGGCGGGCTGGGCGCTGCGCGCGCTCGCGAGCTCGGTGGGCGGCCTGATCACCGTCCGCTTCTTCATCCTCTACCACGACCACTTCCACTCGGCGCTGCTGCGCAACTCGCTGGTCGCGCGCGGGATCTTCTGGGTCTACGGCATGCTCATCATGACGTCGCCGCCGGTCTGGAAGGAGACGCACAACTACCACCACGCGAACACGGCGAAGCTCATCGGCTCGCACATCGGCTCGTACATGATGGTGACGACGGCGATGTGGGAGCAGATGAAGCCGAGCGAGCGCTTCCTCTACAAGGTCATCCGCCACCCGCTGACCATCGTCTTCGCGTACTTCACGCTCTTCATGTACGGCATGGGCGTCTCGCCGTTCCTGCGCGCGCCGAAGAAGCACTGGGCGTGCGGCGTGGCCGTGCTCCTCAACTGGGCGCTGACCGCGCTCGTCATCGTGAAGCTCGGCTTCGCGATGTGGTTCTTCGCGATGTTCCTGCCGCTCGCCATCTCGATGGCGGCCGGGGGCTACCTCTTCTACGCGCAGCACAATTTCCCCGACGTGCACGTGCAGCCGCGCCAGAAGTGGAGCTACACGCGCGCGGCCCTCGAGTCCTCGAGCTACATGGTGATGGGGCCGGTGATGCGCTTCTTCTGCGGCAACATCGGCTACCACCACGTGCACCACCTGAATTCGATGATCCCCTTCTATCGGCTCCCCGAGGCGATGGCGGCGATCCCCGAGCTGCAGGAGGCGCGCACGACGAGCCTCGCGCCCGGCGACGTCGTCGCGTGCTTCCGGCTCAAGCTGTGGGACATCGAGCAGAACAAGATGGTCGGCTACCCGAGTTGACCCGACGGCCCGGCTCGCCGCCCTCCGCGCCCCTCCTGCCGGCGATCACGCTTTCCGCAGGCTGCTTCTCAGCAGCCTGCTAGATCGCTCTCCATGGCAGACGTCGTGGAGCGCGTCCGGGCGCTGATCGCGAGGACCTCGTCTCCCCACGAGGAGGAGGCCCGGACCGCCGCGATGATCGCGTGCCGGCTGATCCGCGAGCATCGGCTCGACGTCGTGCCGCCCGGCCCGGCGCCGTCGATCGGCCACGAGGACTTCTCGGCCGCCTGGAGCGAGCGCGAGCGCGCGCGCCGCGCGCGCGGCCGATCCGCGACGGGCCGCGGAGGAGCGCGCGCGCCAGGCGGCATTCGACGCCTGGGAAGAGCGGCAGCGCCGCGAGCGCGAGCGCCGGTGAGCGCGCGCGGGTGAGCGTGAGCGCGTGACGCGCGGGGGCGAGACCGGCGAGAATGACGGGCGCGGGCCGCGTGTGACGAGGCGGGCTCGCGGTCGTGCGGGCTCGTTCGACGCTCGTCGGGGACGGACGCTCTCGGAGGGGTACCATGCACGCCCACAGCGAACGCCGGAGCCCGCACGGGCTTCGCCAGATCTTCGTGCTCGCGTCGCTCGGCGCGGCGTTCGCCGCGTGCGGCGGGGCGAAGCCGACCGCGAAGCCACCGCCGCCGCCGAAGGCCGCCCGCAAGCTCGAGACCTGCCCCGCCGCGTCGACGGCGCTCGCCGCCGCGCCGGTCGCGCCTTCTGCCGCGCGCGGCCCCCGCCCGGTCATCGATCGCCGCCAGAACGAGAGCGTCGACGCCATCTCCTTCTCGCCCGATGGCCGGCTCGTCGCGACCTCCTCGGCGGGGCGCGTCGTGAACGTCTGGGACGCCCACGATCGCGCGCTCGTGCGCACGCTGCGCGTCCCCCAGCTGCTGCCGCCGATCGTCGTCGAGTGGAGCGCGAAGGGGCAGGAGCTCGCCGTCGGGCAGACGCAGTCGCTGCTGATCGACGCCGACAGCGAGAAGGTGCTCGGCGCGTTCCTCGGCCAGTACGACTCGCCGACCGGCGAGAAGCTCCGGCGCCTGCCGGCGACGCCCGGACGTCCGTGGGTCGGCCTCGACGGCAACGACGTCGCGCTCTTCGACGACGCGCGCAAGGTCGCGGAGAAGCTCGTCTGGCCGACCGGCATGACGCCCTCGGGAGCGTGGATCCATCGCCTCTCGCCGTCGTCGAGCGGGGGCGTGCTCGTCGGCGTGGCGGGGTCGAAGGGGCTGTTCGTCTGGGACCTCTCGAAGCGCGGCGAGCCCGCGCGCAACTTCCCGATCGACGAAAACCCCGTCGACGTCGCCGTCGCGCCGCGCGGCAACCTCGCCTACGTCGCGGTGCGACCGAAGGGCGCGGCCTCGCGCGTCGACGTCGTCGATCTCGCGACCGGCGCCGTCACCCGCGCGCTGCCGCTGAAGGACGCGGGCGACTGGATCACGACGGTCGGCGCGTCGCCGGACGGCGGCGCGGTGGTCGCGGGCTCGCTGCACGAGATCGCGGCGTGGGACACCGCGACCGGCCAGCGGCTCTGGAGCCTGAGCGCCGACGAGGCCGTCGTCCGCGCGCGCAACGACCTCAGCGCCACGGTCAGCGCCCTCGCCTTCTCTCCCGTCGACGCGTCGGTGGCGATTGGCAATCAGCGCGGCGACGTCTACTTCCTCGACACGCGGAGCGGCGCCCCGATCGGCGAGCTGGGCGTCGAGGTGCGCCGGCCGCATGCGCTGGTGTTCTCGACCGACGGGCGCTCGCTGCTCGCGCTCTCCGCCGCGCACGCGACGCGCTGGTCGATCGATCAGGGGCGCCTCGTCGCCGCGCACCTCGCGCCCGGCGTCGCCGCGGCCTCGTCGATCGCCGACGACGACTTCCTGGTCGCGCGCTCGCCCCTCTCCCTGGGCTTCCGGCTCCCGACCGATCCGCCCCCCGCGTGCCCCGACGGCACGCCCATCTTCACCGCGGCCTGGTCGGACGCCGACGAGCTCGCCGCGCTTCCGGGCTTCCCTTCGCGAGGCCTGCGCGTCTCCGGCGCGACCGGCGCGACCGGCGCGCCTGCCCCGGCCGGGGCGAAGGTCTGCGCTCCCGACGCGTTCTCGCTCGGCGCGCTCGACGGGGGCGGCGGCCGCGCGCTCGTGCGCTTCTCCCGGCTGAACGGGGTCGTGCAGTCGACGCTCGGCGTGGTGCAGACGATCGGCCGCCACACCACGATGCTCCGCGGCTCCGACGAGTTCCTCTTCGCGCAGAGCCTCTCCGCCGACGGCAAGCACGCGGCGGCGAGCGATCTCCATCGCGTGCGCGTCTGGAGCACGGTCAGCGGCGAGCGCGAGGCCGACCTCGAGCTGCCGCCCTACGGCACGAACGTCGGCGTGGCGTTCTCGCCGACGGGAGACCGGCTCGCGATCGTCGCAGGGCAGTCGGTCGAGGTCCGCGCGGTCGACGGGGGCAAGCTCGCGTGGCGGGGAGAGCTCAACCAGCCGCTCGTCGCCGCGCAGCTGGGCGCCGACGGCACCGTGTTCGTCGGCGCGCTGGGTGGGGCCATCGCGCGTGTCCGCGACGGGAACGTGATGCCGCCCGTGCTCGACGGCAGCGCGGGGGGGCAGGTCGGCGTGCTCGCGCTCTCGCCCGACGGGACGCTGCTCGCGTCGACGCACCAGGACGGCAGCGTTCGAGTCTGGGACACCCGCTCGATGTCCCTGCGCGCGACCTTGGTCGACTTCGCCGACGACGAGTGGCTCGCCACCACGCCGGGCGGCGCGTTCCTCGGCACCGACGAGGTCGGACGGCGCATCGGATGGGTCTTCGAGGCCCCGCTCGAGCGGTTCGGCTTCGAGCAATTCGCCTCGAAGTTCCGGGACGAGACGACGGTCCGCTGCCGGCTGTCGACGGGGGTCGGCGACGCGACCGCCATCCCGAACCGCCCGCCGAGCGTGGACGTGGTGGGGGCCCCCACCCACGTCGGCGGCAAGACGATCGTCCGCGTGCACGCGCGCGCCACGACGCGCGTCGAGAGCATCCTCGGGCTCCGCGAGGGGCGCCCGCTCGACACGCGCAAGCTCGGCCTCGCCGACGGCGACGCGACCTTCGAGCTCCCGGAGCTGGCGGGCGACAGCCGGCTCGCCTTCGTCGCGCTCGACGATCTCGGGTTCACCTCGAAGCCCGCGCGCGTCGACGTCCGCGCCGCGGCTGGCAAGCGCCCGGAGCTATGGCTCGTCGGCGTCGGGGTCAGCGCCTATCCGAAGCTGTCGAAGCAGGAGCAGCTGCACGTGGCCGACGCCGACGCGCGCGCCCTCGTCGCGGAGCTCTCGAAGCAAGCCGGCGAGGGGCGGCCGTTCGCGGCGGTGCACGCGCAGCTCCTGGTGGAGGACAAGGCGACGGTGGCGTCGATCCAAGCGGCGCTGGCGGGGCTCGCGTCGATGGGGCCGGACGACCTCGCGGTCGTCTTCTTCGCCGGGCACGGCGTGAAGCTCACGGACGGCTCCGACATGCGCTTCCTGACCCGCGACGCGGACACCACCCCCGCCTCGATCGCGGCCGAAGGGATCGGCTGGGGCGAGATCGCCGAGAAGCTCGAGGTGGCGCGCGGGAGGGTGCTCGTGCTGCTCGACGCGTGTCACTCCGGGCACATGAGCCAGGACCTCGTCGTGCCGAACGGCGCGCTCGCGACCTCGCTGTCTCGCCAGGGGCGCGCCGGCGTGCTCGTCTTCGCGGCGGCGAAGGGGCGTCAGGAGAGCTTCGAGGATCCCGCCCACGGGTTCTTCACGCAGGCGCTGCTCGCGACCCTGCGCGACCCGACGGCCGACCGCGACGGCGATGGCCGCCTCGAGGTCTCGGAGCTGATCGACGCGGTGACGACCCGCGTCGACCGGCAGACGCGCGGGCTGCAGACCCCGTGGGTCGCGCGGCGCGAGATGTTCGGAGACTTCCAGATCGCGGCGTCGAAGTGAGCGCGCG
>CAIXWQ010001261.1 GCA_903923175.1 uncultured delta proteobacterium | reverse complement strand
GGTGCTGCGGGCGCTGCGGGTGCGGCGGGTGCCGTGGGCGCGGCCGCACTCGCTGCGGGGGCCGCGGGGCGCGCCGACGCGCTCGCGGCGGGAGGGGCCGCCTGCACGACGCTCGCGAGGGCGAGCAACATGCAAGGGGCCAGGAAGACGGCCGTCGCGCGTCCGCGCAGCAGAGCCCGCGACATCACGCGTCCTCCTCGGTCTTGTCGGCTTTCGCGACCTCTGCCTCGAGCTTCGCGCCGCACTTCTTGCAGAACGCCGCGTCGACGTCGTTCTTCGTCTCGCACTTGGGGCACGCGACGCGGGCGGGGATGGCCTCGGCCGCGGGCGCGGTGTCCTCGGCGCTCTTGGCGGGCGTCGCGGGGACCTCGTCGGCTTCCTCGCTCGGCTCGTCGGCGGCCTTCGCGGCCGGCTTCTCGACGACCTTCGGCTCGGCCTTGTTCGCGCCCTTCTTCGCCGGCTTCGGCGCGGGCTCTTGCGCCTCGTCCTCGGGCGCGTCGCCGGCGTCGCCGCCGCCGTCCAGCGCCTCTCGGATGGCCTGGTCGGCGAGCTTCTCGGCCTCGCCGCGCAGCCCCGAGCGCTCCTCGTCGACCGTGCGCATGAGCCGCTTGGCCTCGCCGCGGTAGCGGGTGACCAGCGCCTCGTAGTCCTCTTTGGTGATCTTGCCGACGGTGCGCTCGTGCTCGATGTCCTTGAGCGCCTGGATGGCCGCGCGCTTCTGCTCCTCGGCGGAGGTCGGCGCGCGCGTGAGCTCGAGCTCGTCTTCTTCGTCGAGCTCGCCGGTCAGCGCCTGCACCGAGCGGAACAGCAGCGACACCACCAGCAGCATCGACGCCGCGCAGAGGAGCAAGATCCCCGGGGCGACGCCGAAGCGCCAGATGATCACGCCGTCGACGATGGCGAGCGCCAGCACGCCGAGCGGCTTCGAGTAGCGATTCAAGAGGGTCGGATCCATCACGGACTCGCGCTTGTCTGCCCGCTCAGCGGAGCCGGTGATCGTCGTCTCGGAGCTCGTCGTCGAGCTTGGCATCGTAGTCGTCTTTCTCGTCGGGCGTCTTGCCGGGAGCGTCGGGCGTCGGGCCTCCGTTGGCCCCGTCGTCCTTGCGCGTCCAGCGCCGGACGAGGAAGACCGCGAACACCCCGCCGGCGCCCACGAGGGCGAGCGGCACGACCCACACCGCGCGCAGGAAGCCCGACGACGGCGGCACGTTGAGCGCCTTCACGCCGTACTTCTTGGCGTAGTCGTCGGTGATCGACGTCATCGCGTCGCCGTTGGCGAGCCGCGTGCGCAGCTGGGCGCGCATGTTGTCGGCCCAGCCGCAGGTGCACTCGCTGAGCGGCAGCCGATCGCAGTCGCCGCACATGCACAGCACCTGGGAGAAGAGGCTCTTCTCCTGCGGCGTGCGCATCGAGACGTTCCCCGACATGCTCGAGGAGCCGCCTCCGTCGGCGCGCGCCGCCATCGGCGTGAGCGCCAGCACGAGCCCGAGCGCCAGCGACGCCGCGGTGGCGCCGGCGGTTCTCAGGTACGCGGCCACGCCGACCTCGCCGAGCGTGGCGTCCGGCCACATCGCGATCACCGAGCCGAAGAGCAGGATGAGCGCGCCGACCCAGATCCACGACGTGAGCGGGTTCACGTGGAGCTTGAAGCTCGCGAGCTTGGTGTCGGCGTTGATCTGGCCCGGCGAGATGTACAGGTCCTCTTTGAACCCGCGCCGGATCGCGACCTCGCTCGTCGGCATCTTCTGCCGCAGGTAGATGAACTTCGCCGGCTTCATCACGCCGAGGTCTTCGCCGCCCTTCGTCACCTGGATGTCGGTGAAGATCATGCGCTTGCTCTCGTCGGTCTCCGTGCGCTCCTGCAGGTACTTGAACGTGTACCCGTGGAACTCGACCGACTCGCCGGGGCGCAGCGCGACCTCCGAGTCGACGCTGTACGTCCAGCCGAGGAAGCCGAGGAACATCACGACGATGCCGAGGTGCACGAAGTAGCCGCCGTAGCGACGGCGCGAGCGCATGACGAGGCGCACCATCGCGGTGAGCAGCCCCTCGTGCTGCGCCTTCTGGCGCGCCTGCACGCCGCGTCGGAACTCCTGCTCCAGCACGCCGACGTTGAAGCCGACGAGCGAGAAGAGCACCAGCGGGACGATCGAGTTCCACTTCGCGAGGATCACGCCGAGCAGGCCCGGGTAGATCGGGTCGTTCTCGACGATCGGCGGGAAGCCGAGCTTCTTGCCGAGCGCGATGTGCGCGACCGCGAAGATGCCCATCACGGCGAGCGGGTAGATGAACGCGCGCTTGAAGAGGGCGTTGCTGGTCTTGCGCCAGCCGAGCAGCGGCGCGACGCCCATGAGCGCGAAGAGCGCGATGCCGAGCGGCGTCATCCAGCGGTTGTAGAAGCCGGGGCCGACGGTGACCGACTCGCCGGTGACGAGCTCGCTCATGAGCGGGAAGGTCGTCGTGACGACGACGAAGAGCAGCATCCCGACCAGGATCCAGTTGTTGGCGACGAAGGCCGCCTCGCGCGACAGCAAGGCGTCGATGCGTGTGATCGCCGCCTTCGGGTAGACGCGCGCGAACATCACCTGCCCGAGCACGATCATCGCGACGACGGCGACGCCGCCGAGGATGCCGATGGGGCCCATCTTCGGGGTCGTCTTGCGGATGATCACCACGAGCACGAAGCTCGCGACGAGCAGGGCGACGAGCCCCTTGCCCACGAGGTCGCGGTACTTCTTCGTGGCCTGGTGGTCGAAGTGGACGTTCTTCAGCTCGGGGAGCCGGAAGACGATCAGCGCGGCCGACACGCACGCGACCGTGAGCATCACGTAGGTGAAGAAGACGCCGATGTTCGAGTACGCGAAGGCGTGGACGCTCTTGATCATCCCGGAGCGGGTGAGGAACGTCCCGAAGATGGTCATGAAGAACGTGATCGCGAGGAGCACCACGTTCCACACCTTCACGATGCGGAAGCGCTCCTGGATCATGATCGAGTGCACGAACGCCGAGGCGGTGAGCCACGGGAAGAACGCCGCGTTCTCGACCGGGTCCCACGCCCAGTAGCCGCCCCAGCCGAGCTCCTCGTAGGCCCAGAGCATGCCGAGGACGTTCCCGATCGACAGGAACATCCAGGCGAAGAGCATCCACTTGCGCACCGCCCGGAGCCACTCCTCGTCGAGGCGGCCGGTGGCGAGCGCGGCGACGCCGAAGGCGAACGGCACCGAGCACCCGACGAAGCCCGTGTAGAGGCTCGGCGGGTGGATGATCATGTAGATGTTCTGCAGCAGGGGGTTGAGCCCCTCGCCGTCGGTCGCGCTGCCGGCCACCTGCTCGGTGAACGGGTTGGCGGCGAACGCCATGATCACGCCGAAGCCGAGGATGGTCGCGAGCAGCGTCGCGATCACGTACGGCTGCAGCTCGCGGTACTTCCCCTTGAGCCACCACACGCACGCCGCGGAGTAGAGGCTCAGGAGGAAGAGCCACCAGAGGAGCGAGCCGTCCTGCCCGCCCCACAGCGCGGTGAAGAGGTACTTCACCTCCATCGAGCGGTCGCTGTACTTGGCGACGTAGCGGATGCGGAAGTCGTGCGAGACGAACCCGTACGCGAGGAGCAGCAGATCGAAGAGGATCAGCGAGCAGGTCGCGTAGGCGAGGTTGCGCGCGGCGGGGAGGAAGCGCGGGCGCTTGGCCGCGTAGAGCGACACCGCGAACCCGAGGCCCGCGAGCGCGATCACGGCGTAGAGCCCCCACGTGCCGAAGACGGGCAGCGAGCGCAGGGGCCCGAACTTCTCTTCGAGCACCTCGACCGGCTCGCTCGGCAAGCCCGGGAGGGATCCAAGCAGGCTCGTGAAGGTCGCCTTCAACCCTTGGAGACTCGCGAGGGAGAGCATTTCACCCCCGCATCTAGCACGGGCCGGGCACCTCCCCTACCGGGTCCGTTGGCGCAGGGGGGCACCCCGCTCACCCCTCGGTTCGGGCCGCGAGACGGCCGCGTCGCGGGCGCCGGGCTCGAGCGACCGATGCCCGCCGCGCGGGGCGCGACGCGCGCGCGGCACGGCGGCTACCGCAGCGCTTTGGTGGGCGCACGCTCCGTACGCCGAGCTCGCGGCGCTCGCCGTCGCGCGCGAAAGGCCGCGCCGCGCGACGCGTGGGCCGAAGGAGCGCGGTCGGCGCCCCCCCTCGCTTGCCCCCGCCCCCGCGCTCCGCCACATCGCTGCGATGCCCTGGGTCCTCGGGATCGAATCGAGCTGCGACGAGACGGCGGCGGCGATCGTCTCGCACGAGGGCGAGGTCGCGGCCGACGTGGTCCACAGCCAGGTCGAGCTGCACGCGCCGTACGGCGGCGTCGTGCCGGAGCTCGCCTCGCGCGACCACCTGCGCGCCTGCGGCCCGGTCGTGCGCGAGGCCCTGGCGCGCGCCGGCAAGCGCCTCGACGAGGTCGACGCCATCGCCGTGACCAACCGCCCCGGGCTCATCGGCGCGCTGCTGGTCGGCGTGCAGATCGCCAAGGGGCTCGCGTTCGCCTCGGGCCGCCCGCTGATCGGCGTCGACCACCTGGTCGGCCACCTGCTCGCGCCGTTCGTGCGGCGCGTGGGCAAGGACGGCGCGCTCTCGCAGACGCCCGAATTTCCGTACGTGGCGCTGCTCGTCTCGGGCGGGCACACCGCGCTCTACCGCGTCGACGCGCCCCTGGCCGCCTCGATCCGGGAGATCGGCGCGACGCGCGACGACGCGGCGGGCGAGGCGTTCGACAAGGTCGCCAAGCTGCTCGGCCTCGGCTACCCGGGCGGCCCGATCGTCGATCGGCTGGCCCAGCTCGGCGACGCGTCGCGCACCAAGCTCAAGGCGCCGATGGCGCAGCGCGGGAGCCTCGAATTCAGCTTCTCCGGGCTCAAGACGCAGGTCGCCGAGCTCGTCGCGCGCACGCCGCCCGAGAGCGAGGCGGCGATCGCCGATCTCTGCGCCTCGTTCCAGGCGACGGCGACCAAGGTCCTCATCGACAAGCTGATCGCGGCCGCGCTGCTCGAGGGGGTGCGCGACGTGGTGGTGACGGGCGGGGTCGCGGCGAACTCCGAGCTGCGTCGGCGCGCGGAGGCCGCGGCGACGCGCGCGGGGCTGCGGCTCACCGTGCCGCCCTTCGCGAGCTGCACCGACAACGCGGCGATGATCGCCTTCGCCGGGGCGTGCCGCTTCGTGGCCGGCGAGCGCGACGACGCGGCGCTGATCGCCTCGAGCCAGACGCTGCTGCCGCGGCGCACGCGGCGCGGGCCGGCGAGCGCGCGCTCATGACGGCGCGGCACTTCCTTGGCTTCCTGCAGCTCGTCGCGGTCTACGGGTACCTGTTCGTGTTCCTGCGTCGCTGGACGCACGCGCTCGCGCGGCCCCGCGGCTTCTACGGCACGCTCGCCGGCTTCGCGGTGCTCGTCCTCGCCTTCGGCCTCGAGCGCGTGGTCGCGCGGGCGGATCCGCCGACGTGGCTGATGCGGGCTTACGGGCCGCTCATGATCTGGAGCGCCGCGCTGGCGCAGGCGCTCCCGTTCGTGGTCGCGCTCGACGTCGCGCTGCGCCTCCGCGAGCGCGGTGCGCGACGCCCGAAGCCTGCCGCCGCGGCGGAGGCCGAGCCCGAGTTCGCCGGCGAGGAGGCCGAGCGAGCGGTGCACGACCACCTGCTGCTGGTGCGCGCGGCGCAGCAGGAGCGGGCCTCTCACGCAGGGCGCGCGGGGCAGGCGGGGAACACGCCGC
>CAIXWQ010001260.1 GCA_903923175.1 uncultured delta proteobacterium | reverse complement strand
GGCGGCCCCTTCGGCCGCGCTCGTGACGTCCTCGTCGCGCGGCGCGACCTCGCGCGCGGGCGGGCGGGGCGGCGGCCGCGCCGCGCGGGCGCGCGCCGGGATGCGATCGCTCGCGAGCACGGCCTCCTTCACGCTGCGCACGTGCCGGATGAGCCGCCGGCGCGACTCGTTGATCGACTGCGCCTCACGCGCGACGCCGGGGCTCTGGGGGACGCCGTACTCCTTCTTGAGCGCGACCAGCTCCTCGTAGCGGAGCGGCCGCAGCTCGCCCGGCTTGAGCCCCTCGCTGGAGATCCCGGCGAACGACGTGCGCGAGAGCCGCATGACGGGGAAGCCCGTCGCCTCGCCCATGCGGCGGATCTGCTGGTTGCGCCCTTCGCGGATGGTGATCTCGAACCAGGTCTTGGTGTCGTCGTGCCGCTCGGCCTCGTTGCGGAGGAAGTGCGCGTCGGCAGGCAGCGTCATGCCGTCCTCGAGCTGCACCCCCTCGCGCCACTTCTCGATGTCGGCCGGGATCATCGTCCCCTGGACCTTCACCACGTACGTCTTCGGCACCGACTTGCGCGGGTGGAGCAGGCCGTCCGAGAACTCGCCGTCGTTGGTGAGCAGCAGCAGCCCGCTCGTGTGGAAGTCGAGTCGGCCGACCGGGTAGATGCGCGCGGGGATGGCGTGGCCCTCGAGCAGCGTGCTGATCGACGGGCGCCCCTCCGGGTCGTCCATGGTCGTCACGAAGCCGCGCGGCTTGTTGAGGGCATAGTAGACGGGCGGCTCGGCGACGACGCGCTTGCCGTCGACCTCGACGCGATCGTGGCGCGGATCGGCCTTCACGCCGAGCTCGGTGACCACGCGGCCGTTGACCCGCACGCGCCCATCCAGGATGAGCTGCTCGGCGTTCCGGCGCGACGCGATGCCGCCACGGGCGAGGATTTTCTGCAGGCGCTCGGGCTTCATCGCGCCTGGTTCGCGCGGCGCCGCGCGGCGCGCAAGGGGACTGGTTCTCTGGTAGCCTGGCCGGCTCCGAGGTCGATGAAAATGTCCGAAGCGAAGCTCTCGTCGTCACGCCGCGTCGACAAGCCCTGGGGGCACGAGATCATCTGGGCGCAGACGCCCAAGTACGTCGGCAAGATCCTCCACATCACGGCCGGTCACCGCCTCTCGCGGCAGTACCACCAGGTGAAGGAGGAGACGCTCCGCGTGCTCGCCGGCGCGATGGACCTCGAGCTCGGCGCCGACGACGCGCGTGCGACGCTCCGGATGAACCCGGGCGACACGTTCCACGTGGTGCCGGGGACCATCCATCGGATGATCGCCGTGGAAGACACCGACGTGCTGGAGGTCTCGACCCCCGAGCTCGACGACGTCGTCCGCCTCGAGGACGTGTACGGGCGCGAGGGGACGAGCAAGGCGTAGCGACGCGCGCTTCGCGAGCGGCGAGCAGAGCGTAAGGTCGCCCCGCGCGACGCCGTTGGAGAGGCGTGCGCCAACGCCCCTCGCAGCGCTCTGCCGGCTCCGCGACGCGAGCGATGCTCGTGGCGCTCGCGCTGCCGGCGGCCGCTCCACGCCTGGCCCACGCCGACGAGGCGTGGCGCGGCGATCGCGCCCGCGAGCGGGAATTCTCGATCGGCGTGCTCGCGACGCGCTCGCCGGTGCAGCCCTACCTGCTGGTCGGTTACGAGCTCGGCTGCCACTACCTGCGCGCGGGCGACGGGATCCCCACGAGCGCGGGCGGCGGCTTCATCTACTCGGGGCCGAGTGCGGGCGCCGGGCTCGACACGCGCGTCGGACGCGACTGGTGGATCCGGCTCGAGGGGCGCGCCTTCGCGCTGGTCCGCGGCTACCCCGACTCGATGCTGCGCGACGCGCCCGAGCTCGCCGGCGCGACCCGCTGGCTCACCGGCTTCTCGGTCGGCGCGGGAGTCGTACGCGGCTTCGATCTCTGAGCTCCGCGCCGGGGTGCGCCCTCGTCAGGGCGCCGCGATCGGCAGCGTGAAACGGAACGTCGTCGCGCCGTCGGCCGAGCTGGAAGCCACGATGCGACCGCCGTGCGCCTCGACGAGCTCGCGCGTGATGTAGAGCCCGAGGCCGATCCCCTTCACGCTCGCGAGGCGGCCGTCGGCTGCCCGCTGGAAGCGCTGGAAGAGGTGCGGCAGGAAGTCCTCGGGGAGCCCGGCGCCGCGGTTCGTCACCGAGACGGCGACCTCCTGATCCAGGCGCTCGATCGAGAGCTCGATCGGCGAGCCGTCGTCGCCGAACTTCAGGGCGTTGCTGAGCAGGTTGTCGAGCGCCTGCTGCACGCGATCGGCGTCGACGACCACGGGCGGGATCTCCCCGTGGACGTGCAGGTCGATCAGGCGATCGGGCGCCGCCAGCGACAGCCGATCGAGGCAGGTGCGCACGATCCCCTCCAGATCGGCCTCGCGACGCCGCAGCGAGAGCTGCCGGGCCTCGAGCCGCGAGAGATCGAGGAGATCCTGGATCATGCGGTTGAGCCGGCCGGTGGTCGTGAGGATCTGCTCGATGGCGTCGCGCGTGTCGGGGTTGCCGCGCGTGATGCGGGCCAGGAGCTGCGCGTACAGCTGGATGGTGTTGAGCGGCTGCCGGAGATCGTGGGCGACGACCGAGTTCCACTCGGCGCGCAGGCGCTCGAGATCCTTCTCGGCGGTGACGTCCTCGAACGCGACGACCGCCCCCTCGACGACGCCTTCGGGCGACACGAGCGGCGCCGCGCGCACGCTGATCGGGATGCGCACGCCGTCGCCCCGCTCCAGGATCATCTCGTGCGGCTCGACGCGCTCGCCTGCGAGCGCGCGCGTGGAGGGGAGCTCCTCGAACGCGATCTCGCCGCCGTCGATGCGGCGCAGCACCGCGGCGACCGAACCGAGCTCGACGCTCGCGTCGGCGTGCGCGCCGAAGAGCGCACGGCCGCGCACGTTGAACTCCCGTCTCCACTCGCCGGGACGCCCGGAGATCATCGCGATGCCGACCGGGCACTGATCGAGCACGGCGCGCAGCTGCCGCAGCACGAGCTCTCGCTCGCGCTCGACGCGCTTGCGGTCGGAGATGTCGCGGAAGAAGGCCTGCCAGCGGCCGTCGGGGAGGATCTTCGCGCTCACCTCGACCAGGACCCGCGAGCCGTCCTTGCGCCGGACGAGCCACTCGGACACCAGCGGCGTCCCGCTGTGCAGCATCTCGTCGCGCTCGCGCTCGAGCCGCGGGACCTCGAGCGGATCGATCAGGTCCATGATGGAGAGCGCGAGCAGCTCCGCGCGCGAGTAGCCGAACATCCGGCAGACGGCGGCGTTCGCGTCGTTGAAGCGCGCGTCGAGGTCGGAGATCAGG
The DNA here is from genome assembly GCA_903923175.1 of uncultured delta proteobacterium. Classification (GTDB taxonomy): domain Bacteria; phylum Myxococcota_A; class Polyangia; order Polyangiales; family JADJMO01; genus CAIXWQ01. The sequence continues at coordinate 975 of CAIXWQ010001260.1, read as the reverse complement.
ATGCCGTCGGACGCCTGCTCGAACAGCGAGCGGAGCTGCGTCTCGGCGACGAACAGCGCTCGCTCGATGCGCTCGTGCTCGGAGCGTTCCTCGCTCGTCCAGGGCATCGTTCGCCAGATTAGCCGCACCGCGTCGCAAAGGCGAGCGCCTCGCCGAGCGCGAGCGGTGTCAGCGGGGAAACTGGCTTCGGGCGTAGAGACCGACGAGCGGGAGGCCGGCAGCCTCGATCGCCTCGCGCCCCCCCTCCTCGCGGTCGACCAGCGCGATGACGCCGGCGACGACGTACCCCGCCGCGCGGAGCTTCTCGGCCGACTTCAACGTGGAGCCTCCGGTGGTGATCACGTCTTCGAGGATGGCGACGCGCGCCCCCGGCGCGAGCCGGTCGTTCCCCTCGAGCTGACGCCGGGAGCCGTGCTCCTTCGCGTCCTTGCGCACGTAGACGGCGTCGAGCGCGCGCCCCTGCTGGAAGCTCACGAGGGCGACGGCGCTCGCGAGCGGGCAGCCGCCGAGCTCGACCCCGCAGACGGCCGCGACCGGCTCGCCGGGGAGCCGCGAGAGGGCCGCGAGCATCTCGACGCCGACGAGCGCGTGCCCCTCGGCCGAGAGGACGGTCTGCTTGCAGTCGATGAAGAAGTCGCTCTTGCGGCCGCTGGCGAGCACGACATCGCGCTTGGCGTAGGAGCGCTCGGTCAGCAGCGCGAGGAGGCGCTCGTAGGTCGGCGACACGGGCTCAACCGCGCTTCTTGGCCGAGGCGGCGCGCGCGCCCTTCTTGATCGCCGGGACGACGGGCGAAGGGGGTTCTCGCGTGTCGTCCTCGCCGGAGGCCTCGGCGCTCTCGTCGTCGGCCGAGGCGGGCGCAGCGGCGGCGGCGGCCGCGTGCATCACGACCGCCTGAGGGCGGGCGATGGGCATCTGCGCTCGAGGCGGCGGCATCGGCGCGCGACGCGGAGGTGCGGCCGGGGCGGCGGCGCGGG
>CAIXWQ010001259.1 GCA_903923175.1 uncultured delta proteobacterium | reverse complement strand
TCGCGATCCTCGCGATCCTCGCGATCCTCGCGATCCTCGCGATCCTCGCGACGCTCGCGTGTGGCTGCACGCGCGCCGACGCCGAGGTGCTCGAGCTCGGCGCGTGGACGCTGGTGCTCCCCGACGGGACGACCCGGCCGCTGCACGTCCCGCGTCACTTCGAGGACGCGCTGCCGCGGGCGCGGGGGCGCTTCTCGCTGCGCACGCGCGTCGAGCTGCCCGCGTCGATGCGCGGCGTGCCGCTCGGGCTCGGCCTCGCCGTGTTCTACGGCGACGCGACGCTGCGCGCGGACGGCGTCGCCTGCGAGCGCTCGGCGCGGGCGACCCCCTACTCGCTCGGCGGCGGCTATCGCTACCGCATCCCCGCCGAGGTCACCGCCGACGGCGTGGTCGAGCTCGAGCTCGAGGTCGAGTACCTCGCCGCGGCGAGCGCGTGGATCGACGTCGCGCCCCGGCTCTCTCGGCGACCCGAGGGAGACGCCCAGACGCTCGCGGTGCAGCGCTGGAACGAGCTGAGCAACGCGGCCGGCATCGCGCTGATCTCCGCCTGGCTGCTGGTGTTCCTGCCGATCGCCATCCTCGATCGGCGCGATCGCGCGACGTACTTCTGGATCGCCCAGAGCGGCTCGATGATCGCGATGTGGCTGCTCTACGCGGGCCTCGGCATGCGCTGGCTCGGGCCGGCGGGGGCCGCGGGGATGCCGCTGCTGCTCTGCCTCATCGCCGCCACGGGGCTCGAGTTCTGCCACGCGCTGTTCGATCTCGGCCGCGTGCACCGGTTCTGGCACGGGTTCCTCGCCGCGACGCTCGTCGCGATCGTCGGCGTGGTCGCCGTCGGCGGGCCGTTCCGCATCGCCCCGATCGTGCACCTGATGACGGTGTTCACGGTCTCCGTCTCGGTCTACCAGCTCTACGCGCTGGCCCGCGCGGCGCGCCGGCAGCGCGCGCTGCGCGGGGACATCTTCGCGTTCACGCTGTCGTGGGTCGGCGTGCTCACCATCCCCTTCCCCGACAACGCGCGCTGGTCCGGCACGGGGATGCCGCTCGGCGGCACGTCGCTCGCGATCCTCGCCTACGCCTTCGCGGGCGCGATGACCGCGACCCTCCTCGGCGTCCGCTACGTGCGCGCCCACCGGCAGCTCGGCGCGCGCCTCGCCGACGTCGAGCGGAGCGAGGGCGAGATCCGCGCGCTCAACGAGGAGCTGCGGAGGCAGGTCGCCGAGCGCTCGCGCGCGCTCGCCGACGCGCTCTCGCAGGCCGACGAGCTGCCGCCGCGCACCGCGACGTTCGGCCCCGGCACCGTGGTCGACGGCCGCTACCTCGTCGAGCGCCTGCTCGGCGCGGGGGGCATGGGCAGGGTCTTCGCGGTCAAGCGCCTCGCCGACGACCGGCCGCTCGCGCTCAAGGTCCTGCACGGCCTCGGCAGCGCGGAGCGGCTCGCGCGGTTCGCGCGCGAGGCCCACGTCGCGGCCTCGACCCGCGATCCGCACCTCGTGCCGGTGATCGACGTCGGCTTCGCGTCGGGCACGCTCTTCCTCGTGATGGAGCTGGTGGTGGGCGCTTCGATCGATCGGCTGCGCGATCGCTTCGGCGACGTGCGGTTCGCGCGGCCGATCCTCCGCGACGTCGCCCAGGGGATGCGCGCGCTCCACGCGGCCGGCGTGCTCCACCGCGATCTCAAGCCGGGCAACGTGCTGCTCGACGTGACCGGCACGGCCCGGATCTCCGACTTCGGGATCGCCGGCTTCGAGGACGTGGTCGACCCCCTCGGCGCGACGCACGCGTACGACGGCGGCGAGCCGACGGGCGCCGCTCACGCGAGCGGCGCGAGCGGCGCGAGCGGCGCAGGAGAGCCGAGCGGCGCGCCCGCGCTCACCGGCAGCGGCGCGATG
>CAIXWQ010001258.1 GCA_903923175.1 uncultured delta proteobacterium | reverse complement strand
GGGGACACGCGAGCGACTTGTCGCCAACGCGTTCTTCGTCGCCCTCGCCGAGCGGCTCGCCACCGCGAACGACGTCTTCGCGGCGATCCGGATCGCCGAGTGGGCCGAGCGGGATCCTGCGCTCGAGCACCTCGTCGGCGACACCGCGCCCGGCCTCAACGCCATCGAGTTCTTGCGGCGCCCGGAGGCGCTCTCGGCGTTCCTCGACGGGCCGCTCGTCTCGTGGATGCGGAGGCTCGCGCGCGCCCAACGGCACGGCCTCGGCGGCGAGGCGCTGCGCGGCGTCGCCCAGCGCGTGCTCGGCGGGCTCGCGCGCCTCGGTGGCAGCACCATGCTGCTCGAGCTCGCCGACTTCCTCGCGCTCTCCGAGGACCTCCTCGAGCGCATGGCGGAGCGGCTCGTCGCGGCGCAGCGCTGGATCGCCGATCCGTCGACCGAGATCCTGCTCGTCGCCGCCGTTCGCGACGACGCCGCGCAGACGGCGCAGGCGCTCGCGGCGGCGCTGGCTTCGGTGCCGGGCGCGCGGCTCGCGCCGAGCGCGATGATCGTCAATCACACGCGCGATCCGGCGCTCGGCGCGGAGCTCGGCGCGCTCCGGTCGGCCGCCGCCGAGGGCGAGCTCGCGCCTTCGCCCTCGGCCGAGGGGGTCGTCCGGTACGCGCTCGCCGAGTCGGCGCTGCAGGCGCGGGTGGTCGGAAGCCTCGCGGCGCTCGCGCCGGCGATGATCCTGCTGCCGTCCGCGCGTGGGCTCGAAGGCGCGGCGCGGCGCACGGCCCTCGCAGCCCTCGGCGATCGGCTGCGCGGCGCGCTCCTTCAGCGCGCGACGCCGACCGCCAGGAGCACGCAGTAGAGCACCAGCACGCGCCCCTGCGCCGGGGTCAGCGGGATCATCTCCTCGTGCGTCTTCGAGCGCCACACGCGGCGCGCGACCGCGATCGCGAACGGCAGCGACAGCAGCGGGAGCAGCACCGCCCAGCCGAACCCGAGGCCGAAGCGGAACCAGAACGGCATCGCGAAGCCGAAGGCCACCATGGCGGTGTACTGCACGCGGCTCCAGAACGGCCCGATGATGACCGCGAGCGTCTTCTCGCCCTTGGCGCGGTCGTATTCGAGGTCTCGGATGTTGTCGATCACGAGGATGACGACCGTCAGCGCCGCGACCGGCAACGACACCTGCAGGGCGGCGCTCGTCACCGTGCCCGGCGCGAACCAGGTCGGCAGCACTGCGCCGGCGCCGCGACCGAGGCGGGACGCCGCCTGCACGTAGTACGTCGCGAGCACCTGCACGGGGCCGAAGAAGACGAAGAACAGGACGTCGCCGAGCCCGTTGTCGCCGAGCGGGAAGGGGCCCGCGGAGTAGGCGAGCGCGCCGGCGATCGAGGCGAGGCCGATGTAGACGACGGGCCAGCCGGCGACGCCGACGAGGTACAGCCCGGCGAGCACGGCGACCGCGAACGTGGCGTAGATCGCGCGGCGGATCTCGGCGAGCGAGATCACGCCGGTGTTCACGGCCTCGACGAACTGCGCGTGCTCGTCGTCGTCGGGGTGGCGAGAGAGGTTGTAGTAGTTGTCGGTGAAGACGCCGCCGAGCTGCACGAGCCACCCCGCGAGCAGCGCGGCGAGCGCGGGGCCGAGCGCGAGGACGTGGTCGCGGACGGCGAGCCCGATCGCGACGGCGACCGGCGCCGCCGCCGTCGGCAGCGTGTGCGCCGGATAGAGCAGCATCTCGACCCACACTTGCTTGCGCGTGACGGCCATGGCGGGCGCGATGCTACCGGACTCTCCGCGCCCCGCGTCGTCCGCGTAGGACCAGGGACACGCGCCTGCTCACTTCGGCCGTGCGAACCCCGTCGCGTGGTCGTGGCAGGTGCCGCACCAGTCGGTCTGGTGAGGGAGCGCGAGCCCGTCGCGCGTGTAGTGGAGCGTCGTGGTGTGGCAGACCTCGCAGAGGCCGGTGCCCGGCACGCCGCCGTCGCCGCCCTCGCGCACGAGCCCGTCGGGGCTGGCCCCGTCCGCCTTGGTCACGTGCACGGGCGCCGTGCGGCCGTCGAGCAGCGCGACCGACTCGCGGATGAGGAACGCGTTGGCGCTGCCGTGGGGATCGTGACACGCGGTGCACGCCACGCCGTCGTGGTGCGTGGCCTCCGAGTGGCAGCGCGCGCAGCTCGGCTCGTCGGCGTGCCCCTGGCCGGGCGGCGCGCCGGCGACGACGTGGTGGCAGGTCGTGCAGTCGTTCAGCACGCGGTGCGCCGAGAGGTTCGCCCACCGCGCCGCGACGTCGGCGTGGCACGTCCCTTTGGTGCACCCCGCGACCACGCCGGGGTCCGTGCCGAGGCCTGGCGTGGGTGCGTCGGTGGCCGCGTCGTCGCCCGCGTCGCCCGCGTCGTCCGCGCCGTCCGCCGCGAGCGCGTCGCCGCGCGCGTCGGTGTCGGCGTTCGCGTCGCCCGCACCGAGGCGCGTCGGGCTCGAGCACGCGACGAGCGCGAGCGCGGCGAGCAGGGCCAGCGCGGCGCGCGCGGCGCGAGAGGCGCGAGAGGCGCGAGAGGCGCGAGAGGCGTGAGCGCGCGCCGCGGTCATGGCTTCACGCTCGTCGGATCGGCGAGGTACGCCGCCGTGCGCCGCGCCATTGCCTGCTGGGTGAGCGTGGGGTTGAACCCGGTCGACGTCGGCCAGAGGCTGCCGTCGCAGATCCAGAGGTTGTCGACGTCGTGCAGGCGCCCCCACGGATCGGTCACCGAGGCCTTCGCGTCGGTCCCCATCCGCGCGGTGCCGAGCAGGTGCTTGCTCTCGGGGCGCCCGTCCTGATCCACGAAGTCGATGCGCCGCAGCTCCACCGCGCCGGCCGCGGTCGCGATGGCGTCGAGCTTGGGGAAGAAGTGATCGACCATCGCCTGATCCTTCGGGTGGCGCGCGTAGACGATCCGCGGCGCGGCGCGCCCGTACACGTCGCGCACCTTCGGATCGAGCTCGACGCGGTTGGCGAGCACCGGCACGTCCTCGCCGATCATCGACACCGAGGCGATGCGCCGCCGCCACTTGCCGTCGGTCATCAGGCTCTTGTGCAGGAGCCACGGGTAGCTCGTCCCCTCTTCGAGCGGGTGGAGCTGGCCGCCGAGCTCCACGTACCCGCCGCGCAAGCCGTCGGCGTCGGGCACCGTGAAGTCGGCCATCGCGTGGGTGATGGGCCGCCCGCGGTAGGGGTCGATCTCGTCGGCGAAGACGCCGATGGTCGCGAAGATGATGTGGAACATCAGGTTCTTGCCGAGCAGCGGGTGCGCGTACCCCGAGTCGAGCAGCAGGCGCGGCGTCTCGATCGCGTTGGCGGCGACGATGAGCTGCTTGCCGGTGATCGTCGCGGCGGCGCCGGTCGGATCGATCACCCGCACGCCGGTCGCGTGCGTCTTGCCGGCGTCGAAGAGCACCTGGGTCACGCAGGTCTCGACCAGGAGCGTGAGGTACGACGCGGCCGAGCAGCTGATCGGCGTGCAGGGGCTCGCGGGGGCCAACCCGTTCGAAGAGAAGCGCGGCCCCTACCCGATGCCGCCGGGCTTCCCCGCCAAGTCGGGCGTCGTGCTCGCGAAGGGGGCGAGCGCGCTCGGCTACCACCCGCACGCGATGCCGATGGCGATCAACTCGGTCTTCTACCGAGGGCGCCCGGGCTGCGTGAACTGCGGCTTCTGCCCGATGGGCTGCCCGGTGAACGCCAAGGGCTCGACCGCGGTGACCGCGGTGCGCGACGCGATGCGCACCGGCTCCATGCGGTCACCCGTTCTCCGGGTGGAGCATCTGCGCGGCGGTGTACCCGAGCGGCTGGCGATCGCCCTCGTAGCGGATCGCGCCCCACCCCTTCATGTCGTGGTTGCCGCCGTAGACGGGATCGCCGTACGTCCCCTCGACCGCGTGCTCGTAGAGCAGGCTCACGAAGGCCTCGTCGGCGGTCTGCAGCAGCGCGATTCGCGTGGGCTGATCCTGCAGCGTGAAGGCGTCCCCCTTTCCGTCGTCGCCGCGCGCCGCCGCGTCGAGGGCGTCGAGCCCGCGCTCATACGTCTCGCGCAGGCCAACCACGGGCCCGTTGAATTCGCGCTCGGCGATCCCCTTCGAGCCCTCGAGATACGTCTGCCAGCGGATGCGCTCGACGCGCGTGAGCGGCGTGAAGCGGCTGAAGCCGTCGACGCCGCCGTGACGCCCCGAGTACGGGCCGCCGGCGAAGATGCGCGGCGGCTCGCTGCGGAACGCGCCGAGGAGCTGATCGAGGTACCAGGGCGCGCCACAGAGGATGGCGCCCGGCGAGGCCTCGTCGCCCGGGATCATCGCGTCCATCGCGGCCGAGAGCAGCGCGTAGCGCGCGGGGTCGAGCGTCGTGCCCGCCGGGACGAGCCAGGCGCCGAGGGGCACGTCCGGCCCTGCGTCGGAGGGGGTCGGCCCCGCGGGCGGCGCGTCGTCGGTGCACGCCGTCCCGGCGAGCGGCGCGGCGCAGACGAGCGTCAGCAGGCCGCCGAGGAAGCTGCGCCGCCGGAGCCCGCGCGGGTCGGACGCGGGCGCCGGCGTCTCGGTGGGGAGGGCAGCGGGAGGATGAGCGTCTCGCGGCATGACACCGAGCCTAACGAGCTGGGCCTCACGTCGACAACGCGCGCGCAGCGCCGCGCCCACCGGGCCCTCGACGCGGCGCGCTCGGACTTGCCACGCGTCGACGGCGCGCCGGCGTCGCGTCCGCCGCGAGGTCCCGCGTGTCCCGCGCGCGTCGAGGCCCGATCCCGCGCGGTCGCACTTGCATCGCGGCGCGCGCCCAACCGATGCTCCCGCAACCTCGATGCACCCCTCGCTCCGCGGCCAGAACGTCCCCCCCTCGCCGATCCGCAAGCTCGTCCCCTTCGCCGAAGACGCGAAGAAGCGCGGCGTGGTCGTCCACCACCTCAACATCGGCCAGCCGGACGTCCCCACGCCCGAGGTCTTCTTCGAGCGCGTCTCGAGCTACCGCGAGAAGGTCCTCGCGTACGGCCACTCGGCCGGGCTCGCGCCGCTGCGCCAGGGGATGGCCGACTACTACCGCAAGCTCGGCTTCGCCGTCGCCGACGACGACGTCACGGTCACCACCGGCGGCAGCGAGGCGATCCTCTTCGCGATGATGGCGATCTGCGATCCCGGCGACGAGATCGTCTGCTTCGAGCCCTTCTACACGAACTACAACTCGTTCGCGGTGCAGGCCGGCGTCACGCTCCGCCCGGTGACCTGCGCCCCGGAGGACGGCTATCACCTGCCGTCGCGCGAGCGCATCGAGGCGGTGATCGGCCCGCGCACCAAGGGGATCATCATCTGCTCGCCCAACAACCCGACGGGCACGGTCCTGCGGCGCGACGAGATGCAGACGCTGGTCGACGTCGCCATCGCGCGCGAGCTCTACCTCGTGTCCGACGAGGCCTACCGCGAGTTCGTCTACGGCGAGATCCCGCACACCAGCGTGCTCGCGTTCCCCGAGCTCGGCAGCCGCGCGCTGCTCCTCGACTCGCTCAGCAAGCGCTACAGCGTCTGCGGCGCGCGCGTCGGCTGCGTCGTCTCCTCCGATCCCGCGCTGCAGCGCGTGTTCCTCCACCTCGGCCAGGCGCGGCTCTGCTCGCCGTCGCTCGAGCAGCACGGCGCGCTCGGGCTGCTCTCGATCGAAGGGGCGTACTTCGGCGAGATGCAGGCCGAGTACCGGCGCCGCCGGGACGCGGTCATGCGTGGCCTCGCGGCGATCCCGGGCGCGAAGGCGCGCACGCCCGAGGGGGCGTTCTACGTGATGGCGCAGCTCCCGGTCGCCGACTCGGGCCACTTCTGCGAGTGGCTGCTCCGCGAGTTCCAGCACGAGGGCGAGACCGTGATGCTCGCGCCAGGCGACGGCTTCTACGCCACGCCGGGGCTCGGCCGCGACGAGGTGCGCATCGCCTACGTGCTCGAGGTCGACCGCCTCGAGCGCGCGATGCGCTGCCTCCACGAGGGGCTCGCGCGCTACGCCCGACGGTAGCGACGCGGCCCGCCGCCGACCCGTGGCCGGCTCGTCGAATGGCGCTGCGGGTCGACGCGTCGACGGCGGCGCGAGGTGCTACGTTGATGGGCCGCGGCGGATCGACGCCGCGGTCGTCCAGGTTTTTGCGAGAGCTTGCTGCGCAACTCTCGCCTCGGGGTTCGATCGCCAGCCTCCAGCCGGGGGCTTCCGGTCGCCCGCTCAGGGAGACGGATGTTCCATCGAAATCGTGAAGCCGCGGAGCGCATGGCCCGTCGGCAGCAGAGCGAAGACGACGCGCCCCGGCTCACCTCCGAGGTGCCGCGGCTGCGGACGCTCAAGCTCTCGCTCTCGTTCCGCCGCGGCTCGGTCTCGCTGGTCGAATCCGCGCACCGGCGCGTCGTGATCGTCCCGCGCGCGCCGGCGCTCTTCTGGGTGGCCTGCGCCGATCGCGAGTGCCGCGAGGGCGGGCACGAGATCACCGACGCCGTCATGCGCGCGCTGCGCAGCGGCGAGGCGCACTTCACCGGCGAGGAGCCCTGCCAGGGGACGCTCGGCGCGGCCGAGAGCCAGTGCACCGGCGTGCTCGTGTACGAGGCCGACGCGACGTACGGGTGAGGCGGAAATCGTTGGTGAAAATACGCGAGTTGCGTTCCCGCGCGCCTGCGCTATCGTGGGTGCGCTCACGAACGACGGCTGTCGGCATCTGCCTCGCTCTCTCTCGCTAGGGATTCGGGATTGGGGCTCTGACTCGACGACGCGAGTGTGGCCGCGGAGGAACTCCGACGCGGCGCCCCTGTCCGAACTCGGCTCGGTTCGACGGAAGGCCAACTGGCGCGGGGTCCCCCGCGCGTCTCCTGCGAGCCTGAAGAGAAGAGAACATCCCATGAGCACGCGTCTGTACGTCGGCAACCTCTCGTTCCAGACTGACAAAGAGTCCCTTCGCGCCGCCTTCGCGGTGAACGGCCGTGAGGTCACCGACGTCCACGTCGTGACCGACCGCGACTCCGGCCAGTCGCGCGGCTTCGGCTTCGTCACCCTCGCCACGGCGCAGCAGGCGCAGGAAGCGATCGCCGAGATGAACGGCGCGCTCCTCGACGGCCGTCCGCTCCGCGTCAACGAGGCTGAGGAGCGTCCCCAGCGCGGCGGCGGCGGCGGCGGTGGCTTCGGCGGCGGCGGCGGCGGTGGCCGTGGCGGCGGCGGTGGCTTCGGCGGCGGCGGCGGCG
>CAIXWQ010001257.1 GCA_903923175.1 uncultured delta proteobacterium | reverse complement strand
CGCTCGGCCTCGCGCTGGAGGAGCTGCGCGACGAGCGCGGCGCGCGCGACGCCTACCTCGACGCGCTGGATCAGGCGCAAGGCCACCTTCCCTCCGTGCAGGCGCTGCTCCGCCTCACGCTCGACGAGGGGGACGAGCGCGGCGCCGTGCGCTGGCTCGAGCGCGAGATCGCGCTGACCGCGCCGACCCGCCAGCGCGCCAAGCTGCTCGCGAAGCTCGGCGCCCTGCGCGCCGGCGCGCTCGGCGATCCCGGCGGCGCGCGCGAGGCCTGGGAGCAGGCGCTGGCGCTCGACGAGGACGTCGACGACGCGCTGCGACCGCTCGCGGAGGAGCACCTCGCGGCGGGCGACTTCGCGCGCGCCGAGCCGCTGCTCGCGAAGCTGTGCGGCCGCGCCGCGACGTCGGAAGAGGCGCGCAAGCTCGCCTGGCTCCACGGCCGCGCGCTCTCGGGGCTCGGGCGAGACGACGAGGCCGCGCGCGTGCTCGGCGAGGCGCAGCGGCACGCCCCCGGCGCGCCCGAGCTGCTGGAGGCGCTCGCCGACGCGACCTTCCGACAGCAGGACTGGCCCGCCGCGCGCGACGCGCACCAGCGGCTGCTCGCGACGCTCGACGAGGACGCCCGGCGCGTGGAGGTCCTGCACCGCCTGGGCATCATCCAGCGCGCGCTCGGCAAGGCCCGCGCGGCGAGCGCGACGCTCGAGCACCTGCTCTGCTTCGCGCCCGGCCACCGCGGCGCGCTCGCGACGCTCGTCGAGCTCTACGCCGAGCACGGGGACTGGCCGGGCTACGTCGAGACGCAGCGCAAGATCGCGGACGTGGCGAGCGCCGCCGAAGAGCGCCTCGTAGCCCTCGACGCGGCCGCCGAGGCCTCGTGGACGCGCCTCGGCGACGCCGCCCAGGCGATCGCGACGCTGGAGGCGGCGCTCGACGAGCGGCCGCGCGATCTCGCGCGCCTGCACCGCGTGCTCGCGATCGCGCAGGCCTCGCAGGACTGGCCGCGCGTGCTCGATGTGCTCGGCCGCGTCGTCGAGTTCGAGGGCGACCCGAAGCGCCGCGCCAAGTACGTGCTGACGATGGGGCAGCTGCTGCGCGACGCGCTGGGCGACGTCGATCGGGCGCTCGCCTGCTTCGAGCGCGCGCTCGACGACGATCCGACGCTGCTCAAGGCGTTCGAGTCGCTGGATCGACAGCTCACCGCGACGCAGGACTGGCGCCGGCTGGAGCGGGCGTACCGGCGGATGCTCCACCGCGTCGCCGCGAGCGCGACGCGCGACACGGCGGTCGAGCACCAGCTCTTTAGCGGGCTCGGCCTGATCTACCGCGATCGCCTCGCCGACGAGGCCGGCGCGCTCGAGGCGTTCCGGGCGGCCGCGCGCCTGCGCCCGGACGAGGCGCGCACGCGCCGCATCCTCGCCGATCTCTACGAGCGCGGCGGGCGCGTGGCCGAGGCGGCGCTCGAGCTGCAGCAGGCCGTCGCCCGCGAGCCGCGGCGCGCCGAGCCCTACCAGCAGCTCTACCGCCTCTATCGCCGGCACGGCGCGTTCGACCGCGCGTGGTGCGTGGCCTCGGCGCTCTCGTTCCTGCAGCAGGCCGACGTCGAGCAACGGCAATTCCTCGCGCAGCTCTCGCCGGCCTCGCCGATCGAGCCGGGCCGCGCGCTCGACCTCGCCGGCTTCGCCGCGCTCTTCCCCGCCGACCACGACGTCGTGCTCGGCAAGCTGTTCGAGCTGCTCGCCCCCGCGCTGCGCGCCGCGCGCCTGGTCCGGCTGAGGAGCGAAGGAGGGCTCGGCGAGCCGCCTCCTTCGTCGATCGAGGACCCTTCGACCTCGGCGCTCCCGCTCGTCCGCGACCTCGGCGTGGCCGCGGCGGTGCTCGGGCTGCCGGTGCCGCGACCGAGCGCGCGCCCCGACGTGCCGGGCGGGCTCTCGCCGCTGCTGGTCGATCCGCCGGCGTCACGCGTCGGCGCCTTCGCCCTCGCGCTCGACGCGCCCGCCGAGCGTCGCTTCGCCGCCGCGCGGCACCTTTCGACCCTGCGACCCGAGCTCTCCGTGACGACGCTCGTCGCCGGGCCGGCGGAGCTGAAGGCGCTCTCGTTCTCGGCCCTCCAGCTCTCGAACGTCGCCGTGCCGATGCCCGAGGAGCTCGCGCGCATCGCCGCGGAGACCGCGCGCGAGCTCGCGCGCTACCTGCAGCCGGTGCAGGTCGAGGCGCTGCGCAAGGTGATGGGGCGCTTCCTCGAGCGCGGCGGCCAGGCCGACGTGAAGGCCTTCTGGAAGAGCGTCGATCGCGTCGCGCAGCGCTTCGGCGTGCTGCTCGCGGGCGACGTCGCGGCCGCGGCGCGCGTCTGCGCCGCCGAGGCGCCCGGGCCCCACGATCCGTCGCCCACCGAGCGGATCGAGGACCTGCTCGCGTGGTCGGTGAGCGAGCCGCACTTCAAGCTGCGCGAGGCGCTCGGGATCCGCGTGACCGCGTGAGGGCGGAGGGGCCGGCCGCGGGCTCGGTCCGACGGCGACGGCCGGCGCCCATCGCGAGCGGCGCGGCTTGCCGGCGTAGTAGTCCGCCACGAGCCCCGGCTGCTCGCGCGCGGCGAGCTCCGCATCGGTCGGCGCCTCGGCGGCCCCGGCCGGGGCGACGCGCACGAAGAGCGCCTTGGCCGCACGCCTATCGCTCTCGTCGGTGAAGGTCGGTTCGAGCGGCGAGGCGACGCCGGCGGGGTTCGGCGTGATGGGCGGGCGAGCGCGCACGACGCCGCCCTTCCCGGCGTCGAGCAGGTGGACGTCACCGAACTCCGAGTCGACGAGGAACCGCGCCGCGTCCGGGCTCCACGCCGTGTGCTCGACGAGGAGGTAGGTCGAGCGGGCGAGCTCATGCGTCTCGCGCTCGCGAGTCGCGCCACGGTCGTCGAGCGGCGAGCCCCCCGGCTCGACGTGCGCCGGCGCATCCCCGCGCCCTCGTCCCAGGTCGGAGGGCTCGAACCGTTTGTCGCGCCCGGCGCCGCCGGCCATGCTCGCGCGATGAGGACACCCCGCGCTTCCGCGCTCGCCATCACGCTCACGTTCGCGCTCTGCGGCGCGCTCTCGTGCACGATCGGCTGCGGCTCCTCGGCCGCGGTCGCCGACCCGGGCGACGACGCGGACGCCAGCGCCGACGACGCGAGCGCCGACGCGGCCGACGCGGCCGACGCGGCCGACGCGGCCGACGCGCTCGCCGACCAGAGCGCCGAGGACGCCGACGCGAACGCGCTGCCCGACACGCAGGACGCGCAGGACGCGCAGGACGCGAGCGACGCGAGCGACGCCGACGCCGCCGAGACCGCGGCGTGCGTCGATCCGGCCAAGGACTGCCCGACGTCCGCCACCGCGTGCGTGCTCGCCCGCTGCGCCGCCGGGGTCTGCGCGACGACGCCCGCGGCCGCGGGCGCGACGTGCAGCGACGCGGCCGGGACCCTCTGCGACGGCGCCGGCCGCTGCGTCGCGTGCCTGGTGAACGGCGACTGCACCGGCAGCCCCGCGAAGGTCTGCATCGCCCACGCGTGCGTCGCCGCGACCTGCACCGACCTGCTGAAGGACGGCGTCGAGACCGACGTCGACTGCGGCGGCGGCTGCCCCGGGTGCGTCACCGGCAAGCTCTGCACGGTCGCCGGAGACTGCCTGTCCGGCTTCTGCGGCGGCGGCACGTGTCAGATCTGCACCTCCGACGCGCAGTGCGGCGCGACGACCGCGCCTTCGTATTGCGACCTCGCGACCGGCTCGTGCAAGCCGAAGGGGGCCGCGGGGGCCGCGTGCGCGGCCGGCAACACCTGCCTCGGCGGCGCCTGCGCCGACGGCGTCTGCTGCAACGACGCCTGCGCCGGCGCGTGCCAGGCCTGCACCGCGGCCAAGAAGGGGAGCGGCGTCGACGGCGTCTGCGGCCCGATCGCGCTCGGCGCCGACCCGGACGCCGAGTGCCCGACCGACGCGGTCACGACCTGCGGCCGCACCGGCGCCTGCGACGGCGCTGGCGCGTGTCAGCTCTACGCACCGTCGACGGTGTGCCTCGCCGGCAGCTGCACCGCGGGCGGCGCCAAGGCCACCTCGTACTGCAGCGGCGCGGGCGTCTGCGTGGCGGGCGCGGCGAGCGTCTGCGCCCCGTACACGTGCAACGCCGCGGCGACGGCCTGCGCGACCAGCTGCGCCGGCGACGCCGACTGCGCCGCGACGAGCTACTGCCAGACGGGGAACTGCGTCGCGAAGCAGGCGCTCGGCGCGGCCTGCGGCGCCCCGAACCAGTGCGCCACCGGCTTCTGCGCCGACGGCGTCTGCTGCAGCAACGCCTGCACGGGCACCTGCTTCGCGTGCAGCGCCGCCAAGACCGGCGCCGCCAACGGCACCTGCAAGCCGATCCAGGCCGGCACCGATCCGGACGACGAGTGCGCCACCGAGTCGGCGGCGAGCTGCGGTAAGACCGGCGTGTGCAGCGGCGGCGGCGCGTGCGCCGTCTACCCGATCGGGCAGATGTGCAGCCCGACCACCTGCAGCGGCGGCACGACCTCCTGGTCGGTCTGCAGCGGCACCGGGACCTGCAGCCCCGGAGCGAGCCTCGTCTGCGGCGCGTACGCGTGCGACGCCGCGGGGGCCGCGTGCCTGAGCGCGTGCGCGTCCGACGCCGGGTGCGCGAACGGCTACTACTGCCAGGCGACGAGCTGCGCGCCCAAGAAGGGGCAAGGCGCCGCGTGCGGAGTCTCCAACGAGTGCAGCTCGGGCTCCTGCGTCGACGGCGTCTGCTGCAACACGGCGTGTGGCGGGCTCTGCCAGGCCTGCAGCGCCGCCAAGAAGGGGGCCGGCGTGAACGGCACGTGCGGCGCGATCGCCGCCGGCTCCGACCCCGACAACGAGTGCGCCGGGGCGAGCACGTGCAACGGTGCGGGCGCGTGCATGTGACGACCCAGGGGTGACCGGAAACGACGCCGCAGCCGCAGCCGCGACCGCAGCCGCAGCCGCGGCCAGAGCCGGAGCCGGGGCCGGCGAGGCCGACGCGCCCTCGCTCCGGCGCGCACCGTGGTAGATCCCCGCCGTGCTCCCCGCGCGACGCTCCGAGCTCGTGAGCTACGGTCTCTGCGCCACGGCGCTGATCCTCGGCGTGTACGTCTTCGGCGTCGATCGGCACAAGCCGAGCACCGCGGAGCAGGCGTCGCGGCTCGGCATGCTGATCCGCGTCTGGCATCCGGACGACGTCACGCGCGTGACCATCGATCGCCGGACACCCCAGGGCAACGAGCACATCGAGCTCGTGCGCGAGGGCGACCTGTGGAAGCTGACCTCGCCGCGCGTCGCGTCGGCCAGCCACCTCGCGGTGCTCCCGCTCCTCGAGTCGATCCGAGGCGCTCGCTCGGAGCGCGCGGTCGGTCAGGCGACCCCCTCGGAGCGCGCGCAATTCGGGCTCGACGCGCCGCGCGTGCGCGTCGAGGTCGCCATGAAGGGCGTCATCCTCAAGCACGCGGTCGGCCGCGAGGCGACCCGCGGCGGCGGCGCGCCCCCTGCGGCTTCGGCGGCGCAGCCCGACGCGGGGCCCGAGCTCGGCCCGGCCTACCTCGAGCTCGCGCCCTACGGCGACGATCCGGGCGGCGTCTTCGTCGTCTCCGCCGATCTGGTCGGCGCGCTCGATCGCTCGGCCGACGCCTACCGCGAGCCGTCGCTGGTGGGTCAGGAGAAGTCGACGAACTTCCGCCACGTCGAGCTGCGCTCCGCGGCGGGCGGCGAGGTCGTGCTCGACAAGGGCGAGCACGCCACCTGGCGCCTCGCCAAGGGGCTCCCCGTCGGGGGCGGCGCGCCGATCCGCGTCGACGCGGACGTCTTCGACGGGCTCGCGCAGTCGCTCGCCGATCTGCGCGCGGATCCGTTCCTCCCCGACGACACGCTGGTCGACACCGCCCAGGGCGGCACGCTCGACGTGAAGCAGAAGGACGGCATGCCCGAGGTGCACGTCGCCTGGGGCGGCGCGTGCCCCAAGGATCCGAAGCTCGTGGTGGTGCAGATGCGCGCCCCCGAGAAGGCCACCGGCTGCGTGCCGAGGCTCGTGATCGGCGGCCTCGAGCGCCCCGCCTCGCAGTGGGTCGACACCGGCGCGTTCGGGCTCCTCTTCGGCAGCGAGAACGCGAAGATCTCCGAGATCGAAGCGGTCGAGATCGAGCTCTCCGGCAAGAAGCTCGTCGACGGCGAGCGCGCGGGCGAGGGGCTCCACCTGCGCGCACCGACCAACAGCGAGGCCGACAAGGACGCGACCGATCGGCTGCTCCGCGCGCTCGCGCTGCTCCGAGGCACGCCGCTGCGGGTCGCGCCCGAGAAGCTCGCGAGCTACGGCCTCGCCCCCGCGGCCGGGCGCGCGACATTGCGTCGGCGGGTCGACGCGGCGACGAGCGGCGACGCCCCGCCCGAGGGCGGCACGAGCCAGGACTGGTCGCAGACGATCGAGTTCAGCGCGCCGATCGAGGACCCCGACGCGGGCTCAGCCGCGAAGGGCGCGAACGGCGCGAGCGGCGCAGCCGGCGCCGGCGCCAAGGGCGAGCCGGCGCGGTTCGTCTTCGTGAAGCGGCTCGACGACGGCGCCGTGCTCCGCGTGCCGGCCACCGAGGCGAGCGTGCTCGGCGCCGCCGCCGGCCGCCTCGTGCAGAGCCCCTTCCTCGTCGATCTCGCCGCCGACGCGCTGGAGCGCGTCACGGTGAAGTCCGACGCGCCGTTCGCGGTCCCCTTCGATCTCACCAAGGACGGCGCGGTCTACCGCCTCGTCGCGCCGAGCGACGTCGGGACCGACCCGGCCGCCGCCGTCGAGCTCGGCAAGCAGCTCGCGACGCTCACCTGCCAGCGCTGGGTCGCCGAGAAGGACGACGGCAACTTCGGCTTCGCCAAGCCGAGCGTGTCGATCTCGGTGAAGCTCGGCGGCGCGAAGGCGAGCGAGCTCGTGATCGACCTCGGCGCGCCGGCCCCCGAGGGGGGCGTCTACGCGCGCGTGCGCGGCCGCGACCCGATCTGCACGCTCGCCGACGGCAAGCGCGACGCCCTCGTGCGCCCGCCGTTCGACCGCGGGATCCTCGGCGTCGATCCGACCGACGCGCCCCGCGTGCTGCTCACGCGCGACAAGACCACGCGCGCGCTGCGCTTCACCGACGCAAAGGTCTGGCGCGAGGACGCCGACGCGGGCTCGCCGGGCGGCGACGTCATCGCGCGCACGCTCGCCGATCTCGTGGTCGGGATGCGCGCGGAGGCGCTCGCGCACCTCGGTGAGGCCGCCAAGGACGAGGGCTTCGCCACGCCCACGCTCGTGATCGAGACGCGCGGCGAAGACGGCAAGCCCAAGCGCCGCATCGTCGTCGGCGAGGCCTCGCGCTTCGACCGCACGCGGATCTACTGGGCGCGCGTCGACGGCGTGAACGCGACCTTCACCCTCTCGCGCGACGACGTCGACCGCATCCTCACGTCGATGTGACGCCACGCCGAGGCGACGGCGATCTGCGAGGCGCGAGCCGCGCGTCCGCGCGCGTCGGCGATACCTCCGCACGGTTCCGCCGAGCGGCGCGCGGCCTGCCCGATGGCGACGACGGGCCCGCGGGCGTAGCAATTCCAGGATGGACCCGATCGCCAAGCGGAACCGGATCGCCCAGTGGGCCTTCGACACGCGCCCGGTGCTCTTGCGCTACCACCTGTGGCTCGAGGACGTGGAGATCGAGCGCGCGCAGGAGCTGCCGGTCTCGGCGTACTCGTTCGCGCCGCGCGCCATCAGCCGCTGCCTCGCGACCACCGCGGCGGCCACCGCGCTCGGAACGCGCCTCTTCGGCGGCTTCGGCGAGGGCAAGGGGCAGGACAAGCACGCCTACAACCAGGCGAAGAAGGCGGCCGACGCGATCTCGGCGTACGTGATGAGCGAGGGGCTCTGGCACCTCACGCGCTCGCTCCCCGAGAACCACGCCATCATGGTGAGCCTCGGCGAGGGGCTGATGCCGAAGGCGGGCGAGACCCCCGAGATGGGGAGCAACCCGCTGCTCGGCTTCGGCCGCGTCTACGCGCGCCCCGAGGTCGCGCACGTGGTCGACGCCGCCACGCGCAAGCTGCTCAACGATCCGGACCACTCGTGGTCGGACTTCTACGACGGGCTCGGCGCGCGCGGCATCACGGTGTGGGGCGCTGCCGTCGACACGCTCGAGAACACGTCGCGCTTCGCCGAGGGGAAGGAGACGGGCCCGATGACCGTCTTCCACCTCTTCGACTCGCCGCTCAAGGTCACGCGCCCGTACGAGGCCTACATGGGGTGCATGACGGTCCCGCGCCGCGTGACCGAGGAGGCCGAGAAGCGCTCGGTGCTGCTCGACTACCTGACGCCGCGCGCGAAGGTCGTCGAGGCGATCGAGGCCGCGTATCCGGGGATCCGCCGCGAGCACATCCACGTCTGGACGCTGCGCGGTCAGAGCCGCGCGGCGCGCCTCGGGCGGCTCTGGCAGGAGTGGCAGGAGCTCGGCGTGCACCTGGTCGAGGACGGCTGGAAGGCGCCGTCGGGGATCGCCGTCTTCACCGACTCCGGCACCTACGCGCCGACGTTCCTGGTGCGCAGCTGGCAGGACCCCGCCGGCGCGACGCACATGCTCCTCTGCGACGGCTACGCCGCGACGGCCGAGGCGCTGCAGGCCGCGAGCCTTTCCGAGGTGCTCGACGTCGACGCGACGATGGCGCCGTTCTCGCCGAAGTTCGAGCTCTCGCGCGAGCGCGAGTACGAGCTCATGCGGCTGTCGCCCGACGCGGCCGATTTCCCCGAGCGGCTCGCCGCGCTCTTCGACGGCCCGGTCGGCCCCGAGCGCGTCGCGCTCTACGGCGACGCGATCCGTGAGGCGGTGCAGTCGCAGATCCCGCTCGATCGCCGCGTGCTGCGCGCCGACGACTTCCTCCCCGAGAAGGGGTGGCACGTGCTCTCGTGCACCGGCTACATCTGCGACGATCCGTACACGGGCACGCCGGGCGTCACCAAGCTCGCCGACGACCTCTACCAGGTGAGCACGCGCCTCGCGACGCGCCACGCGAGCAGCCTCATCCGCTTCACCTTCCGCCTGCAGGAGAAGCTCGAGCAGACGCGGCTGGTCTTCGGGCCGCTGCTCGTGCGCTTCCTGTCGGGCGTCGACTACACGCAGCGCCCGGTCAAGGTGAGCGACTCGGGGCGCATCCGCAACGAGCTGCAGACGATGCTCTCGCAGGCGCTCGAATACGAGGGGGAGCGCATCCGCGTCCACTTCGATCGCATCGACGACAAGGTGATGCCGAAGGAGAAGCAGGAGGCCATCCGCCGCGTGCTCGAGTGGTACAAGCGCGAGCACCCGGTGTGGTTCGGCTGGCTGGAGCTCGTGTGAGCGGGGCGGCGAGCGGCTACACTGCGCCGATGCCCCAGGAAGGCTCCGTCCCCCTCGCCGAGGCGATTCGCGCGAACCTCGAGCGCACGCTCGGCGCCGTGTTCTTCACCGATTTCCGCGCGATGCTCGCGCGCGACGCCGTGTTCGTCGTGGCCCAGAGCCTGACGCTCGTGGAGTGCGGCGTCGCCGTCGCGACCGACGACGTCCCGAAGGTGCAGGCCTGGATCGCCTCGGGCGAGCTGCGCAAGCCCTCGCGCGCCGAGCGCGAGGAGTGGCCGAAGGACGCGACGCGGCAGTGGCTGTCGCTCGTCGTGCAGCCCTTCGTGCTCGTGCAGGAACCGGCCGACGCGTGACCACGCCCATGAACGACGTCGGGCCGGCGACCTCGCTGGAGCGCGCGGGCTTGCTCGCCGGCTACTACGCGGCGCAGGCCGTCGAGCTCGTGGCCCGCGGCGAGACCCTCGTGCCGATGGTCGCGCGCGAGCGCGGCGACGAGCGCGCGCTGCGCACCTTCGACGAGGGCGATCTCAAGGTCCGCGCCGCCGAAGCCAAGCTCGCGCTGCAGGGCAACGCCGAGCACGCCGAGCGCGCCGTGTCGATCGTCGACGGCTACGTCACGCTCCAGGGCGAGCGCGTCGACGCGCTGATCATCGACGCGATCGACTTCGTGGGCGGGCCGCTGCAGCTGCAGGTCATCCTGCCGTACCGCCACGCCGAAAAGCCTGGCGGCTTCGCCGTGCACCGCCCGAAGTTCGCCGTCCACCGCGGCTTCACCGGCGACGTCGGCGCGTTCGGCCGCGCGTTCCTGGCCGGCGCCGCGGGGCACGAGACGGCGACGCCGATCTGGGACGCGCACCGCGACGAGACGCGGTGAGCGCTCGCCTCCCCCGCGCCCGACCGCGGGTGGAGACTTGCGCGAGCTTCGCGATCACATAATACTGTCTGCTATGGCAGACATGTCCACGATCCAGCGCCCCGCCCGCGTCGCCTTCGTCGGCGGGCTCGATCGGCTCGAGCCCGCGATCGTCGAGGCCGGTCGCTGCCTCGGGGTCGAGGTCGAGGTGCACCGAGGCAACGTGCACGGCCGCGGCGCCGACGCGCTCGAGCGCGTGATCCGCCGCGCGGATCGCGTCGTGGTGGTCACCGGCCTCAACAGCCACGGCGGCGTGCTCACCGCCAAGCGCATCGCCCGGCGCTTCGGCGTCGAGGTCGAGATCGTGAAGAACTGCGGCATCGCCACCGCGCGCGAGCTGCTCGAGCGCTCGGCCTCGCGCCGCGCGGCCTGAGAGACTGTGAAACAGTCTCTCAGGTGGGGTTTGGCCCCGACGAATCGCATTCGGCGGG
>CAIXWQ010001256.1 GCA_903923175.1 uncultured delta proteobacterium | reverse complement strand
CGGCGGGCCGACGAGGTGGTCGAGGATCAGGTGGTGCACCTCGTGGAGCAGCACCGCGGCGCACTCGAGATCGCCGAGCGTCTCGACGAAGCCGGGGTGGTACGAGAGCCCGATCGGCGCCCCCGCGTCACCGGGCGCGTTCACCCACGTGGTCTCGTGCGAGGTCGCCGCGCGAAGCGAGGCCTGCGCGAGGATCGCCCAGTGAAGCGGGTAGTCGGCGAGCAGCAGCTTCATGCCGCGCTCGACCCTCGCCCGCGCGCTCACCACGCCTGCGGTGGCTTTGGATCGTTGCGGCGAGGCCTCGGGCTCTTCCGCGTCTTCGACGAGCTTCGCCTCGACCGCCCAACCGCTCCCGAGCGCCTGCACGACCGCGCGCGCCTGCGCCGGCGAGAGCGCGCAGGAGTGCATCAGGAGCTGCGTCGCGCGGCCGGCGTCGTGCCAGAGGACTTGCCGCACACGCATACACACCGCGGCGTTCAGGCGCACCCCGGCGATCACGACCGGCCCGGCCGGCGCCTTCGGCACCGACTCCTCGGGGAGCCACTGACCATTCGGCAGCTCGCCTCGCCAGGGGTCCCACGCGCGCACGCTATCGAGTGCGGTGCTTGGCGACTCGCCGGCGAGCACGAGCAAGCGGAACGCCGCGCGCTCGACATCGCTCAGCTCGCTCGCTTCGGCGGCTCGCTGCCACCGCGCCGCGAGCGCCAACAGCTGCGCGATCCCATCCGGATCGAGGCGCCCTTGCTCTCCCGGGCAGTCGAGCGCGTCGCGCACGCAGCGCAGCGGGCGGTCGCTGGTCGTCCACGCGAAGAGCTCGCGCTGCGCATCCCCTTCGTGGGTCGGCATCGGCGCGAGGAGCGCCTGCATGCGTCGAATCGCCACCTCGTCTTGGAGCTTGCCCTCCGCGCGTCCCTCCAGCACGCGCCACGCGAGGGCGAGCGTCGCCTTCACCTCGGCCTCTACGCCGGCGTACGGATTGGAGCTCGGCGACCAGGGGTTGCGCGGCGGCGGCATCGGCTGACCGCCAGGGAGCGTCGCGGCGTAGCCGTGCCGTCGCGCCTCGACCCACGCGGTCCCCAGCCGGCGCGCCTCGGCGGGCGAATCGGCGTAGGGGGCGATCGCCGCGATCAGCGCCGAGGGGCCGTCGCGGTGCCACGCGAGCGCGGGGAGCTTGCGCGCCAGCTCTTCGGGGAATTCGCGCATACGGCTATCCCTTCGGCAGCACGGCTTCGACGCGCTCGCGCAGGTCGGCGGGCATGGGGGCGAGGACGATGCGAAGCACGTCCGGGCCGCCCGACGCGGTAAGCGCCTTCTTCCCCTTGGGCGAGCGCACCAGCGTCACCAGGTCGTCTGCCAGGACGCGCAGCACGTCGAGGCGCTTGGCGCGCGAGAGCTCCTCGAGCTTCTCGAGGAAGGCGTCGGGCTTGCGCAGCAGCGCGAGCGCGTCGATGGCTTCGGGAGAGGCTCGACCGAGCTCGTAGGCGAGCGCCTGCGCCGCCGGATCGCCGAGCACCGTGCGGAGCAGCCCGGGGAGCTCTTCGCGCTTCCAGCCGCGATCGCGCGCCGAGCGAAGGAGCGACGAAGCGTACGTCCACGACCGCGGCGGCGTCGGATCGAACGCCTTGGGGTGACGCTCGACGAAGCGGATCACCTCGTCGAGCACGTCGGCGCCGCGCGCCCACTCGGCCCAGCGCTCGCGGCTGGCCGTCACGTCGAGGCGCACGAAGCGCGAGGCGAGGGCCGCGTCGAGCTCGTCAACGT
>CAIXWQ010001255.1 GCA_903923175.1 uncultured delta proteobacterium | reverse complement strand
TCGCCGCCGCGCCGCCCGCGCTGCTCGACGAGCACCCGAACAAGCCGACCATCCCGCAGAGCAAGCCGACGCGAGCGCGCATCCGGCGATCATCGCACGGCGGTCCCGGACGTCACGCGATCGCCACGACGAGCGGGACGGAGCGGGTCCGCGCCCGTCCAGCGCCCGGCTCTGACAGCGCGGACGCCGCGGCGTAGGCTGAGGCCTCTCGCCGGAGGTTCCTCGATGGGCACGTCTCGCCGCTTCGCCGTCCTGATCTCGCTCGTGTCGCTCGCCCCGCTCGGCCTCCTCGCCGCGGCCGGCTGCAGCAGCAGCGACCCCGCGGGGCTCGTCGCGATCGACGCCGACGCGAACGCCGGAGACGCCGCGGACGCGACCGCCGACGTCCCCACCTTCGAGGCCGACGATCCGCAAGGCGATCTGGCCCCCGACGCGGCCCCCGCGCAGCCGGACGCGACCGCGGCGATCACGGTCGGCGGCAACGCGCGCGTGACCGCGACCTCGCTCAACCTGCGGAGCGGCGCCGGCACCACCAACGCCGTCCTGCTCTCGATGCCCTGCGGATCGCTCGTGGCGGTCGTCGGCGGACCGAGCGCCAGCCCCACCGCCGGCTGGTGGAACGTGCGCTACGCCGGCACCACCGGCTGGGCCTCGGGGACGTACCTCGTCGCCGAGTCGGCCTTCGACCCTGCGATCTGCGGCGCGGCCACGCCCGACGGCGGCGTCGACGCGAGCGCGCCGCCCGCCGACGCCGCGGGCGCCCCCGCCGAGATCACCGACATCTTCACGCGCGCCAAAGGCGGCGTCGGCTACTCGTACTACTGGGGGCACGGCTCGTGGGCGGCCCCCGGCGGCGCCGCGGGGACGTGCTCGGGGAGCTGCCCGAGCTGCTCGCACACGGGGCAGTACGGCGCCGACTGCTCGGGGTTCGTCGCGAAGTGCTGGCAGGTGCCGAGCCCGTCGCCGATCACCACCGATCTGCACCCGTACTCGACCTACGACTTCGTCAACTCCACCCCGCACTGGTCGAAGATCGATCGCAAGACGCTCAAGCCCGCCGACGCGCTCACCTACAACACCAACGGCGCAGGCCACATCATGCTCTTCGAATCGGGGACCGATCCGTTCGGCAGCATCTGGACCTACGAGGCGCGCGGCTGCTCCACCGGCATCGTCCACAACCTGCGCACGGCGGGGACGCAGTACATCGCGATCCGGCGCGAGGGGCTGTAGGGCGCGCGCAGCTCACGCCCCCAGATACGCCTCGCGCACCATCGGGTCGGCGAGCAGCTCCTTCGAGCTCCCCTCGCGCGCGATCTCGCCGGTGCGCAGCACGTAGCCGCGCGAGGCGACCTCGAGCGCGAGCCGCGTGTTCTGCTCGACCACCAGCACCGTCACGCCGGCCGCCGCGATCGCGCGGATGGCCTCGAAGATCTGGCGCGCGAGCTTCGGCGCGATGCCGAGCGAGGGCTCGTCGAGGAGCAGGAGCGACGGGCGCCCCATCATGGCGCGCCCGATGGCGAGCATCTGCTGCTCGCCCCCCGAGAGCGTCCCGCCCTCTTGCGCCATCCGCTCGCCGAGCCGTGGGAAGAGCTGCTCGACGTCGTGCAGGCTCTCCGCGATGGTCGTCTTGTCGCGGTGCAGGAACGCGCCGAGCTCGAGGTTCTCGCGCACGGTCAGGTTCGGGAAGATCGCGCGCCCCTCGGGGACGAGCGAGACGCCGCGCTCGATCACCTGCTCGGTGCCGATCGTCGTGAGCTCCTCGCCCGCGTAGCGCAGCGTGCCCGCGGCGGGCTGCACCAGGCGCACCAGCGTGCGTAGGGTCGTGGTCTTGCCCGCGCCGTTCGAGCCGATCAGCGCGACGACCTCGCCGCGGCAGACGTGGAGCGAGATCCCCTTGAGCGCGCGGATGCCGCCGTAGCGGACCTCGAGGTTCTCGACCGCGAGCAGCGGCGAGCCGGGCTCGCTGAAGCGCACGTCCGGCGGCGCGCGGTGCGGGTGGCGGGTCCTCATGGCGCCTTCGCCTCCGGCCGCGCGGCCGTCTCGCTCTCTCCGCCCGCTTCGCCCTCGCCCTCGGAAGTCGGCTCTTCGCCGAGGTAGGCCGCGATCACCTTGGGGTTCGCGCGCACCTCGCTCGGCGTGCCTTCGGCGATGGTGATCCCGTGATCGAGCACGTGGATGCGCTCGCACACCCCCATCACCACCTGCATGTTGTGCTCCACCAGCACGACGGTCAGCGCGTACTCGTCGCGCAGCGCGCGGATCTGCGCCTTGAGCGACTCCGCCTCGCCGTAGTTGAGCCCCGCGGCGGGCTCGTCGAGCAGCAGCAGCTTCGGCTCGAGCATCAGGGCGCGCGCGATCTCGAGGCGCCGCTGCGAGCCGTACGGCAGCGAGGTCGCCGGCGCCTCCTCGACGTCCGCGAGCCCCATCGACGCGAGCAGCTTGCGGGCGCGCGCGCGCACCGCGTGCTCGTCCTCTCGCGCGTGCTTGGTGCGCCAGACCTCGCCGATCAGCCCCGCGCGGCGGTGCAGCTCGCCGGCCACCAGCACGTTCTCGATCACGGTCATCGACGCGAAGAGCCGGATGTTCTGGAACGTGCGCGCCACGCCCGCGGCCGCGATCGCGCTCGGCGCCTTGCCGACCAGCTCCTGCTCGCGCCCGCCCTCCGCGGCGCTCCGCAGCCGGATGGTGCCGACGTCGGCGCGGTACACGCCGGTGATCAGGTTGAAGACCGTGGTCTTGCCCGCGCCGTTGGGCCCGATCAGCCCGAAGATCGAGCCGCGCGGCACGCGGAAGCCCACGTCGCTCACGGCCTTCAGCCCGCCGAAGCGCTTCTCGACGTGGTCGAGGACGAGGAGATCGTCGCTCACGAGGCCAGCGCCTCCTTCGCGGTGCCGGTCGCGTCGTCGCTCGACGGGCTGGGGGGCTTGGGCGTGCCGTCGTCGGCCTTCTTCTCGAACAGCTCGCGCTCGCCGAACAGCCCCTGCGTGCGCACCAGCATCACGACGATGAGCGCGGTCGCGAAGAGCGTCATGCGCAGCGCCGCCGCGTCGACCGAGCCGAACGCGGGGACGGCCTGCGCGAGCTGGTGCAGCGCCTCCTCGCTCGCGTAGAAGATGACCGTGTAGAGCACCGCGCCGATCGCCGCGCCGCTCACGCTCCCCGAGCCGCCGAGGATCACCATCGTGATCACCTCGAACGACTTGTCGAACTTCATGTTGGCCGGCCCGACGATCCCCGGCCCGTCGCGCTGCACGGCGAGCAGCGCGCCCGCGACCCCGGCGCCCGCCGCGGCCAGCACGAACGCGGTGACCTTGTACTTCGCCGGATCCACGCCGACCGCCGCGGCCGCGATCTCGTCCTCGCGCACCGCGCGCAGCGCCCGCCCGAAGCCCGAGCGCTTCAGCCGCAGCGCGAGGAACACCGCGAGCGCGGCGATCCCCACCGTCCAGAAGGGGCCCGCCACGCTCGGCACGCCGAGGTAGTCCTCGCCGACCTTCGGGCCGCGGTAGCCGAGCGAGCCGCCGAGCGACGCGATCGCGCGCGTGAGCGGGTTGGTCGCCGAGTCGGCGCTGATGCCGAGGACGGTGAGCCGGACGATCTCGCTGAAGCCGAGCGTGACGATGGCGAGGTAGTCGCCGCGCAGGCGCAGGCTCGGCAGCCCCACGACGAAGCCGATCGCCGCGCAGACCAGGCCGACGACGACCAGGGCGACCGGCAGCAGCAGGAAGCTCTGACCGAGCGAGAGGTTGTCCTTGAGCGCCGCGACCGGGATCTTCAGCGCCAGCGCGAGGTTCGAGACGATCGCGCCGCCGAGGTACGCGCCGATGCCGACGAAGCCGGCGTGCCCGATCGAGAACTGGCCGGCCATGCCGTTGACGACGTTGAGCGACGTCGCGCCGAGCACGTTGATGGCGCAGACGACCAGGATGTGGAGCCAGAACTTGCTCCCGCGGTCCCACGACACGAGGCCGTCGTACGCGAGGTCGAGCCCGACGCACGTGAGCGCGCCGATCGCGAACAGGACCACGGCGGGGACGCGACGCATCGGGCCGCGACCGATAGCCCGAGGGGGGCGCGGCGAAAAGCGGTCGGGGCGCCCGGCGCCGGCCGGCCCCTCAGACCCAGGAGACCGCATGCACGAGGACGGTGTCGCCGAGCGGCGGCAGCGTGCGGACGTAGAGCGAGCGCGCGAAGGGGCGCACGACGGCGGCGAGGAAGGCGCCGAACGCCTCGCGGTAATACGGGACGGCGGCGCACGGCTGCCCGTGCCACTCGACCCGCAGGTCCTTCGGCCCGACGCGCACGATCCGGAACGCGCTGCCGTGCCAGAGCCGCGCGCGCACGCGCTCGATGCGCGAGAGGATCGACACCGGCGTCGTGCCGCCTTCGTGCGCGATCCGCATCAGCACCTGCACGTACGTCGCGTTGAGGAACGCGCCCGTCTCGGCGCCGATCGCGTCGATGACGTCCGCGCGAAGGGCGAGCCGGTCGCACGCGCGGTAGTGCGCCAGCGCCTTCGCGACCGGGACCCACTCGGCCGCGACCACGCCCCGGATGGCTTCATGGCAGGCGGGATCGAGCGCGGCGAAGTACGCGGCCTCGAGCTCGCGCAGGCGCAGGCTGCGCAGCGAGCCGCAGAGCACCGAGCCGCGGACGTGGGTCGCCAGGGGCAATCTCGGCGCGGGGGTC
The DNA here is from genome assembly GCA_903923175.1 of uncultured delta proteobacterium. Taxonomy (GTDB): domain Bacteria; phylum Myxococcota_A; class Polyangia; order Polyangiales; family JADJMO01; genus CAIXWQ01. The sequence continues at coordinate 8,560 of CAIXWQ010001255.1, read as the reverse complement.
GGGAGCTCGAGGAGGACTTCTTCGTTCACGCAGCCTTCATCGTGGACCGCGCCGCCGCGTCGGTCACGCGCGTCGCACCCGTCACCCGCGCCACGCGCGGCCGACCGCGTCGGTAGGCGGTCAGGGCTCGCTCGCGCCGCGTCGGTCACGCGCCGTCGATCCGCGCTGCCGCGGCCGTCGCGTACGCCTCGAACACGCCCGCGTCGAAGAGCGCGAAGCGCACCAGCGCCGGCCGACGATGCTCCCGCAGCTCGGCGAGCACCGCGTCGAGCGCCACGCCGGCCGCCTCGGCCACCGGGTAGCCGTAGACGCCGGTCGAGATCGAGGGGAACGAGATCGACGCGAGCCCGTGCTCGCGCGCGAGCCGCAGCGCCTCTCGGTAGCAGCGCGCGAGGAGCGCCGGCGCCGCGGCCCCCTCGCGCTCGAAGATCGGGCCGACGCAGTGAATCACGTGCTTTGCGGCGAGCTGGAAGCCCGGCGTGATCATCGCGCCGCCCGCGGGGAGCACGCCGCCGGCGAGCTTGCGCTTGATCTCGCGGCAGGCGTCGAGCAGCTCGGGCCCCGCGGCGCGGTGGATGGCGCCGTCGACGCCGCCGCCGCCCATCAGCATCGCGTTCGCCGCGTTGGCGATCGCGTCGGTGTCCTGCGCCGCGACGTCGCCGACCACGAGCTCGAGCCTGCACTCCCCCGTCGCCGGGGACGACCACGCACGCTGCATGCGCGATCGGTACCCTCAGAGCGGCCCCTCGTCGAGCCCGTAGATGAACTGTTTCACGGCCGGGATGGTGCTCGCCTTCGCCTCCTCGGTCGTGCCGTCGAAGATCAGGCGCCCCTTGAGGAGCATCCCGACGCGATCGGTCACCGTGAGCAGGCGGTCGATGTCGCTCGACACCATGATGACGGTCGCGTTCGCCTGCCGCTGCTCGTCGCGCAGCAGGTTGAAGATCTTCTGCGAGGTGACCGGATCGAGCCCCGCGGCCGGCTCGTCGTAGAGCACGATCGGCGCGCGCGTGACCGTCGCGCGCGCGACGCCGATGCGCTTCCTCTGCCCGCCCGAGAGCCCGCCGACCGCGCGCGCCTCGAAGCCCGGCAGCGCCATGCGCTCGAGGCGCTCGGCGACGCGCTGCTGGATCTCGGCCTCGGGCAGGTCGAAGAGGCGCCGCAGCGGGAAGGCGATGTTGTCGCCGACCGGCATGTAGTCGAACAGCGCGTTGTTCTGGAAGAGCATCCCGAACTTGAGCCGCAGCTGCTGCAGTTCGAGATCGTCGAGCTTGGTGACCTCGGTCCCCTCGACGTCGATCGAGCCCGAGTCGGGCTTCAGGAGCCCCACGATGCACTTCAGCAGCACGCTCTTGCCGCTCGCGCCGGGGCCGATCAGCCCGTACAGGCAGCCGGCCGGCACCTCGAACGAGACGTCGCGCAGCACGGGCTGACCGAACGCCTTGGAGACGTGCTCGAGCCGGATCACCGCGACGCTCCCCGGCCGGCGCGCTCGGGCTCCGCGCCCGCGTCGCCCTGCGCGTCGCGCGTGCGACGCAGCTTGATCGCCAGCGCGACCAGCGCGGCCGACAGCACGAAGAGCCCGCCGAGCGCCGCCGCGGCGAGCGCGCGGAACGCGGGGAGCGAGCCGCGCGAGACGCCGATCGGCCCCACCCAGGCGAGCTGGCGATCGGCGCTGCTGGTCGGCAGCGGCACGCTCACCGTGACCACCGCGACCCCCTCGGCCGCGAGCCCCGACACCGCGCCGGCGACGAGGCGCCTGATCTCCTCCACGCCGATCGGCGGGGTCGCGCCGCGGTGGCGCACCAGCACCGACGCCGTCGCGCGCGCCCCCTTCGCGTCGGGCGCGAGCGCCGAGGTCAGCGGATCGATCTGCGGCACGTCGAGGTGTACGCGCGCGTCCATCACGCCGTCGACCGACGCGAGCGAGCGCTCGATCGCCTGCGCCGTCTGCCCCACGCGCGCCGCGCGATCGGCCTCCGGCGAGGCGACGAACGGCGCGTCCTTGGCGGCGGTGGGGCGCAGCCGCGGAATCTCCTCGCCCGAGAGCACCGCGATGGCGCTGGTGGCCTCGTCGCGGCCGACCACCAGGCGGAAGCGCCCGTCGCTCTGCCCGTCGGCGATCTTCTCGGCGTCGATCCCCGAGCGCGCGAGCGCCACCACGCCGCGGTTGGCCTCGGCCTCCTCGAGCCCCGCGGCGACCTCGCGGGTGCACGCCGCCGTCGCGGCGAGCGCGAGGATCAGCGCGGCACGGGGGAGGCGGGGCGGCTGCATCGGCGCTTCATGCGTGGAGGGCGCGCGGGCGTAAATGCGGGCGTCCGCCTCGGTTCGAGCCCCGGTCGGGCCCGGGGTCGCGCGTCGGCGGCGAGGGGCGTCGCCGCTCACTTCGTCTTGAACGTCCGGGTGCAGGTCGAGACGCCGCCGGTGCTGCGCCACGAGATGCCGCGCACCGAGCCCGCGATGCACGAGTTCACGCCGGGCTGGTCGGGGTCGGTCGTCACGGTGACGCCGAGCGCGTGGCCGTTCTGGATGGCGACCTTGACCCAGGCCTTGCCGTCGAGCCCGCAGCTCCCCGCGATGCCGCTGCCGATCGGGTTGCCGCACTCGGACGGCGAGAGCGTGTCGGAGTCGATGTCGCTGATCGCGCTCTTGAGCGCGGTGTCGTAGTCGGCGCCGCCGCCGCCGCCGCCGCCGTGTCCGCCGCCGCCGCCCACGCCCGGCTTCGGCTTCGGCTTCTGCGCGGCCGCGACGCTCCCCTCGCCCTTGAGGCTCTGGGAGTCCTGCGCGAGGCGCTTGCGCTCGTCCTCGTCGTGCTGCCCCTTGATCTTGAGCGCGACGAGCGTCGCGACCGCGATCACCGCGGCGACCGCGATCACGCCGATGACGGCCTTGCTCGCGCCGGCGGCCTTCTCGCGCTTCTCGGCCGCGACGACCGCCTTGGTCTCCTTGACCTGATCGCGCCGCAGGTTCGCGTGGTGCGCGAAGCGCGAGAAATCAGGGTGATCCTTGATCTTCGTGCGCGAGTTCTGGTGGGTGTCGACCAGCTCGTCCTCGTTCGTGAAGGTGTCGCTCGCGATCTGCTGGAGCAGCTCGATGGCGGCGAAGGGGCCGTGATCCATCTTGTCCTTCACCACGATCCAGCGCGGCGCCGGGTCGGCCTCGAGCCGCTCCTTCAGCGTGTTGAGCTCCTCGCTGGTGCGGTTGCGCGAGCTCGCCAGCGGATCGGCCGCCGAGACGCGCCGCTGGTCGACCACCGCCGCGAACGGATCGTGGCTCGACGAGATCTGCGGCGTGCGCGGCGCCTTGGGCACCGAGGGGGCCGCCTGCGCGGGCTCGGGGATCATGGACATGCGCAGGTCGAGATCCACCTCGAACGCGTGCTCGTCGACCATCGGCGGCGGCGAGATCGAGTTCGGCGCGAAGTGGTGGATGGCCTGCGCGAAGGCGGCGAGATCGTCGGGGCGCTGCGCGAGATCCGTGACGAGCGCCTTGGAGAGGATGGTGTCGACGATGGGCGGGATCCCCTCGACGAGCGCGCTCGGCGGCTTCATCCCCGGCGTGATGTGCACGAGCGTGAGCATCTCGTAGACGATGGCGCCGAGCGCGAAGACGCTGGAGCGCGTGGTCGGGTCGCCGCCCGCGACGATCTCGGGCGCGACCGCGGCGAGATCGGCCGGATCGGTCGGGCGCACGTGGCCGAGATCGGGGACGTAGCGCGGCACGCCGTCAGGGCCTGCGCCGACCGAGGACGCGTGCAGGAACACCAGCTCGCCGGCCGCGTGTCGCTGGGCGAGGTCGGTGCAGATCGGCACGACCGTCGCGACCACCTCGGCGAGGTGGAAGCGACGTCCGGAGGCTGCGCGCTCCTCGATCAGCGAGCGCAGCGTGCGGAGGCCGGGCGCGGAGGTGGCGGCGTCGGACGAGGGGGCGGGGGCGAAGGCTTCCGTCATGCAGGGACCGGATAGTACCGTCCTCGTACGCGCCGCGCGTCACGGAACGCGACCGCCGTGGTGAAAGTGTGTAGTGACGACGGAGCGCCGCGCCTACGCCGTGCCCGCGGCAGGGCGCGCGGGATCGATGAGCCCGCGGCGCAGCAGACGCGCGTACGCCTCGGCCAGCACCGTCTCAGCCGCGTCGATCACGCGCGAGTCGTGGCGCGGAGAGAGCAGCTGCACGAGCGTCCCAGGGCGCGGCTCCGGCTCGGCGAGCAGAGCCTTGGCCGCGTCGCGCACGGCCGAGGGGATGGCCTCGGGGTGCGAGGTCCCGTTGGCGAGCGCCCGCAGGTGCTCGACGTACGTGCGCCCGAAGGCGCGCTCGCCCTCCTCGGCGGGCTCGTCCCCCAGCGCGAGCACGGCGTTCCAGCCCATCCCGGCCGCGCGCCGCGCGCTCGCCAGCCCCGGCCGCGCGTCGTGGCGCGCGTAGAGCGTGCGCGCGTTGCCGAGCTCGCGGATGCCGGCGCGCAGCCACTCCTCGGCGGTGAAGCGGTGGAGCCAGTGGGCGGGATCGGGGCCGGGCATCTCGGCTTCCGATGCGCGAAGGGCGCGGAGGACACAAGCCTGCCGGCTCCGGCAGGGGGCGCGCGCGGCTCAGGGCCCGACGCTCGCCGAGGGCGTCTCCGCCCGCGCGAGCTCGCTCACCAGCGACACCAGCGAGGGGACGTCGACCGGCTTGCCGACGTGCGCCACGAAGCCTGCGGCCAGCACGCGCTGGCGATCCGTGGGCGAGGCCATCGCGGTGACGGCCACCACGTGCGGCCGGCGGAACGTCGCCTGCGCGGGCGTGTCGCCGCGCTCGCGTTCGCCGTGGCGATCCAGGCGCGCCAGCAGCCCGAAGCCGTCCTCGCTCGGCATCGCGAGATCGCAGAGCACCACCGACGGCGCGTTGCGCTCGATCGCGTCGATCGCCTCGGCCACCGACGCCGCGCTGAACGTCTCGGCGCCGAGCGCGTCGAGCACCGCCGCGCGCGCCTCGCGCGTCTCGCGATCGTCGTCGACCACCAGCACGCGCGCCCCCTGGAGCCGCCCCTTGCCCGGCGTCGACGCGTCGACCGAGGGCGCTGCGGAGTCACGCGCGTCGAACGGGAACGTGACGGTGACGGTCGTCCCCTGCTCTGGCCCATCGCTCGCGACCTCGATCGTGCCGCCGAGCGCCGCGACCAGGTGCCGCACGATCGCGAGCCCGAGCCCGAGCCCGCCGTGCGCGCGGGTGCTCGAGCTCTCGGCCTGCGCGAACCGGTCGAAGATCCTCGGCAGGAACTCGGCCGCGATGCCGTGGCCGTCGTCGCGCACCACCACGCGGGCGCGCGCGTCGTCGTGGTCGACGGTGAGGTGCACGTGCCCGCCCGGCGGCGTGAACTTGATCGCGTTGCCGAGCAGGTTGCTCACGATCTGCGTCACGCGCGTGGGGTCTGCGCGCAGCGGGCGGAGCCCCTCGCCGATCGCGGTGGTGAGCGCGATCGTCTTCTTGGCGGCCTGCGCCTGCACCCCCTCGATCGCCACGCGCACGCGCTCGGCGAGATCGACGCGCTCGAGCTCGAGCTGCAGCTTGCCGCTGAGGATGCGCGCGACGTCGAGCAGGTCGTCGATCAGCTTGGACTGCGAGCGCACCGCGCGCTTGATGGCCTCGAGCGAGCGCTGCGTCCGCGGGTTCTCGTCGCGCCCCACCTCGAGCAGCTGCGTGTTGAGGAGGATGACGTTGAGCGGCGCCCGCAGCTCGTGCGAGACGATCGCGAGGAATTCGTCCTTGGCGCGGCTGGCCTGCTCGGCCTCCGCGGCGCGCTGCCTCAGCTCCGCGTGCAGCGCCTCCTGCGCCTGCCGCGCGACGGTGAGCTCCTGCTCCGCGCGGCGATGCGCGAGCGCCAGCGCGAGGCTCTCCGCGATCCGTTCGAACATCGCCACCGACGACGGCGGCAGCCGGTCGACGCGGCGATCGTTGAGCTGCAAGAGCCCGAACGTCTCGCCGCGCAGGCGGATCGGGAAGAGGCCGATGGTCTCGTACCCCTCGGCGTTGCAGCGGTTGCGCAGGCGGCCTCGCTCCTCCGCGCTGAAGGTGCGCAGGAGCGCCGAGCTCCCGTTGGTGTGGAACGCGCCCGCGGCCGTGAAGCACGGCAGGTTCGGATCCACGCGCCCGCAGATCACGTTGCCGCACATGCACTCGAGCACCGCCTGCCCCGCCGCGTCGCGCACGATCTGGCCGCCGGCGCGCGCGCACAGAGAGCGCTCGGCGACCACGAACTTGTCGGCGTAGCCGGTGGTCTCGAAGTACGTGAAGTCCTCGCCGTCGCGCAGGCGGATGCCGACCGCTTCGAACCCCGCCCACTCGCTGAGGAAGCGCGTCACGGCGCGCAGGAAGACGTGCAGATCGTCGTTGGTGTCGAAGAGCCGGAACAGCTCCACCACCGCCTCGCGCTCGTGCGCGGCGGGATCGTGCGGTCGCGCGTCGCGCTCGGTCGGCGGGCGAGGGCTTTCTGCGAGGTCGTGCGGCATCGCCAGGCTCGTCCCCGTGGCTTCGGGGATCGAAGTATGCGGCCCCGGCGGGCCCGCGTCGCGCGGCCGAGCCTCCGCGCGAAAACCTTTCGGTATCGGCGAATTCGTCGCTGCCCGCGGCGGCTCGACCGTGCCCGGTCAGGCGAGCCTTCGCGCCTCGAGATAGAAGCGCTTCTCGTAGGCCTCGCCCATCGAGAACGTCTTGCGCGGCAGCGCGCCGTCGAGCACGACCGTACGGAAGAGGTCCTCCTTCTTCATGCCCGGCAGGTAGAGCCCGACGTTGCCCGGCTTGCGCCCGAGCGTCGTGACCGCCTCGGCGCCGTGCACGTAGTCGAGCTCGCGCGCGCCGTCGGCCTTCATGTACGCGTCAAGGAAGCCCTGGAGCGTGCCGACCGGGAGGTTGGTCTCCGGCGCCGCGATCTCGACGACCGAGCAGCCCGCGTCGGTCACGAGCCCGATGGCGTGCGCCGGCCCGCGCTGCCCGTCGACGGCGGCGCGGAGCGCGTCGAACGAGTCCGCGGCCGTGACCTGCAGCCGCGCGCCGAAGGCCTCGCGCAGCGCGGCGACGAGCTCGCGCTTCACGTCGAACAGCACGCGGTGGATCGGCTCGAACACCAGCGCCGGATCGTGCAGGTTCACGATCTCGACCAGCGCCCAGCGCAGCTTCGAGGCGAGCACCTCCGCGCGATCCTCGCCGCGCGCCGCAGCCTCGGCCTTCGTGCTCTCCCAGATGGTCTTCGCGGTCGCGAGCGAGTGGTTGCCGTCGCCCATCGCGTAGAGCAGCACCGGCGTCGCGGCGTCGACGTGGCACTTGCGCGCGAACTCCTCCGGGCGCGCCAGCGCGGCGAGCGCCGAGACCACCCCGGCCTCGAGCGCGGCGTCCTCGATCAGGTGCCCGCGCACGTGCCCGGAGCCGAGCATCAGCTCGACGTCGTAGAGCTTTCGCTGCGCGTCGCGCGCCGCGCGCAGCGGGCCGATCACGGTGTCGGCCGGATCGTCGACGAGCACCATGATGTGCGGCAGCTCGATCGCCGCCCCTTCGCGGATCTTCACGCGCGGCGGGATGCGCTCGAGGATGGTGCCCTCGGTCGCGCGGATGGGGCTCGTGGAGCCCTTGCGGAAGTCGTACTGCTCGAGATCGAGGCAGGCCATCAGGCCGTGGCGCGTCTGCCCGCCCACGGTGCGCTCGGTGTAGACGAAGCCGGTGGTCTCGGCGAACAGCCCGGCCTCGAGGTAGCGCGCCATCGCCGCGCGGATCTCGGCGATGCGAGCCTCGGGGTTCGCCTCGTTCAGGAACACCTCGGGGTAGATCACGCGCAGCGTCGAGGGGGCGTCGCCGACGATCGCCGCGGCCTTCTCCCAGTACTCGGGCTCCGAGGTGTACTGATCGCAGGCGATCACCGCCCACTTGTGGAGATCGGTGCCGGGCTTCGGCAGGAGGACGTCGGGGACGCCGAGGGCGATCGACTCGTGGGTGCGCATGAGGGCGCATTTAGCCCCGCTTCGCGGTCGAGGCTACGGCGAGCGAGCCGGGCGCGCCGCCGCCGGGTAGCGCCCGGGCGTATGGCCGCGGCCGCGTCGGTACAGTACAAAACCGAGGCGCTCCTCCACTGCGCGCCGCGCGCCCGCGAGCGCGCCGCTCGACAGCCCGAAAGGACCCCCGTGATGGCCGAGGTCTTCTCCAAGCGGCTCCCCGTCCTCCCCCTGCGGCGCGTCGACGGCTCGCTCGAGTGCCATCCGACCTACGCGGTGTGGGAGATCACGCTCCGCTGCGATCAGGCCTGCCGCTTCTGCGGCACGCGCGCCGGCCGCCCGCGCTCCGACGAGCTGACCACCGCCGAGGCCCTCGACGTGGTCACGCAGCTCGCCGACCTCGGCGTGCGCGAGATCGCCCTGCACGGCGGCGAGTGCTACCTGCGCGCCGACTGGCTCGAGATCGTGCGCGCCATCCCCGCGCGCGGCGTCGACTGCACGATGGTCACCGGCGGGCGCGGCCTGACCCCCGAGATCGCGCGCGCCGCCAAGGCCGCGGGGCTGCACGCGGCGAGCGTGTCGATCGACGGCCTCGAGGCGAC
>CAIXWQ010001254.1 GCA_903923175.1 uncultured delta proteobacterium | reverse complement strand
GGGCTTCTTCGCGACGGGCTTCTTCGCGGCGGGCTTCTTGGCGGCGGGCTTCTTGGCGGCGGGCTTCTTGGCGGCGGGCTTCTTGGCGGCGGGCTTCGGCAGCGGCAGGGGCGCGGGCGGTCCGGGCTCCATCTCGGCGTCGTCGGCCTCGGGGAGGCGGCCGCGGACCGCGTGGTAGAGGTCGCGCGCGAGCTGCTCGAGGCCGTCGCGCGTCGCGGCGCTGATGAGCCGCAGGCGGATGCCGCGCTTCGCGAACCGCTCCTGCCACTCGGGGAAGATCTCCTGCGCCTCGGGGAGATCCCCCTTGGACATGGCGACGATCATCGGGCGCTGCGCGAGCTCGGGCGCGAACTGCGCGAGCTCCTTCATGATCGCGTCGAAGTCCGACATCGGATCGCGCCCCTCGCCGAGCAGGGGATCGATGGGCGGCATCAGCAGGTGGAGCAGCACGCGGCAGCGCTCGACGTGCTTGAGGAAGCGCGTGCCGAGCCCGATCCCCTCGCTCGCCCCGGGGACGAGCCCGGGGATGTCGGCGAGGACGAAGTCGGCCTTGCTGGCCCGGCCGCCGATGTGGACGACGCCGAGGTGCGGCTGGAGCGTGGTGAACGGGTAGTCGGCGATCTTCGGCCGCGCGGCCGACATGGTCGCGACGAGCGTCGACTTGCCGACGTTGGGGAAGCCGAGCAGCCCGACGTCCGCGAGCACCTTGAGCTCGAGGCGGAGCATGCGGTCTTCGCCCGGCGTCCCCGGCTCCGCGCGCCGCGGGGCGCGGTCGTACGCCGACGCGAAGTGGATGTTGCCGCGGCCGCCCGCGCCGCCCTGCGCGACGATCATCGTGGAGCCGTGCTCCGTGAGATCGCCGAGCTGCTCGCCGGTCGTGAAGTCGTAGACCTGCGTGCCGATCGGGACGCCGATGACGAGGTCCTTCCCGCCCTTGCCGTACTGATCCTTGCCGCGGCCGTGCTCGCCGCGCTGCGCTCGGAGCGCCGGCATGTGCGCGAGGTCGAGGAGCGACGTGCGCCCTTCCTCGGCGAGGAGGATGACCGAGCCCCCCTTGCCGCCGTCGCCGCCGGCGGGGCCGCCGAAGGGCATGAAGGACTCGCGCCGGAACGCGATCGAGCCGCTGCCGCCGTCGCCCGCCATCACGCGGATGCGCACGCTGTCCACGAACTTCATGGGCGCGCGTGTAGCGCCAACCGGCCGGCAAGGCCAGGCGTCGCCCCGATTTCGGCCGCGCCCTCAGGTCGAGAACGGACGGCGCGTGAGGTTCACGGCCAGTCCGACGACCGCGAGCGCCAGCATCAAGTGGAGCCACGCGCCCAGCGGTGACGAGGTCGCCGCGCCGAGGACCCAGAGGAACATGAGCAGGATCGTGAGCGCCCAGAGCATGACCGAGAGGTCAGCAAGGGCCGGGCCGCGGCTCACCTGTATCGCGAGAAGATCCGGCCGATCACGTAGCCGACGCCGACCGCGACGCCGAGCACCAGCAGCGGGTTCTCCTGCACCTTCGCGACGAGCCTGCGATCGGCCTTCGTCACCGCCCTGCGCGCGCGCTCGGTCGCCTCGCCGACCTGGGCGCGCGCCCCTTCGATCATGTGGGCCACGTCGAGCGATTCGCGCGCGCCGGTCGTCTCGGTCGCTCCGTTGGGGTTCGCCATGTCGATCCTCTCTTGCACGTCGTACTCGCCTGCGCGGGGGGTGCACAGCATCGCGCACGCCCGCGCCAGTGTCAGCCACGTCGGATGTCGGTGCGGCGGCGAGAGCGTGCAGCGGCGCGCGATGGGCCCGCGCGAGCGCCCTCGGATGCCCCCTCCCGAGCGGAACGCGCGGTGCAGGGCCGGGGACCGATGAGCCCGGCGCCGCCCCTCGATCCGAGCCTTTTGCCGCTGCGGCCGACCCGCGCCGCCGTCTGCGCGCCGTTCGTGTGCGCCCCGCCTGCGCCGCGCGTGGCGTGCGCGCCCATGGTGGTGAGCGCGCGCGCCCTGAAGCTCGCGACCGCGCCGGTCGCGCCGGGGAACGAAGCCGGGCTCGCGCTCGCGCTCGTCTCCGTGCCCGCGGTGGTCGGGTGGCGAGAGGGGCTCGGCGCGGTCGCTCTCGACGTGCGCGTGCTCGAGCCGATCGGCGTCGGGCTCGAGGCGGCCGACGCGGCGCCGTCGGCCTTCGGTCGCGTGTCGCGCGTGGCGACTTCGCTCGGCGCGCTCGGTGCCGTCGTGGGCGCGGTCGCCTTCGCCGGAGCGGAGGGCTCGCTGCCGTCGATCGGCTGGCTCCCCGGCCCGCTGCTCGGCGCGGCCGCCGGGGCGGGGGCCGTCGGGCTCCTCGGCGTCGCGCTGGGGGCGCTC
>CAIXWQ010001253.1 GCA_903923175.1 uncultured delta proteobacterium | reverse complement strand
TTTAGGTTCCGGCGCCGAGAGGCTTGCGGGTTCAAGTCCCGCCCGTCGCACTGAGCTCCGACGCCGCGCGGGCGCGTGAACGCTCGCCGAGCCGGCCCACGCGCCGCGCTGCGCCTCGATGAAATCGGTGCGCGCTCGCGGCGGACCGGAGGCTGGTTTCGCCTCCGTTTCGCTCGGCCCGTCCGTTGCTGCGCTCCCCTCGCGTGGAGGAGCTGTTCAAGCTCGGCACGCACTACGTCGCGATGGGCGTCGAGGCCGCGGCCGCGCTCGTCATCGCGCTCGCGGTCGTGCTCGCGATGGCGCGCATCGCCGGGCTGTTCGTGCGCCCGCCAGGCGACGCCGAGGCGGCGAAGGAGTCGATCCGCATCGGCCTCGGCCGCTGGCTCGCCGTCGCGCTCGAGCTGACGCTGGCCGCCGACATCCTCCGCACCGCGATCGCGCCGACCTGGAACGAGATCGGTCAGCTCGCGGCGATCGTCGTGCTGCGCACGGTGCTCAACTTCTTCCTCCAGCGCGAGATCGCGTCGGAAGGCGCGCACGCGCGCCCCGTCGCGAAGGGGCTCTGAGGGCTCAGGGCACGGTCCGCACCGTGTGGGGCACCGTGCGCGTGACGTCGACGTAGACGCGGCGACCGCACACGGTGAGCGCGTAGTGAGCGAGCGGCAGCGTCGCTGGGCCCGCCGTCAGCACGAGGCCGTCGAAGTCGTAGGCGTCGCCGTGGCAGGGGCAGCTCGCGACGCCGGTGCGGGCGTCGACGGCGAGCGGGCACGCGGCGTAGGTGCAGCTGCCGGCGTAGGCGTAGAGCCCGGCGTCGTCGCGCGTGACGATGAGCGGGCTCCCCGCCGTGCGGACGAGCTGGTAGCCCGAATTCGAGAAATCCTCGACGAAGCCGATCCAGTCGCCGGCGCCGGCGGCGCACGCGTCCGGGGCGTCGTCGGCGGCGCTGTCGTCGGCGCCGTCGAGGCTCGTCGCATCGACCGGGCTCGTGGCGGGCGACTCCGCCGTGCAGCCGAGCGGCGCGGCGACGAGCCACGCGAGCGACAAGCGCCAGAGGGGGCCGGGGAGGCGCACGCGCACGCAGCGATCGTACGGGAACTCGCCGGCGATCGCCCGATGTGCGACGACTCGCGCGGACGGCATGAAGAAGCGCGCCTCCCCGTGGGCTCCGGTGGTCGCGGCGATCGCCGCCGTCGCGGCGTGCGCTCGAGCGCCGAAGGGCGAACCCTCGCCGGCTGCGCTCACGTCCGTCGGCGCGAGCGGCGCTGCCTCGGGCTCGCCCGGCGCGCCCGGCTCGCCCGGCGCGCCTTCGATCGCCCAGGCCGCGGCCTCGAGGCCGTCGAAGCCGGTCTGCGCGCCGCTGAAGGTCGAGCTCCCCGAGATCAAGCACGCAGACTTCGACGTGCCCGTGCCGGCCCTCGACGATCCGAAGGGGACGCTCGCGCCGTTCTTCCGCAAGCTCGCGCGGGTGGCTCGCGGCACGGCCAAGGACCACGTCCGGATCGCCGTCTTCGGCGACTCGAACATGACCGCCGACTTCATCACCGGCGCCGCGCGGCGCTCGCTCCAGGCGAAGCTCGGCGACGCCGGTCACGGCTTCGTCGCGCTCGCGCAGCCGTGGTTCTGGTACCGCCACCAGGACGTCGAGCACGAGATCACCGGCACGGCGTGCTGGGACCAGCTGACCGTCTCCACGCCGCACGTGCGCGACGGCTTCCTCGGCTACGCGGGGATCGCCGCCGACAGCAAGTGCGCGGGCGGCACGAGCTGGGTCGCGACGAGCCGCGCGAAGGACGCGCCGATCGGCGCGCGCGCGAGCCGCGCGGACGTGTTCTACCTGAAACGGCCGGGCGGCCGGGCCTTCGCCGTGCGGGTCGATGGACGCGAGGTCCAGGTCGTCGAGACCGAGTCGTCGGCGACCGAGCCCGCGGTCCTCCGGCTCGACCTCGGCGCGGACGCGGCGCACAAGATCGAGCTCGCCCCCAAGGGGCCGATGGTCCGCTTGTTCGGCGTCGCGCTCGAGCGGAGCGAGCGCCCCTCGGTCGTGATCGACTCGCTCGGCGTCGGCGCGCTCAACGCGAAGCAGATGCTCGAGCAGGACGAGGCGACCAACGGCGCGATGATGCGGCTGCGTGGCTACGATCTCGTCCTCGAGCTGACCGGCACCAACGTGCTCTCGCTGAGGGACTACCCCGGCTGGCTGCGCAAGCTCGTGGCGCGCTGGCATGCGGCGTTGCCCGAGGCCGGGGTCGTGCTGATGAGCCCGCCCGACCGCGCCTTCAACGACACCGACGACGACGGTACGGCCGCCGTGCTCGGCGACGAGAAGCAGAAGCTCTGCGCCGAGGGGGCGTGCGCCTACTGGGATTTCCGCGGAGCGATGGGCGGGAAGCTGTCGGTCGTGAAGTTCCGCGACCGCGGCTGGGCGGGCGGCGACCTGACGCACATCACGCAGCCCGGCGGGGTCTACGTCGGCGGTCGCATCGCCTACGCGCTCCTCGCAGGGCTCGCGCAGGCGATCGAGCGTGACCCGACGCTCGGCTGCGAGTGAGCGCGCGCTGGGCTCGCGCTCGGCTCAGACGTCGACGGGCGGGACGGCCTTCTCCATGGCCGTCGGCAGGTGCGACTTCGGCTTGAATCGCTTCGGGCGGAAGGCCTGCGGGACGAGCCCGGCCTCGCGCAGGAACGACACCGTGCGGAAGAAGTGGAGCTTGCCGAGGCGCGTGGGGACCTCGTCCTCCTTCGCCAGGCGGCGCTTCCAGAGCTCGTTCGCCACCATCCACTGCGCGAATTCCGCGATGGAGCGGAACATCGGCAGGATCTCGCGGCGCTCCGTGACGAGGAACACGTAGCCCCCCTTCACCGCGACATCGAGCAGCCAGAGCTCGCCCGACTTCCACTCGCCAAGGCAGAGGATGCCGGCCGGCGCGATGTCGCCGGAGGTGTCGAACGACTCGGCCGCTGCTTCTGGATCCATCGGATCGCAGAGCCAGGTCGACCCCTGCACGACCTCCTCGAAGTCAGGCGCGCGGAGCGGGGTTCCCTGCCCACGCTCGTACATCGCGCGGATGTACGCGCGCGCCTCGCCATCGAGGACGACCGGTGAATCCCCTTCCGCGACCTCACGGAGCGCTTCCTCGAGCGCGTCGAGGTGCTTGGTGAGAACCTTACGACTCGGCTTGTAGCCGAGCCGATCGAGGTCTTTCTCGAACTGCGTCCCGAGGTAGCCGTCGCGCATTCCCGTGATCCTCCGGGGCCAGCCCGGCAGTCGGCTCGAGGTTCGGTGGCGGCCACGGCTGCTGCGCGGCGCCCACGCACCCGATGGTGCTCGCTTTGGGGACTACTGATATGTCAGTCACTGCGCAAGAGAGAAGAATGTCGCGAGGGCTCGGCCGACCTCCTCTCGGCGCCCCCGCGCGACGCTTCGCCCGCGTCGCGCGCCGCGCGTGCGGCCCCTCCCGCCCGTCGATTTGCGGCATAGTGGCCTCGCGATGACCCGTCTCGGCCCGCTCCCGGCGGCTTTCGCCCACGCCGCGCTCCGGGCGTGCGTGGCCGCCGTCGCGCTCGGCGTCGGCGTGGGCCTCGGCGTCGCGACGAGCGGCTGCGCCCCGGCGGCCCGGCCGTTCCCCGCCGAGTCGTCGCCCGAGGGGGCCTACGCCCGCGTCGCGGTGGCGATCGCGGAGGGGCGCCCGCGCGACGTCTTCCCCTTCGTCGAGGACGAGGCGCAGTGGGCCGCCTACACCATCCGCAAGGAGCGCGCGGCCGCGCTGGAGCGTGCGCGCCGCTCATTTCCGAAGGAGGCGCTCGCCCCCCTCGAGAGCGAGTACGCCGCGGACGCCGCCGCGCCCGACGGGGCCGACGTGTTCGTGCGTCTCGGCAAGGCGCGAGGCTGGTTCGCGCGCCTGAAGCGCGATCTCTCCGGCGTCGCGCGCACCGAGGTCGACGGCGAGCGCGCGACGATCGTCACGGCGCGCGGCTCGCGGTACCCGATGAGGCGCCGCTCCGTCGGCCTCTGGGGGCTCACCGCGTACACCGCGGAGCTCACCGCCGACGCCGAGCGTGCCACGCGCGACCGACTTCGCGTGGAGGCCGCCGCGCGCGACTACGAGCTCGCGCGCGCCCTTCCGCCGGGGGCCCCCCCGAACAGCGCCAGCGCGGCGCCCCCCTGAGGCAGGCTCACCGGCGCGCGACGAGCTCTTCGATCGTGCGCGTGCTCATCCGCCCGGCGAGCACGTCCTCGTGCTCCAGCAGCCGCTTGTGCAGGCCGATGTTGGTGCGGATCCCGCCCACGATGAACTCGTCGAGCGCCCGGCGCATGCGCGTGAGGGCGCGCTCGCGCGTCGGCCCGTGCGTGATGACCTTGGCGATCAGCGAGTCGTAGTAGCTCGGCACGCGGAAGCCGCCGTACACGCCGCCGTCGACGCGCACGCCGTTGCCGCCGGGCGGGTGGTACTCGGTGATGAGCCCCGGCCAGGGCGCGAAGGTGACCGGGTCCTCGGCGTTGATGCGGCACTCGATCGCGTGGCCGCGGAACGTGTACGGGCGCTCGGGCAGCGCGAGCTTGCCGCCCGCGGCGACCAGGATCTGCTCGGCCACGAGATCGAGCCCGGTGACCATCTCGGTCACGGGGTGCTCGACCTGCAGGCGCGTGTTCATCTCCATGAAGTAGAGCT
The DNA here is from genome assembly GCA_903923175.1 of uncultured delta proteobacterium. Taxonomy (GTDB): domain Bacteria; phylum Myxococcota_A; class Polyangia; order Polyangiales; family JADJMO01; genus CAIXWQ01. The sequence goes on along the minus strand of CAIXWQ010001253.1, from coordinate 3,737 downwards.
GCCCGCCGTCGGGCCCCTCGGGATCGAGCAGGAACTCGATCGTGCCGAGCCCCTCGTAGCCGGTCTCGAGCATCGCGCGCTCGATGACCTCGCCCATCGCGATCCGCCGCTCGGCGGACATCCACGGGCTCGGCGCCTCTTCGATGATCTTCTGGTGCCGGCGCTGGAGCGAGCACTCGCGCTCGCCGAGCGAGCGGGCGTTGCCGTGGCGATCGACGATCACCTGGAACTCGATGTGGCGCGGCCGCTCGATGAAGCGCTCGAGGTAGACGTCCGGGTTGTTGAAGCCCCGCGCCGCCTCGGTGGTCGCCGCGTGGTACTCGCCCTCGATCTCCGCGTCGCTCCGGACGATGCGCATGCCGCGCCCGCCGCCGCCGCCCGACGCCTTGAGGATGACGGGGTAGCCGATCCGCCCGGCCTCTTCGCGCGCGTGCTTCGAGTCGCGCAGCACGCCGGTGCCCGGGAGCAGCGGCAGGCCGAAGCGGGTCGCGTTCGCGCGCGCGGTGACCTTGTCGCCCCACTTGCGCATCGCCTCCGGGCTCGGGCCGATGAACGTGATGCCGCAGCGGCGGCAGACGTCGGCGAACTCGGCGTTCTCGGACAGGAAGCCGTAGCCGGGGTGGATCGCGTCGGCGCCGGCGATCTCCGCGGCGGCGATGATCGCCGAGAAGCTGAGGTAGCTCTTCTGCGGCGAGGCGGGGCCGATGCACACGGCCTCGTCGGCGAGCCGCACGTGCAGCGCCTGGGTGTCGGCCTCGCTGTGCACGGCGACCGTGCGCACGCCGAGCTCGCGGCACGCGCGGATGACCCGGACGGCGATCTCGCCGCGGTTGGCGATCAGGACCTTCTTGAACATCTTCATGGCGTGGGGCGAAGGCGTTTAGACGACCTCCGGCCGCAAGGGAACCAGCGTCTCTCGTCGCGGCGCGTCGTGCGAAACGCGTTTCGCCGCGCAAGCATCGACGCGGCGCGCCCGCCGCCATAAGAGCGCGAGCGTATGTCGGTCTGGCCGCGACTCCCCGCCGCAGCGCTCGCGATCTCGTGCGCGCTCTCGCTCGGTGGATGCCCGCGGCCGCGCCCGCTCCCGCCGCCGCCGCCGCCCGTGGTCGTGAAGAAGGCGCCGAAGGTCGAGCCCCCGCTCCAGGACGTCACGCTCCAGATGGGCCTCGAGGCGGCGTGGGACGGCGAGTACGCGCTCTGCTTCAAGTACGCGAAGACGGCCATCACGATCTCCGCAGACGACCTCGAGTCGATGGAGCTCATGATGCGCTGCGGCCGGGCGTCGGGCGTCCTCGGCGACGCGGAGCGCTGGGTCCGCGAGGCGTACGCCGCGCGCATGGGCGCGCCCGTGGTGCGCTACGGCCTCGCGATCGCCTCGCTCCTGCGCGGCGACGCCGCCGCGGCCGAGAAGCTGCTCGAGCGCCTGGCCGAGGAGGCGCCGGTCGCCGCCTACCAGGGGGCGATCGCCGCGAGCTTGGCCGACGACTGGGCGACGGCCGACCGGCTCGCCGCGGCGTACGTCAAGGCGCGCCCCAACGATCCCGACGCGCGCGCGCTGCAGACCGAGGTCGCGTGCGTCGTCGACGTCGCTCGCTGCGGCGCGATCGAGGCCTCGATCGCCGACGACTCGGAGGACGAGTGGGTGCGCCTCGGCGCCGCGCTCGCGAGCGACGTCGTCACGCCGCGCGCGAAGCTCTCGCGGCTCTCGAAGGAGGCCGACGCCATCCACGCGGCGGCCTACTCCGACGCGCTCGCCGTCACCGCCGCGGTGCGCGAGGGGGGAGATCCCGGCGTGGTGGGCGTGCGCAGCCCGCGCTCGGGGCGGCGCGAGCCCGGCCCCGGCGTCGACCTCGTGACCGAGGCGCGGCCGATGTCGAAGCTGCCGTTCGCCACGCGCGTCGCGCAGTCGGTCGCCATCAACGACGCGAACGTGCCGAACTACTTCGGCCGCTTGCTGGCGCTCTTCCCCACGGACTTCTCCACCTACGCGGTCGCCGTCCGCAGCGAGCGCTCGCTGCCGTTCGCCCGCGCGTTCCTCGAGGAGCAGGGGAGCGGCCGCTGGCGCGTCTACGCGGCGTCGTGGCTCGTGACCTCGGAGCAGGTCTGCGACCTCACGAACTCGATGTCGTGGAAGGATCAGGGGCCGCTCGCCTCGTCGATCCGCCGAAGGTGCGACGTCGCGCTCGACAAGAAGCAGGGGCGCGCCCTCGCCGACGCGCGCCTCACGGTGACGCCCTTCGGCGTCTTCGACGTGCGCGCCGCGATCGAGGGCGAGGGGGCCGTGCGCGACGCGATCGCGCTCGAGGCGCTGGCCCGGCGCATCGCCAAGATGGCCCCCGGCTCGCAGCTGGTCGTCGACGCGCTCTGGGCCGCCGCGGAGGCGGGCCACAAGAAGGCGCCGGCGCTCTTCCAGGAGGCGCTCGTGCTCTCCGGCTACGATCCGACGCTCGTGCGTCGCCTGCTCAAGCGTCTGGTCGAGCGCAGCGACTGGAAGGCGGTACGCGCCACGCTCCCGCCCGCGCTCGCCGAGGCGCCCAGCGACGCGTTCCTCAACGGCGTGCAGGCCGAGCTGCTGATGCAGGACGGCAAGCACGACGCGGCGCTCCCCTACCTCACGCGCGCCTGCTCCTCCGCGAAGGCTCGGCGCGACACCGATCTCCTCGGCACGACGTACAACGACATGTGGAGCGCCCTGCCGAAGGCGAAGGACAAGAACGCCAAGGACGCGGCGATGAAGTGCCTGAAGGGGGAGTGACGCGGCGGCGCCGCGGCTACCGCTTCGCCTTCTCGAGCTCCGCCTGCAGATCCTCGGGCTTCACGTCGCCGACCGCCGCGCCGACCAGCGAGCCGTCGGCGCGCAGGACCAGCAACGTCGGCACGACCTTGATCTTGCCGAGGTCGCCGAGGCGACCGCGCGCGGGATCGCCGATCGCGCGCCGGCAGGGCGTGGGCTCGGAGTCGAGGAAGGTCTGCACCAGCACGCGGTCGGTGACCGGCTGCATGGCGACGATCAGGCAGGCCGCGTCGGCCGGGAGCGCGCGCAGCGTCGGCGCGATCACGCGCAGCAGCTTCTGCGAGCCGAAGTCGAAGGTCGTCACCACGATGACCACGGCGCGCTTGCCGCGCAGGGCTAGGCTCTCGGGCGTGTAGTCGGACTCGCGCTCGACGGGATCGAGCGCGAAATCGAGCGGCGGACCGTGCGGCTCGGGCTCGCCGGTCGCCGCGGGGACGCCGCTCGTGACGCCTGCCGAGCCCTGCGACGGCGGTGGCCCGACGCCGACCGCCGCGCCCGGGCCGGGCTTGCTGCCGCACGCGAGCAGCGACGCGGCGGCGGACGCGAGCAGCGCGAGGATCAGCGCCGAGCGGGAGAGCATCCCGCATCCTAACGCGTCCGGCGGGCGAGGCATTCGCGCTCTTCGCCTCGCGATCTTCGCGAGTGGTGCGCCGTCAGACCGCCAGCGCGCGCGCGAAGCGCGACGGATCGACGACCTCGTGGGCGCTGAGCCGCTCGGTGGCCTTCGCGACCATCGCGCGCCCCTCGTCACCGCCCAGCAGCTTGCCCGCGCGTCGCGCGGTCGCCGCGGCGAGCATGGACATGTCGGCGGTCCGGAAGTCGCGAGACGCCTCGCGGAGCAACGTCACCGCCGCCGCGTTTTCCCCGCGCTGCTTCGCGATGCCGCCCCGCAGCTGCTTGGCGAAGCCGCGTGCCCAATCCGCGCGCTCGCGCTCGATCGCGC
>CAIXWQ010001252.1 GCA_903923175.1 uncultured delta proteobacterium | reverse complement strand
GCTGGTCGCGCTCGAGCTGCTGCGCCCCGACGCGACGGGCTACGTGGCGCCGCCGCCCGCCTTGCCCGCCGTCGCGCCCGAGGCCGGCGCGCGCGCGCTGATGCGCGTCCACGCGTTCGCCTTCGGGCCGGGCTTCGCCGCGACGAGCTGGGACTCGCACGATTTCGAGGACGTGCCGAGCCCGCGCGCGAACCCGCCGCTCGAGGGGCCGCTCGCCAGCGCGCCGAAGGGCTGCGAGACCTTCGGCGCCATCGACGCGTTCCTGCGCGATTTCCCCAACGTCGCGGTGAAGACCGGGATGGGGCGGCCCGACTTCGAAGCGCGCGCGGTGCCGATCCTCGCCACGCTGCTCGAGGCGCTGGTCGCCGGCACGCCGTCGCCGCTCGATCCGAGCGCGGCGCCTGCGCAAGGAGGCGAGGCGGCGGCGGCCGCGCCCACCTGCGAGGGGCGCGGCGCGATGCACGAGGCGTTCGTCGACGCGCTCGTCCGGCTCAAGGCCTGGTCGACCCCGGCGTACTCGTACTACGCGCCCCCGGAGGACCAGGAGGATCCGAGCAAGGAGCCGATCGACGCGGCCCGCTACCCGTTCGCCGATCCGGCGCAGCGCTGGGTCGCCGTGCTGCGCGCGTTCCGGCACGGACCGGAGCTCGGCCCGACGATCGAGGCGGCGCTTCGCAGCGGCGACGTCGCGACCCGCCGCGCCGCGCTGGTCGCCGCGTGGGCCGTGACCGGGCCCTCCTCGCTCACCACCGCGGCGCTGGTCGCCGCGAGCGATCCCGACCCCTCCGTGCGCGCGTACGCGTGGTTCGCGCTCTCGGCGCTCGACGGGCCGAAGCGCGACGCGGCGCCGGCGCTGCTCGAGCTGCTGCGCAAGGGCGACGCCGCCACGCGCCAGCGGGTGTCCGAGGTGATCTACCTGATGGGCGACGAGTCGCGCGCGCTCGCGCCCAAGCTCGGCGAGCTCGCGAACGGCGCCGACGAGGCGCTCGCGCTCGCGGCGCTCGAGGTGCTGCAGCGGCTCGGCACCAACGCCCTCGACGCCCTGCCGGCGATGCGCGCCACGCTCGACGCTTCGTCGGCCGATCGGCGCCGCGGCGCGCTCTCGGTGATCGCGGCGCAGGGGGCCCTCGCCAAGGAGCTCGTGCCCGCGGTGATCGCCCGGCTGAAGGACTCCGACGACGGCGTGCGCGCGTACGCGTGCAGCGTGCTCTCCGACCTCTCGGCCGACCCGAAGCTCGCCGTGCCCGCGCTCGGCGAGGCGCTCGGCGACAAGTCCGCGACGGTGCGTCGCGCCGCGGCGCGCGCGCTCCGGCCGATGGCCGCCGACGCGACGAGCTGGCTGCCGAAGCTCTCGGCGGCGCTCGAGGACCCGGACGTCTCGGTGCGCGCCCAGGCCGCCCGCACGCTCGGCGCGTTCGGCGCGAAGGCGGCCAGCGTCGTCCCGGCCCTGATCAAGCACCTCGAGACCGACGCGGCGAGCTCGGTGAAGGACGCCGCGCTCGACGCGCTCGGCGCGATCGGGCCGGCCGCGAAGGCGGCGCTCCCCGCGATCATGAAGATCGTCAAGGACGGCAAGCCGGAGGACGCGACGCTGCGCCGCACCGCGATCCACGCCGCGATCGACCTCGGGCCCGCGGCGGCCGGGGAGATCCCCGCGCTGGTCGAGGCCGCGCGCAAGGTCTCGTCGTGGTTCGCGACCAGCGCGGTCGAGCGCCTGGGGCAGAAGCTGGGGCGCGCCGCGGCGCCGGCGCTGGTGAAGCTGCTCACGCACGAGGACAAAGACGTCCGTCGGGGCGCGGTGCACGGCCTCGGCGCGCTCGGCAAGGACGGCGGCCCCGAGGTGCCGAAGCTGCTCGAGAAGATCGACGACGACTCGCTGCGCCGGGACGTCTTCGCGGCGCTGCGCGCGATCGGGCCGGCGGCCGCGGCCGCGGTGCCCAGGCTCGTCGAGCTGCTCGGCAAGCAGCCCTCGTATCGCTACGAGATCTTCCAGACGCTCTCGAAGCTCGGCGCGCCTGCCATCGGGGCGCTCTCGTCGATCATGCAGGACAAGAAGCGCGCGGCCGACCTGCGCCAGAGCGCCGTGCGCGCGCTGCTCGACGCAGGCCCCGCGGCCGCGCCGTCGACCCTCGCGGTGCTGGAGGTCGTCGACGAGCTCGGGGCCTCGAGCTGGATCCTCTCGGGCTTCGATCAGGTGGGCAGGGCGGCCGTCGCGCCGCTGGTGTCGGCCACGCGCGACAAGCGCCCGAACATCCGCGCGCTGGCGATCGCCGCGCTCGGCCGCATCACGAGCGACGCCGGCAGGAAGGACGCGGTCGTCGCGCTGCTCGGCCTGATGAAGGACCCCGAGACCGCCGCCGCCGCGCGCCGCGCCATCGACGACCTCGGCAAGTCGCGCGCGCTGCCGGTGATGACCGAGGTGCTGGCCGACAAGACGCGGGCCGACCTGCACGAGTACGCGCGTTCGTTCGTCGACAAGTGGAAGTGACGCGCGCGGCTCACGCGCCGCTCCGCGCCCCGCTCCGCGTGGCGTCGCTCGAACGTCAGCGGGCGGACGAGCTCGCCTCGCACGCCCTGCGCACCGCCGCGTTGAACGTCGCGCGATCGTACGGCTTCTCGACGATGGTGCAGCCGCGGAGGTCGCCGAGCGCGGCGGCGAGCTCCCCCTTCGAGTAGCTCGTCGACAGCAGCAGCGGCAGCGTGGCCGAGACGGCGCGGACGCGGCGCAGCGCGCGCACGCCGTCGAGCAGCGGCAGCGCCTGATCGAGCAGCGCCAGCGCGTAGCCGGTGGGGTGCTTGGTCACCAGCTCGAGCGCTTCGAGCCCGTCGGCGGCCTCCTCGACCTCGAACCCGAGCTGCTCGAGCGCCCGGCGCGCGGCGTTCCGCACGATCGGCTCGCCGTCGGCGACCAGCGCGCGCCCTGCGCCGCGCCAGCTGCTCGGTCCTTGCGGCTCGGTGAGGGCGGGCTCGCCGCCCTCTGCAGGCTGCGCGCGGAGCAGGTGCGCCTCGATCGCGCGCGTCTGCGTGACGTCGGTGAAGAACAGGAACGCGCCGGTCACGGCATCGTGCTCGTCCTTGAGCGGGACGCTCGAGACGCGCACCCAGCACTCGCTGCCGTCGCGCCGCCGCATGCGCGCGGTGTACCCGGCGGCGAGCCCGCGGCGACGGTGGCGCTCGTGCGCATGGAAGCGCGCGAGGTCCTCGGGGAAGACGAGCTCGCTGTAGTGCAGCCCGATCAGCGCCGCGGGGCCGTCGAAGCCGAACAGCTCCGCGAGCTGGTCGTTGCACTCGACGAACTGGCCGTCGCTCCCGAGCCGCCCGAACCCCTCCTCGCACGACGCGAGGAACTGCCGGAAGCGCTCGTTGGCCGCGCGCAGGGCCTCCTCGGTGCGCTTTCGCTCGGTGATGTCGCGCGAGTGGGCCACCACGCCGCGCACCGCCGGATCGTCGAGGTGGCCGCTGGCGAGCGCCTCCATCCACGTCCAGCCGCCGGCCTTGTTCCGGTAGCGATAGGTCACGGTGGCGACGGCGCCCGGCGTGGTCAGCAGCTCGCCGAACGCGCTCCGCACCGCCTCGCGATCGTCGGGGTGGATCAGCTCGAAGGTGTCGATCCCCGCGAGCTCCTCGAGCGTGAACCCGCTGATCCGCTCGGCGGCCACGGAGTTGAAGACGAGGCGCCCCTCGGCGTCGAGCAGCGAGATGATGTCGCGCGAGTGCCGCGTGAGCGCCTGGAACAACGCTGCGCTGACGTCGTGCGCGCCACCGGGCGCGCGGGGACTCTCGTCGGGTGCACGGTCGCTCACGGCTCGCCTCCCACCGGGGCGATCTGGCCTGCACGACGCGCGCCAGCCTCGACCGTTCGGCGCGCCGGTCGACGCCTGCCTGGGCGTCCAGCTTCGCTTCAGGCTCGGGCGGCCGCCGCGTCGCGGAAGAGGCCTGCCTCCATGGAGGCGCCCCGGGCATCGGCGGCCTCGGCGAGCCGCTCCAGCACCGCGCGCTGCCGCGGTCCGATGCGCGCACGTTCCGCGTCGTCGGCGTCGTCGTAGCGCGCCGCCAGCAGCGCGAAGAGCTCCAGATCGCGGCCGAGCGCGCCGAGGATCTCCGCGAGCTCGTCCACGGCGCGCTCGTCGTTGGGGTCGCCCTTCACGCGGGCCAGGAGCGACTCCGCCCGCCGCTCGAGCGCCCCCTCGTCGAGC
>CAIXWQ010001251.1 GCA_903923175.1 uncultured delta proteobacterium | reverse complement strand
CGCGCGCTCGCCGAGTCGCGCGCCGCGGAGGTCCGGGCCGAGCTCGCGTAGCCGCGCGCGCGCGGTCACTCGTCCGCGCGGACGCGCCTTCGCCCCGCGGCTACGGCGACGCGCACGCCTTGGCCTCCGCGGCCTTCGCCTGCTCGCACGCCGCCCGATCGAACGGGCGCTCCTTGCGCTCGACGCAGACCGCGCTCGTGCTCGCCTGGGCTCCGCTGCACGCGGTGATCTTGCAGGCGAGCGGAGCCCCTGCGGCGCACGCCTTCTTCATCCACGCGACCACCCCCTCGAGCTCCATCGGCGCGGCGTAGCCCGGCGCACCCCACGCCGCGTTCATCGCCGTCCAGACGCGCGGCCCTTCGACGTCCACCACGGCCTGGGCGCGCTCCTTCGCGTGCGCGCGCTCGGCCGGCGGCGCCGAGGCCGCGAACCGATCGGCCAGCGACTCGAGCTGCGGGCAGTCGAGCTTCGCCGTCTTGCACGACGCGGCCAGCCGATCCCACGTCGCCGCGAAGGTCTTCGCGTCCCACTCCGCGAGCCCGTCGATCGCCCCCTGCATCGCGGCCGTGCACGGGGGCCCCCCGCTCGCGCACGCCTGCTCGCGCATCGCCCGCGCCTTGGCCCGATCGCGGGGGACGCCCTTGCCGGTGTCGTACGCCGCGCCGAGCGCGCTGCACGCGAGCGGCTCCTTCGCCGCGCACTGACGCTCGAGCGCGAGCCGCGCCTTCGCCGGATCCTTCGCGTGCCCCTCTTCGCCGGTAAGCTGCGCGACGGCGACGCTGGTGCGCTGCCGGCACCCCGCGGCGACGCCGGCCGTGCACGCCTTCTGCGCGAGCCCGAGCGCGCGCTCGTCGAGCTTCGCGCGCTCGCCCTCCTGGTTCCACGCGTAGGTCGCCGCCGCCACGCACCGCCGCGGCGCCTTCTCGCACTCGGCGTCCAGCGCGCCGCAGCGCGCGGCGAAATCGGCGGCGGCGTACGGCGGCTTGGCGCAGGCCCGGCCGAGCGCGCGGCACTCCTCTCCGTCCGCGCCCCGGGCGCAGGCCTCGCCGAGCAGATCGAGCAGGAGCGCCGCGTCCTTCAGCGGCGGCTCCGCCCCGCGCAGCGCGTCCGCGGCGGCCACGCACTCCTGGACGTCGAGCGCGCACGCGCGCCGGAAGAGCGCGGCCGCCTTCGCCGGCTCCGCGCGCGAGAGGATGCCCGCGAACGTGCACTCCTTCGCGGCGGCTTCCTGCTCGCAGCGGGGCAGCAGCCACGCGAGCTCGCCGACCGCCGGGCCCGTCGCGGCCGAGCCCGCGCTCGAGGCCGCCGTGGACGACGCGCTCGAAGGCGCAGCGCTGGAGACGCTGGAGACGCTCGCGACGCTCGAGCCCGCGGCGCCCGGCGCGCGCTGCGGGGCCGTGCCAGCGCCGCCGCAGGCGAGGGGGGCGAGCGGCGCGAGGACGGCGGCGAGCAGCGCGAGGCGCGCGGGGCGCGCGGGGCGAGGGAGCGGGCGGGGGGGTCGCATGCGGCGAAGCTAGCCGATAGGTTGCGCCTACGTGCGCTCGACGTGTCGAGCCTCGCGCGCGCCGTCGGCGACTTCGTCGACCTCGGCGGGACTCGTCGCTCCCCCCGGAATCAGCCCGGCGTCGCGCTCGTTCGTCCCCCGCCATGCGCCCTTCCTTCGCCCTCCCGCTCCTCTTCGCTGCCAGCGCCGCCAGCGCCGCCTGCGGCTCGTCAGCTCCCCACGCCGCCTCGAGCGCGCCCTCCACGTCGCCCGCCGCGGCCTCCGCCGCCGCGTCTGCGCCCACTCCCGCGCCCATTCCCGCGTCCGCCGACGATCCCGCGCTCCGCGCCTCGCTCGCCGCCGTCGCCGCGGAGTCCGATGGCCTCGTCGCGGTCACGGTCGTCCACCTCGGCACCGGCGCGCGCGCCTCGGTGCACGGCGACGCGCGCCTGCCGCTGATGAGCGTGTTCAAGCTCCCGCTCACGATCGTCGCGCTCTCGAAGGTCGAGCGGGGCGAGCTCGCGCTCGACCAGCACGTCACGCTCACCGAGGCCGAGCTGCGGCCGACCTACAGCCCGATCGCCGAGGCGTGGAAGGCGGGCGAGCACGCGCCGACGCTGGAGCTGATGTTGCGGCGGGTGATCCAGGACAGCGACAACACCGTCGGCGACAAGCTCGTGACCCTCGAGGGGGGCGGCGCCGCGGTCACGGCGTCGCTGCGCGCGCTCGGCGCGCCGGGGGTCGACATCGCGGAGCAGGAGATCGAGATGCAAGGGCGGCTCGACTGCCCGGGCGTCGCGGGGCCCGCCGGCGGTTGGACGAACGTCGCGCTCGCGGCCTGCCCGAAGCCGACCAAGGACGCGCGCCTCGCCGCGGCGAAGCGCGAGGTCACGTCGGCCCCGAACGCGTCGTCGACCGACGCGCTCGCGGCGATGCTCGTCGCGCTCGATCGCGGGACGCTCCTGCACGCCCCGTCGCGCACCTGGCTGCTCGACACGCTGGCCGGCACCAAGACGGGCCCGAAGCGCCTCCGCGGGCTCCTGCCCGCGACCGCGCGCGTCGAGCACAAGACGGGCACGGGCGCGACGATCGAAGGGTTCAACGTCGCGACGAACGACGTCGGGATCGTCACGCTGCCGAGCGGCGAGCGCTTCGTCATCGTCGCGTTGACGGCGGGCTCGGCCCGCCCCGACGACGCGCGCGACGCGACGATCGCGAGGCTCGCGCGGGCGGCCTGGGAGCGGTTCGGCGGCGCGTGAGCGGGAGCACGAGGCACGCGCGCCGCACGCGCCTCGTGCGCACGCACGCCCTCGAGACCGCGGCGCCTCGCGACGGGCGCTGACCGCGACGGCG
>CAIXWQ010001250.1 GCA_903923175.1 uncultured delta proteobacterium | reverse complement strand
TCCGACGGTCTTCTCGGTGAAGTGCACTTCATTACACTAGCACGAATCCAGGAAGCAAGGTGAGATTCGCGCTACGAAATGAGCTGCGCCAGTCGCCGCCAGCCTCGCGAGGCGGCGCCGTTTTGCGAAAGTCGGGCTAGGCCGACAGTTCGGACACCAGCCACATGAGCTCGTCGCGCGCCTGTGCGACGACGTCGACGTACGTCATCACGCGCAGTCGCGGCGAATCGTAAACCGTCGCGGCCGCGCCATCGCGCCGCCCACCGACGACGAGCGCATCGATAGCGCCGCCCGCCACGTACGACGCGATCTCGTCCCGGTAGGTGGCCGCCTGCGCCTCGTCGAACCGCGTGATCGTGTGCGACGGCCGCTTGAACTCGATCAGCAGATAGCCAGCAGGACCGAGCCTCGCGAGGAAGAGGTCCGGTCGCTTGCTCGCGCGTTCGCCCTCGTACTTCCCGCCGGCCCATCGCTCGATGAGCGTGCCGAGGCTCTCGTTCGAGGTGAGCAGGCGGTAGTCCGCGCCGAGCATCCACAGATTGCGCTCGATCGCGGCGTGGACCTGCTTCTCCAACGTGTCGTCCGAGCCGATCAGTCGATCGAACTCGTCGAGGAAGCCGAGGCGCCCGGTCGCCTGCTGCGCCATGATCGCGAGATCGACGAGGCCGAACTGCTCGAGCACCTCGGCGAGCCTCACGACGTTCGAGCGCGTCGCGTCGTCGATGCTCTTGAGGACGATCCAGTACTCGTCCTTCTCGAACGCATCGAGCATCAGCGACACGACCACGCCGACGCGCTCGTCGCTGTCCGCGTAGAGCTTCTCGAGGATTCGGTGGATGGCCTGCTCCGCCGTCTTGCGGCGGTTCTCCGGCAGGTTTGCGAGGCGCTGGTTCAGGTCCTTCTGGAGGCGCGCCTTCTGGAGGTTCACGTCCTTCTTGAAGGTCGCTTTGACCTTCTCGCCGATCTTCTCCGTGGCCCACTTCTTCGCCTCGGCGAGTCCGAGGCTGTTCTCGAAGATGGCCCCCCAGTCGGCCGTGACCTCTCCCTCCAGGCCGTCCGCCTCGATCTCGCCGTAGATTCGCCGAAGCAACTTCGGCGGAATCGTCTCGTCCTCGTCGAGCCCGAGCATCGACGGGCGTCCCACGATCTTGCCGCCGATGCGGATCGCGATGCCCGCGTGCTTGAGCGGCTTGTCGCTGATCGTGAAGCTCATCGAGACGCCGCCGACGCCCGGCAACGTCGTGCTCTCGGCGACCGTCTCGCCGGGGATGTCGCCGATCGCGACCTTCTCGCCGTTGACCGTGATCGCGAAGCTCTCCTTCCGGTCGTACTCCATCACGAGGATCCGGCGGAACATCTCCGGGCTCGGGTGCGACAGGTTCCGCGCGAGCCCGGAGAGCGTGATGCGCGTCCCCTTGTCGGCTGGGTCGCAATCCTCCGTCTCGATCGGCAGCGCGATCCGATCCAGATCGCGCTTCCCCGCCGCCAACAGGTCGGCCTTCGTGATCCGTAGCCGCGTCAGCGTGCCGCGCGCGCGGGTCTCCATCACCATCGTGTCGGCGGCCATCAGCCCGGCGAACTTGCCGATCCCCTTGCGTCCCTTCACGGCGCGCTTCTTCTCGATCGAGAGCGCTCCCTTGCGCGAGCGGCGATCGTTCGCGACGTGGAGGTACTCTTCGCGTACGTCGCGCTCCGTCATCCCGGAGCCGTCGTCGGAGATGACGATCGGCTCCGTCGTCAGCTCCGCGGGGAGCAGAATTTCGACGTGCTCCGCATCGGCGTCCCAAGCGTTGTCCACCAGTTCCTTGAGGGCGTCCTCCGTGGAGCGGTAGCCCTCGCCGAGCAACGCGGCGAGCTTCGGATCGATCTTGAAGTGCGCGGGCTTCGACATGAGATGGCTTCGGCGACGCTACTCGGGGCCGTCCACCTGGCGCAACGAACGCGTGTTCGGGCGCTTCGCGCGCGCTGCCCGCTCTGCATCACGTCTCAGCGAGGCTTACGCGTCGACCTTCGACTTGCCGACCCACGACCGATCCCGGCCCCCAGTTCGAACGTGTAGAGACGCCGGCATGTCCCTGCTCGCCGACCTCGAAGCGCTCGCCGTGTCCTTCGCCCGCGAGGTCCTCGCTGCGGCACTTCGCAGTTCGACGTTGCTCGACCTCGCCAGTGTCGGCGCGCGGGCCTCGGTACCGCCCGGCCCGCGCTTGGGATCGAGCCGGGCCGCGGAACCCGAGCGGCGCGGCTCGCGGCGTGGTGCGCGGACGGCCCCGGCCGACATCTCCGCCAAGGCGCTCGAAGTCCTGCGCCGGTCTCCCGACGGCGTGCGGACCGAGACGCTCCGCACGCTCGTCGGGGGGCCGAAGCCCGCCTACCAGCGAGCGATGTCGATGCTCGTCACCGACGGGCTCGTCTCGAAGACCGGCGCGAAGCGAGGGACGACGTACCAGGCGGCGTAGGCGCGACGAGGGCGTTGGCGGTCGGGCGGGCATTCCTCGGAAAGGGACCGCCTCGGCCTCGGTGATCTCCTCGGCCCACGACGTCACGGCGCTCACGCCCCACGCCGGCGAGCGCCCACGGAGCGATCCGCGCCGCGCGGACCTCGCGCGCGGCCGACGGGTGAAGAGGTGAAGCGCCCTCGCGACCTCCTGGCAACCCCCATCGGCCTCCCCGACGTCGCGACAATGTCCGCTCGCACGTGCGCCCCGGCATTCCCCGCGCGCGTTCGGCCCGCGCGCCTCCGGCGCTGAAATTCAAGCGCGACACGCTTCCGCCGGCGGACCTATCCTCATCGCCCCGATGGCAGTCTCGCTCGCAGAAACCGCTCTCGACGCCATCCTCACGCTCCAGCTCGCGATCGCCTGGGCGGGCGAGGGGCGCTGCGAGCCGCCGCGGCTCGGATGGTGGCAGACCGACCTCACCGATCCCGACGGCGGCGGAGACCTGCTGCGTCGGCTCCTGCCGCGCACCCACGCGTGGGCCGGCCTCGAAGCCGTGCGCGAGGCGGCGCGGCGCACCGACGCGCGGCTGCGCACCAGCCTCGCCCACCCCGACCAGCTGCGGACGATC
>CAIXWQ010001249.1 GCA_903923175.1 uncultured delta proteobacterium | reverse complement strand
GCTGGTCGCGTCGCAGCTGTAGCCGGGCGCGCAGTCGTTGGTGTCCGTGCAATTCGCGAGGCACGCGACGCCGCGGCAGAGGAACGGCGCGCACGTCGCGGAGCTGCCGTCGGCCGCGACGACCGAGGTGCCGTCGGTGGAGCACGCGCCGGCGTCGCGCTCGCAGGTGCCGCCGAGGCAGGTGTAGCCGGTCGCGCAGTCGCTCGGCGCGCGGCACGTCCCCGAGAGGCAGCGCTCGGCGGCGGAGTCGCACGCGTAGCCGCCGCACGGGCTCGTGACGATCGCGGGGCACTTCCCCGAACCGTCGCAGTACGCGTACGCGGTCTCGGCGCCGTCGGCGCAGCGCGCCGCGCGGCAGCGCACGTCGGAGCCGGGGAACGACTTGCACGCCTTGCGATCGGCGCCGTCGCAGGTCGCGCTCGTGCACGCGTCCGCCGGATCGCCCGGGCAGGCGGGGTGCTTCGGGTGCGGGGCGCCGAGCACCGGCGTGCACAGACCGAGGTGGCCGGCGAGGTCGCACGCCTCGCAGCTGCCGTCGCACGCGCCGTCGCAGCAGCGGCCGTCGACGCAGTGGCCGCTCGCGCACTCGCCGTCCGCGACGCAGGCCTGCGCCTGCACCTTGCGGCAGTCGCCGCGCGAGATGGCGCTGTCGCACCGCGAGCCCGCGTCGCACGCCGCCGACTGGCAGCAGACGCCGTCGACGCACGACAGGCCGGGCGCGCACTGCGCGCTGGCGGCGCACGTGACCCCTTTGCCCTCGAGCGGCACGCAGCTCCCCGAGGCGCAGAAGCTCCCGGCGGCGCACTGCGCGGAGGTGGTGCAGCCGGTGACGCAGGTCGACCCGGCGCACGCGTACGCGCCGCAGGTCCGCGTGCTGGCGACGCAGGCCCCCGCGCCGTCGCAGGCGCCGACGTGGGTCTCGACGCCGGCCGCGCAGCCGTCCGCGCCGCACGCGCTGCCGGTCGGCGCCGGGTGACAGGCGGCGCCGTCGACGCCATCGCACGTCGGCCCGCACATGCTCCCCGCCCCCGCGCCCACGCAGGCGGCCCGCGCGCCGTGCGGCGCGCCCACCACGGGCCAGCACTTGCCGAGGTGCCCCGGGACGTCGCACGCGGCGCAGCTCGCGCCGCAGGCGCTCTCGCAGCACACGCCGTCGATGCAGTGGTCCGAGCCGCAGTCGGCGTCCACGCCGCAGGTCCCGCCGTTCACCGTGGCGCACGTCCCCGCGTGCGCGGTCGAGTTGCAGCTCTTGCCGGCCGGGCAGCTCGCGGTGCTGCAGCAGGCGAAGTCGACGCACGCGAACGAGCCGCACTCGGCGGCGAGCGCGCACGACGTGCCGAGCGACGCGGGCGCGAAGACGTCGGTCTCGGCGGTGAAGTCGAAGGCGTTGCCGCCGAACATGACGGTCGCGCCGCCGCTGATCGGGAAGCTCCACGCCGACGACCTCCGGACCGGGAGGTTCGGGCCCGCGATCCAGGCGTTCGACGTCGGATCGAAGAGCTCCGAGCTCGCGAGGCCCGCGCCGCCGTAGCCTTGCCCGCCGGCCAGCAGCGGCCGCCCCCCCGCGACGAACGCGAGGCCCGCCGACGCGCGGCCGAGGCGCATCGACGGCAGGGCGCTCCAGCGCGCGCTCGCGACGTCGTACGCTTCCGCCGTCGAGAGCGTGCTGCCCGAGTACGCGTTGTACATGCCGCCGACCAGCCACGGCTTGCCGTCGGTCCCGACGAACGCGGTCGGCAGGTAGCGCGCGACGCCCATCGAGGGGGCGGCGGCCCAGCCGCTCGCCGGATCGTAGACGTCGACCGCGCTCACCGCGTCGTACGTGCTCACGTCGACGCCGCCGGCCACGAGGAGCTTGCCGCCGAGCGGCAGGACGCCGAACGCTTCGCGCGCGGTCGAGAGGAATCCGGCCGGCTTGAACGCGCCCGTCGTCGCGTCGTAGACCTCGGTCGACGAGACGCCCGCCGCCGTCTCGTCTTCGCCGCCGATCACGAGGAGCTGCCCCGAAGGGAGCGACGCGGTGCTGAAGGCCTGGCGCAGCGCCAGCAGGCTCGGGCCGACGCTCCACACGCCGCTCGCCACGTCGTACCACTCGCCGCTGCTCGCGAGCCCCGCCCCTCCGACCGAACCGCCGATCGCCAGCAGGCGCCCGCCGAGGCGCTCGAGGCCGTGGCCGAGGCGCCGCGTGAGCATGGGGTGGCCGAGCGACCAGGTGCGGGCCGTGGGATCGAACAGCTCGACCGTCGAGGAGCCGACCGCGTCGAGGCCGTCGACCTGCCCACCCGCGACGAGCACGCGCCCGTCGGCGAGCTGGATGGCCGCGCCGTTGACGTGCTGCTCCGACATCGGCGCGACGGTCGACCAGACCGGATCGAGCACGATCGGCCACGCGGCGCCGCCCTCCGGCCAGGCGTCCACGCGCGCCTCGACGCGCGCTTCACGCCCAGGACGCAGCGCACTCGAGCGCGGCCCCTCGCCCGCGCCCTCGACGAGCGCGACCTCGACGCGCAGCGCACGTCCGCGCGCATCGACCGCGCGCAGCGGGGCGGTCCCGAAGCGCAAACGCCCCGTCGCGTCGAGCGCCTCGATGCGCCCCTCGCGCACGCGCAGCGTCGCGATCGCCGGGCCCGCGCGGAGCGACCAGCGGTGCGTCGCGGGGGCGTGCGCGTCGAGCAGCCGGAGCTCTTCGACGCCCGCGCCGCTCGAGCCATGCAGGATGGTGAGCCCGGGGAGCGCCTCGACGACGAGCGCGCCCTCGCGCGTCGCCCCCTTCGCGTCGCCGACCTCGAGCGCGCGCACGTCGAGCCACGCGTCGGCCGCGCCGATCTCCGCGAGGTGCAGCG
>CAIXWQ010001248.1 GCA_903923175.1 uncultured delta proteobacterium | reverse complement strand
TCAAGAACCGCTTCGGCGGCACCTGGTGGCCGGTCTGGCCGGAGGGGGTCAAGCGCCGCGAGCCGAGCGTCCTCGCCCGCCACGCGCGCGAGCTCGAGACGGCGACGCTCGAGCAGGTCTACCTGCAGTGGATCGCCAACGAGCAGTGGGGCGCGATGCGCCGCGCGGTCAACGGCATGGGCGTGCAGCTCATGGGCGACCTGCCGTTCGTGGTGGGCGTCGACAGCGGCGACGTCTGGGGTCGCCAGCGCGACTTCTTCGTCGACGCCGATCTCGGCGCGCCGCCCGACGCCTTCAGCCCCGAAGGGCAGACCTGGGGCCTGCCCCCCTACGACCTCGACGCGATGGACGCGAACGCGCTCACCTGGCTCCGCGAGCGCGCCACCGAGATGGGGCGGCTCTACGACTCCTTCCGCGTGGATCACCTGGTCGGCTACTACCGGATGTGGGTGAAGCCGAAGGGGCAGCCCGCGCGCTTCATCCCGGGCGAGCACCACCAGCAGGTCGCCCGCGGCGACAAGATGGTCACCGCGCTCATCGCCGCCGCGGCCGCCGCCGGCGCGCGCATCGTCGCCGAGGACCTCGGCGTCATCCCCGATTTCGTGCGCGCCTCGCTCGCGAAGCACGCGCTCCCCGGCTACCGCGTCCTCTTCTGGGAGCGCGACGGCGACGTCTTCCGCGATCCGGCGACGTGGCCCGCCGTGTCGCTCGCGACCACCGGCACGCACGACACCGATCCGCTCGCGACGTGGTGGGAGGGGATGGGGTTCGACGAGCGGCGGCACGCGCTCACCGAGATCCCCTCGCTGCGCGCGGTCGCGTCGCGGCGAGACGTCGAGAAGTTCGGGCCGGAGGTGCACGACGCCATCCTCGACGCGCTCTACGGCGCCGGCTCCGACTGGCTGCTGCTGCCGATCCAGGACGTGCTCGGCACGCGCGAGCGCGTGAACACGCCGGCCACCGTGGGCGCGGCCAACTGGAGCTACCGGCTCGCCTCGACCATCGAGGAGCTGCGGCGCGACGAGCGCGCGATGCGGCGCTTCGCCGTGGTGCAGGAGCTCGCGACCAAGCACCGTCGCTGACGCGACCGGCGCGGCCGCGCGCGCTCCGGCTACTTCAGCGGGGAAGCGCCGCGCGGGGCGCTGCAGAGGATGGTCGCGCCGCCGAGCGCGGTGGCGAGCTTGCGGGCGGCCTCCATGTTCGGCGCCTTCGCCTCGACGGTGCGCTGGCCGCCCATGCCGCGGTAGCCCGTGAAGACGCTCACCCCCGCGACCCCGGCCTTCGTCACGCGCTCGCCGTCGACCTTGCCGTTGTCGCTCGCCTTCAGATCGCCGTTGGCCTGCACCCACGGCTCGACGCAGAGCGAGGTCGCCGTGCCGCCGAGCTCGAGCACCTCGGCTCCGGCGAGCGAGGCCGGGCCGTACAGCTCGCCGCCGCACGCGACGATCGGCACGTCGTCGTCGCTGGGGAGGATCCCCGTCGCCGACTTGCCTTCGGGGAGCACGAGCTCCTGCCACGCCTCGGCCCCCTTCTTCGAGAAGACACGGCCGGCCTGGATGACCCAGAGGCGGCCCGCGGGCGAGCCGACGAACGCCTCCAGCGGCCCGCTCGCCGGCGCGTCGACGCGCGCCCACCGCTCGCCGCGCAGCTCGTAGATCGTCGCGTCGTGCCGCAGCGCGAAGAAGGCCGCGCCCGCCTCGGTGGCGACGACCGCGAGCTCGTCGGAGGCGAGGAAGAGCTTCTGCCCGAGCTCCGTCGTTCCTTCCGTCCGCGGGTCTCGCAGCCCCGTCGCGCGGACGAAGGCGCTCGTGCGGCTGCCGGCCGCCCAGTGCTCGATCCACAGGTCATCGGCGCCGCCGCCGCACGTTCGCCCGAGCAGGAAGAGCTCGCCGCTCGCGAGCCCGTCGAACGCGCGCGGCGAGAGCCGACTGCGGCATCGCGCGTCGCTGGGCGTCGGGAGCGCCGGGACCTCGGGCGCGACGGCGCTCGCCGAGGCGCTCGCCGCCGCAGAGACGGCCGCGGAGGGGCTGGGCGGCGCGGGCGCCGCGCTGCTGGACGCGCTGG
>CAIXWQ010001247.1 GCA_903923175.1 uncultured delta proteobacterium | reverse complement strand
GCGCCCCTCCTCGACGCGCTCCTCGCGCCAGGTCTCGCGGTACGTCGCCCAGACCACGCGCGCCTCCTTCGGCAGCACCAGGCGCGCGAACGGACCGGCCTTCGCCGCGGCGCCCGAGGCGGGCGGGGCGGGCGCGGCCGGCTTCGGCGCGGAGCCGCCGCAAGCACCGAGGGCGGGCGCGACGACGAGCAGGAGCGTGGCGAAGCGGGCACCGCGGTTCATCCGGCGATGAGAGGGCCGGTCCCCGACGCGGGTCAACCGGCGCGCATCGGGCCGCCCGGCGCGCGCGGTCCGCTCGACGCCGCGGGAGGGTAGGCTCGTGGTCATGACGAGCGACGAGGCGCGCGACGAGCGGCTGCGCGCGGAGGCGCTGCGGGTCTATCGGCGCTACGCGATCGAGGTCGTCGAGGCCATGGAGTTCTGTCCGTGGGCCGCCAAGGCGCGCCGCGACGGCGTGGTCGGCGAGCGGGTGATCCTCGCGCCCGGCGAGCCGATCGAGGAGGCGCTGGCCGCGGCCGAGGTGGTCGCGGCGGACGGCAGGCTCGAGATCGGGCTGCTGATCTTCCCCCGCATGCGCCTCGAGCGGCGCGCGTTCGAGCGGTTCGTCGCGCGGGTGCGCGAGGCCGACGCCACGCGCAGCGCGCCGAGGCCGGTCCCGCTCGCGATGGCCGCGTTCCACCCGGACGCCGCCGCGGATCTCGCCGCCCCCGCGCGCCTGACGCCGTTCCTCCGACGCACGCCCGATCCGACCATCCAGCTGGTGCGTCAGTCGACCCTCGACTCGGTCCGCAAGCACGAGCAGAGCGGCACGGCCTTCCTCGACCCCGCGAGCCTCGCGGACATGTCGTTCGAGGAGCTCGAGGAGCTGGGGCAGCCGGCCGCGGTGCCGTTGCACGAGCGCGTCGCGAAGGCGAACCTCGAGGCGGTGAAGGCCCGCGGCGTGGCCGAGATCGAGGCGATCCTGACCGACATCCGCGCCGACCGCGACCGCGCCTACGCCGCGCTCGGCGAGCTGCGCGGGTAGTCGACGCGCGCGGGCGGTCGCTGCGCGCGCGCACGAGCGCCGAGGCCGCGCTCGACCAGGCGAACGCACGCGCGCGGGCCGCGCCAGGAGGACCTGACCGACGTCATCGACGACGCCCCGCCCGCGCCGCACGCTGGGCGCACATGCAGCCGCCCCGCATCGGAAGAGCCGCGCCCTCGCGCGACCCGGGCCCAGGAGATCCCGTCGATCTGCTCCTCGACTGCCACGGGCGCATCCGCCACTTCACCGCGCTCGCCTTGCGGCTGTTGCAGCCCGGCGAAGCGCGGCCGGTCTCGGCCGAGCAGCTCGCCGAGGCCGCGCGGTCGCTGACCCGCTACTTCGGCGTGGCGCTGCCGCTGCACGTCGCCGACGAGGACGTCTCCATCGCGCGCCGTTTCGCCGCGCGGCCGAGGCCCGCCGAGGTCGCCGCGGCGCTCGACGACATGACGGCCCAGCACGTCGCGATCGATCGCCTCCTCGACGCGCTCGTGCCCGCCTGGACCCACGTCGCGCGCGACCCCGCCGCGCTCGAGCAGCACCGCCCGGCGCTCGCGCCGAAATCCGCCGCGCTCGCGGCGCTGATGGAGGCACACCTCGCCGCCGAGGAGGCGACGATCTTCCCCTGGCTGCGCGGCGCGCTCGACGCCGACGCGCGCGCCGCGATCCTCGCCGAGATGCGCGCTCGTCGCGTCGACTCCTACCTCCCCGAGAACGGAACGCTCTGATCATGGCCGACCCGCTCCGCCGCAGCTTCCACGAGAACCCCTTCGACGCCCGCCCGCTGCTCGCCATCTGGGAGCTCACGCAGGCCTGCGATCTCGCGTGCGTGCACTGCCGTGCCTGCGCGACGCCGACGCGCGATCCGCTCGAGCTCTCCACCGACGAGGGCAAGCGCGTGCTCGATCAGGTGCGCGCGATGGGCACGCCGCTGATGATCCTGACCGGCGGAGATCCGGCCAAGCGCCCCGATCTCGTGGAGATCGTGCGCTACGGCGCGTCGATCGGCCTCACGATGGCGCTCACCCCCTCGGGCACGCCGCTCACCACCAAGGCGCTGCTCGCCGAGCTGAAGGCCGCCGGGCTCGCGCGCCTCGCGGTGTCGGTCGACGGCCCCGACGCCGCGACGCACGACGCGTTCCGGCGCGTCGACGGCAGCTTCGAGCAGAGCCTGCGCATCCTGCGCGAGGGGCGCGCGCTCGGGCTCGAGGTGCAGATCAACACCAGCGTCGGCCCGCACAACATGCGGTCGATCGCCGCGATGGCGGCGATGGTGAAGGACGTCGGGGCGGTGCTCTGGAGCGTGTTCGTGGTGGTGCCGACGGGGCGCGCCGAGAGCTCGCTGCTGCTCGGGCCCAAGGCGATCGAGAAGATGTTCGAGGAGCTCGCGGACCTCACCGAGAAATCCCCCTTCGACATCAAGACCACCGCCGCGCCGCACTTCCGGCGCGTGCTGATGCAGCGCCGCGGCGAGCGCGCGACCGTGGGCGTGCTCTCCGACGTCGACGAGAACGGCCTGGTGATCGGCCCGCGCGGCATCAACGACGGCGTCGGCTTCGTGTTCGTCTCCCACCACGGAGACGTCTTCCCGAGCGGCTTCCTGCCCGTGAAGGCCGGCAACGTGCGCACCGACGATCTGGCGCTGGTCTACCGCGAGAGCCCGCTCTTCCGCTCGCTCCGCGACCTCGACGCCATCGAGGGGAAATGCGGCGTCTGCCCGTTCAAGCGCGTGTGCGGCGGCTCGCGCGCGCGAGCGTTCGCGACGAGCGGCAACGCGCTCGGCCCGGATCCGCTCTGCGCCTACGTGCCCAAGGGCTGGCACGAGCAGGACCCCGCCCCCCCCATCACCGCCGCGGCCGGCCGGCTCGACATCACGAGCGCGTAGCGCGGCGGTCCGCCGTCGACGGCAAGCGCGGCGGCACGAGGCTCGCGGCGCGTCCGTACGCGTCAGCCCGCGTCGTCCGCGGCCCGCGTCGCGGCGCGCACGGCCTCGACGTCCTTGACGACGAAGCCGTCGGGGTTGGTCTCGACCGAGCCTGCCTTCTCCCAGAGGCGGATGCAGCGGATGGTCGTCTCGACGCGCGCGCCGATCAGGCACGCGAGCTCGCCGCGCGAGATGGCGATCGGGATCACGAGCGCGCCGTCCTCGCGCTCGTCGCCGAAGCGCTCGGCGAGCGTGAGCAGGAGCGTCGCGAGGCGCTTGGGCACCGCGCCGGCGCTCATCACGCGGATCTTCTCCTGCAGCGCGTGGGTGTGATCGAGCAGCGCGCGGTTGATGGCCTTCGCCACGTCGGTGCGCGTCTCCATGCGCGCGAGGATCGGCGCGGCCTCGACCCGCACCACCTCGGCCTGATCGCTCGCGACGATCGCCGCCGCCGGGTAGCTCGCGCGCTCGACGACCGCCGTGTCGCCGACGCTCTCGCGCGGGCCGAAGAGCCCGACGATCGCGTCGCTGCCGTCGGGGAGGGTCTGCACGACCTTGAGCAGGCCGGAGTGCACGATGGTGAAGTGGGTGGCGGGCTCGCCCGCCGACCAGAGGTGCTCGCCGCGGACGTAGGCGCGGAACGCCGCCGCCGCCGTCACCTCGACGAGGGCCGACGGCTCGAGCCGCCCGAAGAGGCGCGAGCCGGCGAGGACGCGCTCGAGGCGAGGGTTGTGCATGGGGGGACGCTTCTCCTCAGGGCCTTCGCGAGCGCTTGGTCGTCGAGCCCTGGCTCCGACCTGCACGCCCCGGTGGACGAGCTTCGCGGCGCCCCGCTTCTTGCCAGCGAACGACTTCGACACCCAGCGGCGCCGGCCGGCAAGCGACCAAATCCTGCGATTCCCGCGCAGGTGTAGCACTGGGCGTGCAAGTCGTGCGTTTGCGCGCAAACGGCGCCCCCTTTTCGCCGCTCTCACCGGTGGCGTGAATCCTGCTGGTTCGACGCATCCCACGTTTCCTCGCCGCTGGGGCGATCCCGAGGTGGACATGACGACTCCCGCACACCCCTCCGTCGCACACGCCACGCTGAGCCCGCTGCTGGACTCATCGGCGGGCGACGCCCTGCGCGCGGCCGACGACCTGGCCCACGCGGTCGGCGAGGAGCGCACCCGGCGACGGGCGGAGCGGGCGTTCCTTCGCCTGTCGCGCGCGGCGTTCGCGCACATGCGCGCCGAGGAGAACCGGGTGTTCCCGCGGGCGGTCTCGCACGGCATGTCGCTCGAATCGCTGCGCCTGCTGCTCGACGATCACACGTCGCTGCGCGAGCTCGCGCAGCGCATCGAGCGCGCCGGCTTCAACGGGCAGGCCGGGGTCCCGGTCGACGAGGTCGCGGACTGGTTCGCGCTGTTCGTGCGCCTCTTCGTCGCGCACGAGAAGCGCGAGACGGAGATGCTCGCCGAGAGCTGAAGCGCAACGGGGGCGCGGCGCGCGCGGAGGAGAGCCACGCGCGCGCGAGCGCGGTCGTCGAGGCGCGCGGCGCTACTTGATGGCGGCGGGGGCGGCGGGCCCGATCGCGACGGGGAAGTCGAACGTGGCGGTGCGCGTGACCTGCGAGGCCGCGACGCTCTCCATGCCGGGCATCGCCGTCGACGCGGTGACCCCCTCGATGATGATGCCGTGCGCGTTGCCGTCGCCGAGCTGGAGGCTGGCGCTGCTGCCGTCGCCCCACTGCCCCGCGATGAGCGCGCCGGTGCGCGCGTTGCCGGCGAGCGAGAGCGACTTGATCGTGGCCGAGGAGCCCTTCATCCACGACAGGCCATCGCCGATGCCGCTCTTGGCCGGCGTCGTGCCCGCCACGAGCGCCGGCATGATCTTGCTGGCCGTCCCCTCCGCGCTGCACCCCTCGATGATGATGCCGCGCGAGGCGCCGTCGATGCCGATGCCGACGCCGACGTTGCTGCGGACCTTGGCCCCCGCGAGCGCGACCGACTGCGCGCTGCCCGAGCCCTGTCCGATGTGCTGCATCCAGACGCCGTACCCCTCGTTCCCCTCGATGATGATCCCCTCGGGGTGGCTCGCGTCGCCGAGCTTCGCGGAAGAGTTGTCGACGAGGACGCCGTAGTACGCGTTGCCGGCGACGTGCAGCCCCGAGGCGGTGACGTCGCTGCACTGCGCGATCGAGAGGCCGCCCCCCTGCTCCGCGGAGACGTGGAACGGGATGGTGCCGCTGAGCGTGAGGTCGGAGAGCGTCCCCTTCACGCCGGCGAGGCTCGCCCCGACCAGCTCGGCCCCCTCGATGATGATGCCGGTGGCCGCGACGCTCGTCTGTGCGTTGCACGCGCAGCCGTCGGTGCACGACTGCACCCAGAGCCCCGGCCCCGCCGGCTGCACGATGCGCGTCTTCTCGAGCGAGAGGCTCGTCGCGCCGCTGGCGAGGATGCCGTAGCCCTGGCCTGCGGGCGCGGCGGTGCCCGCGCCCCAGCCGGCGCGCTCGATGGCCGACGAGACGATCGTGACCGCGCAGCGTGCGCCGAGCGTGACGCCGTTGCCGGTGGTGGCCGAGACGCGCACCGAGTCGACGCGCGCGCCGACGACGTCGTCGTCGAGCGAGAGGCCGCCGGCCCCGATGGTCAGGCCGCGGATCACGGCGCCCGAGCCCGCGCGCGCCTCGACCTTGCCGATCTGGACGGCGGACGCGCCCTTGCCGAGGAGGCTCACGCCGCCGGGGAGCGCGACGCCGACGTAGCTGCCGGGGTGGAGCACGATGCAGCTCCCGGAGGTCGCCTTGCCGGCCGCGTCGGCGAGCGTGGCGTCGTCGGTCGCGCTGAAGGTGGTCGCGCAGGCGACGCCGTCGGTGCAGGCGTCGCCCGCGCAGACGTCGCCGGCAGGCACGCCCGCGCAGC
The DNA here is from genome assembly GCA_903923175.1 of uncultured delta proteobacterium. GTDB lineage: Bacteria > Myxococcota_A > Polyangia > Polyangiales > JADJMO01 > CAIXWQ01. The sequence goes on along the minus strand of CAIXWQ010001247.1, from coordinate 1,090 downwards.
CGTCGGCGACGGGCAGACAGCTCGGCGTGTCCGCGGCCTGCTTCGAGCTGCAGCCCATCCACGCGCCTGCCGCGCCCGCCGCGCCCGCCGCGACGAGCGCCGCGACGACCACGCCCATCCCGCCCGCCCGCCATCGTCCGTGCATGTTCGGAGTCATCCCTTCGCGTGCGCGGCCGGCGCCGCGGATCATCCGTCTGCCGGAGCGAGGGGAAGTTTCCGCCAGGACCGCGGTTTGGTCCAACGTCGGCAAGGGCTCGACGGTTCCGTCCGCATCAAGACTGGCGCGTCGGCGCGAGGAGCGCGCGCCACTCGGCGACCTTCTCGGCGTGCTTCGGATCGGCGAACAGCTCGGACAGGAGCGCCCGCGCGCGACGCGCGACCTCGGCCCCGCGGGCGCCGACCTGATCGTCGCGGCCGGCGACGGCGCTCGCCACGCGCACGAGCGCGTCGAAGTTGCGGGGCAGGTATCCCTTGGCCCCTGGCGCGCGCGCGAGCTCGACGGCGCGCTCGGCCGCGGCGAGCGCCTCGTCGAGCTTGCCCGAGGCGAACGAGGCCTCCGAGAGGTTGCGGTAGCAGTCGGCGAGATCCGCGTGCCCGCCCGCCTGCTCGCCGAGGCGCACGCTCTTCTTCGCGTGCTCCAGCGCCGCCCCGGCCTGGCCGAGGTTGAGATCGATCTCGGCGAGGTTCGAGTGCGCGATCGCGATCGCGAACAGATCGCCCTCGCGCTCCTTGAGCGCGAGCGACTTGAGGAACAGCTGGCGCGCGCCGGCGAGGTCGCCCGTCTCGTAGCGCACGACCGCGACGTTGTTGAGCGCGACGCTGAGCGCGCGCGGGTTGGTCGCCTCGTCGACGATCCGAGCGGCCTGGCGGTAGCAGCGCTCGGCGCGCACCAGCTTGCGCTGCACGTAGAAGATCGCCCCGAGCGAGACGAGCAGCTGCGAGACCGCGTCGCGGCGGCGCGGATCGGCGGCGGCGATCGGCCTGCACGCGCGCAGCCCCTCGATCGCGGCGGCGCGGCAGGCCACCAGATCGCCCTGGCGACGGTGCGCCCAGGCCGCGAGCGCGAACATGGGCGGCGTCTCGGCCGTCG
>CAIXWQ010001246.1 GCA_903923175.1 uncultured delta proteobacterium | reverse complement strand
GCCGTCGACCGCGCGCGCGCGATGCTCCCGGGCGCCACGCCTTGGGAGCGCGTCTACGCGGCCCGGTTCGAGGAGCTCGCGCTCGAGCTCGAGCTGGTGGACGCGGCGTTCGGCCCGGGCGTCGTGCGGCGCGCGCGCGCGCGCTGGGGCGCGCTCGAGCCGGAGCCGGATCGCGTCGCGCTGGCGTGGGCCGCCGAGGAGGTCGACGAGGGCGAGGCCGGCGCGGCCGACGCGCCGCGCATCCCGACCGACGACGAGCACGATCCGCGCTCGCTCGTGGCGGCCCTGCGGCGCGCGGCCGGCGCGGCGCGCGTGCCGGTGCGCGTGCTCGTCCGCGAGCGGATCGGCGCGCTCGCGGCCTCGGGCGACGGCGTGGTCGTCGTGGCCCGCGGCAGGGCGACGACGCCGCGGGAGACCGAGCGCGTGGTGCTCCACGAGATCGAGGGGCACGTGCTGCCTCGCGAGCGCGCGAAGGCGCTGGCGGGCGGCGCCTCAGGCGAAGCGAGCGCGCCCGGCGTGATGGCGCTCGGCTCGGCGCGCGCGAGCGAGGACGAGGAAGGGCGCGCGCTCGTCCTCGAGGATCTCGCCGGTTTCTTGCGCGCGGGGCGTCGACGCGAGCTCGGCCTGCGCCACCTCGCGGCGCGCCACGTGCTCGCGGGGGCCGGCTTCGTCGAGCTCGTCCGCACGCTCCAGCGCGAGCACGGCGAGCCGCTCGAGGACGCGCTGCGGCTCGCCTCGCGCGCCATGCGCGGCGGCTTCGCGCGCGGCGGCGACGTGCACGGCGGCGTCGCGCGGGAGATCATCTACCTCCCCGGCTACCTGCGGGTCCGCGACGCCACGCGCGCCGACGCGACCACGCTCGATCGGCTGGGCTCGGCGCGGCTGTCGCTGGCGGCGCGCGAGACGCTGGGACTCTGAGCGGGGCGCCTCGCGCGAGCCTCGTGCGAGGCGGCGGCGAGCCGGCCCGACGTCGCGGGCAAACAGTAGTATGGTCCCGGCGATGAGCGCGCCCGCGAAGCCCAAGTTGTCGTCGTCGCACCGCGGCGCGCCCAAGCGTCCCGCCCCTGCCGGCACGGCGGAGCCCAAGGCCAAGGTCAAACCCAAGGTCAAGGCCAAGCCGAAGCCGGATGCGGCGGTGGAGAGCCGCTGCGGCACCGTCGCGCTCGTGGGGCGCCCGAACGTCGGCAAGTCGACGCTCGTCAACGCGATGGTCGGCTACCGGCTCTCCATCGTGACGCCGAAGCCGCAGACCACGCGCGATCGCATCCTCGGCATCCTGACGATGCCCGCCACGGACGACCAGCAGAAGGCCCAGCTCGTGTTCCTCGACACGCCCGGGCTGCACGCGGCCAAGAACAAGCTCGGCACGCACATGAACGCGCACGCCGAGGAGGCTGCGCGCGGCGCCGACGTCGTCGTCTACGTCGCGGAGGTCCCCGCCAAGCCGGGCGCCGATCCCCTCCGCGAGGACGAGGAGACGTTCGCGCGCGTGCTCGCCGCGCGCGCCACGGACGTGCCGGTGGTGCTCGCGCTGAACAAGGTCGATCGCGCCAAGGACAAGGGCGAGCTCATCCCGGTGCTCGAGGCCTGGGCGAAGCGCTTCGCGTTCGCCGCGTTCGTGCCGATCTCCGCGGCCCGCGGCGGCAAGGGGAAGAGCGACGGCGTCGATCGCCTGCTGCAGGAGATCGCCGCGCGCCTCCCCGAGGGCCCCCTGCTCTTCGGCGAGGACGAGCTCACCGATCGCCCGGAGCGCTTCCTCGCGGCCGAGCTGGTGCGCGAGCAGGTCATCCTGCAGACGCGCGCCGAGGTGCCGTACGCGATCGCCATCACCATCGACGAGTGGGAGGAGCCCGCGTCGGCGAAGGGGGTGACGCGCATCGAGGCGACCATCCACGTCGACAAGGACGCGCAGCGGAAGATCGTCGTCGGCGAGGGCGGTACCCGCATCAAGGCGATCGGCACCTCGGCGCGCATGGCCATCCAGGAGGTCCTCGGGCGCCGCGTGCACCTCGGCCTGTACGTGCGCGTCGAGGAGGGCTGGGCCTCCGACGAGCGCAAGCTCAAGGACCTCGGCTACCAGTCGCCGACGTCGTAGCGGTCGCTCGCCGCCGCCGCGGGTCCTGCCGGGGCGAGGGCGCTTCGCCGGGCGGGCGAGGACGATCTTCACCGCTTCGACGGCCGAGCGCGCCGCCACGGCACGCGCGGCGCAGCCCTTTCCCTGGGCGCCGCCCGAGACGAACTCCCCAACCGGAAAAACGAGGCAATTCCGCGACTTCGGCGGTTGTCTCCACGGCGTGCGTTCGTCTACTTTGATCCGGAAAGCATGCGGGATTCCGACGGCTATCCGCCGCCGCGCCGGAGCATCCCCGTCGTCCGCGCCCTCGAGAAGGTCGCGCGCGCGATCGCGGACCTGCGCGACGGGGCGATCGGGCCGCGGCACGAGGAGGAACTCGCGGCGATCGGCCACGCGCTGCACGACACCGAGCGGCTGGCGTTCCGCACCCTCGACTCGCTCTTCGAGCACGTGTGCGTGCTCGATCCGCGCGGCGACATCATCTACGCGAACGCGCCGTGGCACGACTTCGCCGCGGCGAACGGCGGCTCGCCGATGCGCACCGGCGTCGGCAGCAACTACTTCGCCGCGTGCGGGGAGGCGGCCGACGGCGAGAGCGCGATCGTGATCGACCCGCGCACGCCGCCGAAGATCGATCCGACCAGCCCGCCCGAGATCGCCGCCATCATCCGCGCGATCGCCGCGGGCACCCTCGACGCCTACGAGTTCGAATACCCGTGCCACGCGCCCGAGGAGGCGCGCTGGTTCCTGTGCCGCATCGGCCGCGTCGCGGGCGCCGACGAGGCGCTGGTGGTGATCACGCACCAGAACGTCACCGCCCGCAAGCTCGCCGAGCAGCAGCTGCGGCTCTCGGCCTGCGTGTTCGAGGCGAGCGCCGACGCGATCGTGATCGCCGACGCGGACACGCGCATCGTCTCGGTCAACCGCGCGTTCGAGGTGATCACCGGCTACGGCGCCGACGAGGCCATCGGCAAGACGACCAAGCTGCTCGCCTCGGGGCGGCACGACGCCGCGTACTACGCGGAGATGTGGGCCTGCCTCAGGCGCGACGGGCGGTGGCGCGGCGAGATCTGGAACCGCCGCAAGGACGGCGAGGTCTACCCCGAGTGGCTGTCGATCTCGGCGGTCCGCGACGAGGCGGGGCGCCTCGCGAACTACGTCGCGATCTTCTCCGACCTGAGCGATCGCAAGGAGCAGGAGCGGCGGATCGAGGACCTCGCGCACTACGATCCGGTGACGCACCTGCCGAACCCGGTGCTGCTGCGCGAGCGCTTCGGGTGGGTGGTCGCGAACGCGGCGCGCCAGAAGACGCGCTTCGCGCTGATGCTGCTCGACCTCGACCACTTCAAGACGGTCAACGACACGCTCGGCCACAGCATCGGCGATCGCCTGCTCGAGCGCACCGCGGCGCGGCTGCGCGGGAGGCTCCGCGACGGCGACTTCCTCGCACGGCAGGGGGGCGACGAGTTCATCGCGCTGCTCCCCGAGCTGCACGAAGCGCAGGACGCCGCGCGCCTCGCCGAGCGGCTGCTCGAGGAGACGCAGAAGCCCATCGACATCGACGGGCGCGAGCTCTTCGTGACGCCGAGCATCGGGCTCAGCGTCTACCCCGACGACGGCAGCGATTTCGAGACGCTGCGGCGGTGCGCGGATCTCGCGATGTACCACGCGAAGACGAGCGGTCGGAACAACTACCAGTTCTTCACCAGCGGCATGAACGCCCACGCGGTGGAGCGCCTGGCGATCGAGTCGCGGTTGCGCCGCGGGATCGCGCGCGACGAGCTCGTGCTGCACTACCAGCCGCAGGTGCACGCCGCGTCGGGCGCGCGCGTCGGCTACGAGGCGCTGGTGCGCTGGCAGAGCCCCGACCTCGGGCTCGTGCCGCCGATCTCGTTCATCGGCATCGCCGAGGAGGCCGGGCTCATCGGCGCGCTCGGCGGCTGGGTGCTCCGGGCCGCGTGCCGTCAGGCCCGTGCGTGGCAGGACGCGGGGCGCTCGACGGTGCCGATCGCGGTCAACGTGTCGCCGCTGCAGTTCGCGCGCGAGGACTTCGTCGACGAGGTGCGCGGCGCGCTCCACGACGCCGAGCTCGCGCCGACGAGCCTCGAGCTCGAGCTGACCGAGGGGACCCTGATGCACGACACGGCGCGGGCGCAGCGCATGCTCGTGCGCCTGCGCGATCTCGGCGTGCGCGTGTCGATCGACGACTTCGGCACCGGCTACTCCTCGCTCTCGTACCTCAAGCGCTTCCCGCTCGACGCGCTCAAGATCGACAAGTCGTTCACGCACGGCATCGGCCGCGACCCCGACGACGAATCGATCATCGGCGCGGTCGTCGACATCGCGCACAAGCTCCGGCTCTCGGTGGTGGCGGAAGGGATCGAGACCGCGCAGCAGCTCGCCTTCCTCCGCGAGCTCGGGTGCGACCACGTGCAGGGCTACTTCACGGGGCGCCCTGCGCCCGCGGAGCTGCTCTTCCCCGCGGGGTGACCGCGCACGCGCGCGGCCGCCGCGACTGCGCGGCACGCAGCGGGGTCGTGATCGAGTGCGTCAGATCGGCACCCTCCGACCGCCCCCTTCCCGCCCGCCCGTCGACGCTGCTAATCGAGCCTTCATGCTCGTCATGAAGTTCGGCGGAAGCTCCGTCGCCAATCGGGTGCAGATCGAGAAGGTCCTCGACATCGTCCGCTCGCGCGTCACGCCGGAGGGGCCGCCGGTCGTCGTGAGCTCGGCGCACAAGGGGATCACCGACGCGCTGGTGAACGCGGGGAAGACCGCCGCGCGCGGCGAGAAGGGGGCCGCGGCCAAGGTCATCGCGCGCCAGCGCGAGATCGCCGAGAGCCTCGGCGTGGCCGACGAGATCCTGGCGCCGCTCTACCGCGAGCTCGAAGACCTGCTGCGCGGCGTGGAGCTGGTGCGCGAGATGTCGCCGCGCGTGCTCGACTACGTCTCGAGCTTCGGCGAGCGGATGAGCGTGCGGGCGATCGCGGCGTTCTTCACCGCGCAGGGGCTGCCGGCGCGGGCCTACGACGTCTGGGACCTCGGGTTCGTGACCGACGCGTGCTTCGGCGCCGCGCGCCCGCTCGCCGGCTACGAGGCGAAGATGAAGGCCGCGTTCGCGGCGCAGGTCCCGCCGGGGATCGTGCCGATCGTGACCGGCTTCGTCGGCAAGACCGAGTCGGGCGACGTCACCACGGTCGGCCGCAACGGCTCGGATCTCACGGCGACGCTGGTCGCCGCCGCGCTCGACGCGCGCGAGGTCGAGATCTGGAGCGACACCGACGGCGTGATGAGCGCCGATCCGCACGTCGTGAAGGAGGCGCGCAACATCCCGGCGATGAGCTTCGGCGAGGCGGCCGAGCTCGCGTACTTCGGCAGCCGCGTGCTCCACCCCGAGACGCTGATGCCGGCCATGAAGACCGACGTGCCGGTGCGCGTGCTCAACACCAACCGCCCCGAGCACCCCGGCACCGTCATCCAGCGCGCCCCCGAGCATCGCGCGAACGCGGTGACGAGCATCGCGTACAAGGAGCGGCAGTGCGTGCTCACCGTGAGCTCGCCGAAGATGCTGGCGCAGCCCGGCTACCTCTCGGAGATCTTCGCGGTCGCGGCGAGGCGCGGCGTGGTGGTCGACGTGGTCGCTACCAGCGAGATCAGCGTCTCGTTGACCGCGAACGACGAGAGCGCGCTCCGCGCCGCGGCCGAGGAGCTGAGCCGCGTCGGCGACGTGCAGGTGCACGCGGGCAAGACGATCCTCGCCGTCGTCGGCCGGGAGATGCCGGTGCGCGCCGGCGCGGGCGCGGGCATCCTGCGCGCGATCGCCGACGCGGGGGTGAACGTCGAGATGATCAGCTACGCCGAGGGGAGCATCAACTTCAGCGTGGTCATCGACGACAAGGACGTGGACCGCACGGTGCGCGCGCTGCACGGCGTGCTGTTCACCGGGTGATCCGGGCGGTGTTTCGCACACGAAGCTCTCCACGCTAGACTGAATCGCCATTCAGCGAGGAGGCACTCCGTGGAGCGAACGCTTTTCCGGGAAGATCACGAGCTGTTCCGCAAGTCGTTCCGGCAGTTCCTCGAGCGCGAGGTGGTGCCCCACCAGGAGCGCTGGCGCGAGGCCGGGATCGTCGATCGCGAGGCCTGGACGAAGGCCGGCGAGAACGGGTTCCTCTGCCCGTGGCTCGAGGAGCAGTACGGCGGCGCGGGCGGCGACTTCCTCCACTCCGTCGTGGTGATGGAGGAGCTCGCGCGCGTGTGGGAGTCGGGGTTCGCAATCTCGCTCCACTCGGACGTGTGCGTCCCCTACCTGCACGCGTTCGGCAACGAGGAGCAGAAGCAGCGCTGGCTCCCGGGATGCGCGAGCGGCGAGCTCGTGACCGCGATCGCGATGACCGAGCCGGGCACCGGCAGCGACCTCGCCGCGCTCACCACCACGGCCGTGCGCGACGGCGACGAGTACGTCATCAACGGCGCCAAGACCTTCATCTCCAACGGCATCCTCTGCGATCTCTGCATCGTCGCGGCGAAGACCGACCCCGATCCGAAGAACGCCCACCGCGGGATCTCGCTCTTCGTGGTCGAGAAGGAGCGCAAGGGCTTCCTCAAGGGGAAGAAGCTCAAGAAGATGGGGATGGCCTCGCAGGACACCGCGGAGCTCGCCTTCGAGGACTGCCGCGTGCCCGTCCAGAACCGCCTCGGCGACGAGGGGATGGGCTTCATGTTCCTGATGCAGAAGCTGCAGCAGGAGCGGCTCGTGGTCGCCATCGCGAGCCAGTCGGGCGCCGAGCGCGTGCTCGAGGAGACGCTCGCCTACGTGAAGGAGCGCAAGGCGTTCGGCAAGCCGATCTCGAAGTTCCAGAACACGCAGTTCAAGCTCGTGGAGTGCGCGACCGAGATCGAGGTCGGGCGCGCGTTCCTCGACAAGGTCATCAGCGAGCACGTCGCCGGGAAGTACCTGGTGAAGGAGTGCTCGATGGCGAAGCTGTGGCAGACGGAGATGGGGCAGCGCGTGGTCGACACGTGCCTGCAGTTCTTCGGCGGCTACGGCTACATGCTCGAGTACCCGGTGACCCGCGCGTACATGGACGCGCGCGTGCAGCGCATCTTCGCGGGGACGAACGAGATCATGAAGATCATCGTCGCCAAGCAGATGGGGCTGTAGCCGAACGTCCGTCCCGTGGCTCGATACCGGGGGGGCGCCCTGGCCGACGCCGCGCTGCGGAATTCCATCGAAGGTCCGGCCCCACCGCGGCGGAAGATCGCGGAGGGGCGCCGGGGGGGCCTCCCGCTGCGGTCGAACCGAAGGAGAAGGCATGTTTCAGCGCGCTCAGGTGAAGCTCGGGTTCCAGGTCCTCGTCGCCGCCACGCTCGTCGCGACGGCCGCGCTCGTCGGCTGCGGCGGCGGCAAGCCGGGCGCGAAGTCCGCCAAAGGCGGGGGCGCCCCGCTCGCGATCCCCGGCGCGCCGGGGCCCGCCGAGCAGCTCGCGGTGGGCGGCAAGTCGTACGCCGACAACTGCTCGACCTGCCACGGCGACAAGGGCGAGGGCGACGCCCCCTCCCCTGCGATCATCGGCAACGGCGCGCTCCCCGAGGCCCCGAGCAAGGACGCGGAGCTACGCAAGGCGAAGTTCCTCACGGCGCAGGACGTCTACGACTTCACCGTGAAGACGATGCCGAAGGACGGCGTGGGGACGGTGACGGCCGACGAGATGTGGGCGATCACGGCGTGGACGCTCAAGCAGAACGGCGTCGAGTGGGGGACCGATCCGCTCGGACCGACCAACGCCAAGACGATCAAGCTGCGCAAGTGACGCGCAGGTAGCCGCGTCGAGCGCGCGCACCGAGCAGGCGCGCGCTACGATGCGCGCCGTGCGCAGCGCCGACGCCTCGCCTCTCGCCGCACGCGCCGCGCGCGCCGTCCTCCTCGCCCGACGCGCGCTCGGGACGCTCGCGCAGATCGCGCTCCTCGCGGGCCTCGCCCTCGGCTGCGACTGGCTCTCGCGGCGGTTCGCCCTGCCGCTGCCGGGCAACGTGATCGGCGCGATCGTGCTCTTCGCGCTGCTGTCGCTCGGCGCCGTGCGGCTCGCGTGGGTCGAGCGCGGCAGCGATCTGCTGCTCAAGCACCTGAGCCTCTTCTTCGTGCCCGCCGCGGTCGGCGTCTTGAAGCATCGCGCCGCGCTCCGGCCGGCGCTGCTCGAGATCGCGATCGTGCTGGTGGTCACCACCGCGCTGACGATGCTCGGCACGGGGCTGGTCGCGGAGCGGCTGGCGCGGGCGGAGGGGCGCGGTGAAGCAGAGGACGCCGAAGAGGACGCGGAGGCGCCATGAGCGCGCGCGTCGCCTGGGTCGCAAGCGCCGCGGCCGTCGCGGGCACCCTCGGCGTCTACGCCCTCGCGCGGCCGCTCTACCTGCGGACCAAGAGCGTCCTCGCGCTGCCGGTGCTGGTCGCGGCGACGGTGATCGGCGCGACGCTGCTCGCCACCGGCGTCGAGGTCGCGACCTACGTCGAGGCGTGTCGCCCGCTCTCGCTCCTGCTCGGCCCGGCCACCGTGGCGCTGGCGATCCCGCTGCACCGCGAGCGCGCGCGGCTGCGTCGCCACGCCCGCACGCTGCTGCTCGCGATCGGGCTCGGCGCGCTCTCGGCGATGGCGTCGGTGGTCGCGCTCGCCCGGCTGCTCGCGCTCTCGCCCTCGCTCGCGCGCTCGCTGGTGCCGAAGTCGGTCACCACCCCGATCGCGATGCCGATCGCGGCCCGCATCGGCGGCGTACCGGAGATCGCGGCCGCGCTGGTGGTCGTGACGGGGACGCTCGGGATGGTCGCCGGGCCCTGGCTGCTGACGCGCGTCGGGGTGCGGACGGCGATCGCGCGCGGCGCGGCGCTCGGCACCGCCGCGCACGGGATCGGGACCGCGCGGGCGTTCGACGAGGGGCGCGCGGAGGGGGCGACCGCGTCGGTCGCGATGGTGCTGGCAGGCGTGATCACCGCGCTCGCGGCGCCGCTGTTCGCTCGCTGGCTTTCGCCGTGAGCCGCGCGCGCGCCGCCGCGGCTCACTTCAGCGCGGCGCGGTAGATGGTCCCCTCGGTGGTCGTCACGACGTAGAGGGTGCCGGTCGCGCCCGCGCCGATCGCCGCCTGATTGAAGCCGAAGGTGAGCATCTCGGAGCGCCCGAGCTGGCCGAGCGTCGGGTTGGTCGGGACGGGCTTCCAGCTCCCGTCGCTGCCGAGGTGGACGACCATCTCCTCGGCGGCGACGTACACGCCGTCGCCGGTCTGATCGCGCGCGATGCCGGTGAAGTTCAGGAAGTGCGTCTTGCCGATCGACTGGTAGACGTCGTCGTTGCGCAGCACGACGCCGATCCCGGTGCCGTCGGACTTGCCGCCGTTGAGGTCGCAGAGGTTGCAGCCAGGGGCGAGGTAGGCGTAGCCGTCGCGCCGCGCGACGAGCGGCGAGTTGTCGCCGTTGCCCGCCGTCGCCTGCGCATAGACGTTGGTCAGCGCGGTGGGCGTGATCTCGTAGAGGCCGCCCCGGTCGATGCCGAGCAGTCGATCGGGGGACACGACGGTGATCGCCGCGGTGAAGACGCGCGCGGTCAGCGGCGCGTAGGAGGCGATGAGGTGCGGCCCGCTCGACACGTAGACGGTGTCGGGGAAGCCTTCGACGAGCAAGTAGAGCTTCCCGGCCAGGTCGACGTCGAGGTAGCGGACCTGCATCGCGGCGGAGCTCCCCGCGACGGCCGCCTTCAGCTCGGTGTTGTTCAGGTAGACGCTCGGCGTGCCGGTCTTGTCGACCATGAACACCGCCGCGCCGTCGGTCACGAAGACGTCGTCCTTCGCGTCGACGGCGACCGTCGAGAGGAGCTTCGTCCAGATCGTGGGCGGGGCCCATTTCGTCCACTGGAGCGTCGCGACGCTGCCGTCGGTTGCGGCGTCCGTCGCGTCCGTCGCGTCCCGCGCGGCGTCGGAGGCCGCGTCGGACGAGGTCTCGGCCGCAGCGTCGGCGCCCGGGTCGGGCGGCGCGAGGTAGCCCGGATGTGGGTCGCCGCCGCAGCCGGCGAGCGCGGCAGCGAAGCAGCCGAGCGCTGCGAGGGAGAGCGAGGCGACGAGGAAGGAGACGTGCGTGGGGCGAGCGCGCATGGGAGTGGGACCTCGGTCGAAGCGGCGCGCGCGCGGCCCTCCGGGCGAGGGCGTGGCTGAGGCGGCGCCGGCGCTGAGATCATGCACCGAAGCGACCCGCGTCGTCGAATCGCGGCCGATCCACGCGATCCGCGCGCCTCACGCGCTCCACGCGCGAAGCGCGTCCGGACGCGCGCGCCGCGCGTGCGCCTCGGTCTGCGCGGCCGTGACCAAATCGTGGTCGAGCCGTCATGCGGCGGCGACAGCCAAGGCCCACCTTGCATCGCATGGACGTGCTCGTCGCACGCACGCACCTCGTCGTCATCTCGGATCTGCACCTCGGCGAACCCGAGCCGAGCGGCTCCGCGTGGCAGCTGCATCGCCAGCGACGCTTCTTCCCCGACCACGACGTCGCCCGCCTGGCGCGCGAGATCTGCGCGCGGCTCGGGCCCGACGATCGCCTCGAGTGGGTCTTCGGCGGCGACGCGTTCGAGCTCGACGGTGCGCAGGTGATCGACGGCGAGAGCCACTTCGCCGTCGACGCGCGCGGCCCCGTAGAGGCGCGCGCGGCGCTCGTGCGCGTGATCGAGGCGCACGCGGCGCTCTTCGACGCCATCGCGGCGCTCGTCGCGGCCGGCCACCACGTCGTTTTCGTCGCGGGCAACCACGACGCGCAGCTCGCCTACCCGGAGGTCGCCGAGGCCCTCGTGAGCTCGATCGTCGCGCGTGCCGCCAGCCTCGCAGCCCTCGCGGCGCCCGCGGCGCTCGAAGCGCGCGCCAACGACCTGCGCGCGCGCGTGCGGGTGCGCCCGTGGTTCCACCGCACGCTCGGCGACGTCCACGTCGAGCACGGCCACCAGTACGACCCGTACTGCGCCTTCCGCAACCCGGTTTCGCCGTTCGATCCGCGCACGGGCGCGATCGCCGACACGATGGGCTCCCTCGCGTTCCGCCACCTCGTGCACCGCATGGGGTTCTTCAACGCGCACGACGATCGCTCGTTCATGCTGAGCATCCCCGCGTACGCGGCGCACTGGGCCCGGCACTACCTCTTCTCCAAGCGCTCCCTCGCGCTGACCTGGTTCGTCGGCGCGCTGCGCACGGTGGCCGCGCTGGTGCGCGCGCGCCCGAGCGCTCGCCTGCAGCGCACGATCGCCGACGCGGCGGCGCGCGACGTCGGCCGCTACGTCGAGGCCGAGGCGCTGCCGCGCGAGGCCGCGCAGCGCCACGCGGCCCTCTTCGCCGAGACGGCCGACTCCAAGCTCGGCCGCGTGATGCGCGAGCTGCACCTCGATCAGGTCATCTGCCTGCTCGTCGCCGCGCTCGGCGTGCTGCTCTGGGCCTTCGCGCACGCGCGGGCGCTCGGGGTCGCGATGATCGCGCTGGCGGCGGCGTTCCCGGTGCTTCAGCAGTGGGCGTCGCCCAAGCGCGCGCTCCTCGACGACGCGCGCACGGTCGACGCGCTCGCGCGCCGCCTCGCCGACGTCTACCCCACCCGCGCCGTCGTCTTCGGGCACACGCACATCCCCCACGCCGTGCACGACCGCGGCGTGCTGGTGGTGAACTCGGGCGCGTGGACGCCGCCGATCGAGGAGACCGACGCGCCCGACGACACGCCCGTCTCGCGCGGCCGGCCGTTCGTCTGGCTCACGCGCGAAGCGGGCGACGCGCAGGCGCCGCTGGAGGGCGGGCTCTTCCGCCTGCGCGGCGGCGAGATCCTCGAGGTGCCCTCCCGGAGCGTCGGCGACGAGGCTGCCCGTGAGGCGCGTGAGGCGCGTGAGGCGCGCGGCGGTCGCCCCTCGCGCCTCGACCCGACGCCCGCGGAGTGAGAGACTGTGAAGCAGTCTCTCCGGTGGGGTTTGGCCCCGACGAATCGCATTCGGCGGGGCGGGGCGGTGCCGACCGCCCCGGTGGGCAGTGAAGAGCGCGGGGACGCGCGCGCCGCGCGAGCGCGCCTACTTCGCGCCGGCGAGCACGGTGAAGACGACGTCGGGGAAGAGCTCGCTGCAGCGCGACGCCTCGCCGCTGCACGCGCGCGCGCACTGCCCCTGATCGCACACGAGGCGGACGGCCGCGCCCGTCTTCGGATCGGTCTCGGCGGGGCACGACGCCGCGCAGCCCCCCGCCTCGTCGCCGCGCACCGCGTCCATCACGCGGACGAGCTCCTGGAAGGGCACGTTGGGCCCCGCGGTCACGAGCACCTGGCGTTCGTCGCGGGCCACCTTGTAGCGGTCCTTGATCTGGCGGAGGCAGCGGCGCAGCCCGTCGGCGTCGAAGGCGCGGCCCCCGTCGTCCGCCGTGCCGCCCGCGCCCGCGCTCGAGACGCGCGGGATCGTCACGCCGCTCGCTCCCTCCTTGCAGCCGGCGCCGAGCGAGCCGCCGCGCGCCTTGATCCAGTAGCCGTCGGTGCCGACGACGATGGCGAGGCCGAGCGACTCGTCCGGCGGCTTCGGGCTCCACTGCTTGCCGCTCGTCTTCGGCGCGCTCGCCGCGAGGGTGACGGTGAACGTCACCGCGAGGCTGGCGAGCACGAACATCATCACGTTGGTGATGATGTCGAGGAACGGCACGATGTTGAGCTCGCCGGCCTGCTCGGACTCGTCGACCTCCTTCGGCGCCGAGAGCCTGCGGACCTTGGCCCGCTGGCGGGCCGTCGGCTCCTCTCCAGCCTGCCTCGCGACATCGAGATCGGGGTCGTCACGGTGGGGCATCGGGCGCACCTCGGGGGGCGAGTCGCTCGCAGCGAGCGCTCGTGAAGGGAGTGACCACGGCGACGACGCGGAGTTCCCCGCGCGCGCGTCACGCGAGAAATTCCTCCGCGCCGCGCGCCGCTCGCGCACCCCCGCGCCGCGCTCCGCCAGCTGATCTACGCTCCGCGCATGCGCAGGCTCGGACTCCCGCTCGCCGCCCTCGCCGCCGCCGGACTCCCCGCGCTCCTCGCCCTTGGCTGCGGCGGGGCGCGCACCGCTCCCATCGCGACGGCCGACCCGCTCGGCGCGCCCGCGAAGCCCGTGACGCCCGTGACGCCCGCGTCGGCGAGCGCGTCGGCCTCGAGCTCCGCGTCCGCAGGTGCGACGGGCTCGACGTCGCGCGACAGCGAGGCGCGTCGCGCCGCGGTCGCCGAGGCGGTGCTGCTCCTCGAGCGACTCGGCAAGGGGATGCGCGCGGCGTATCAGCAGGAAATCGACACCTCCGGCAAGGGGAAGGGGCCATTCGTCCATCGCTTCTGCGCGAGCGCGCGAACCGCCGTGCCTGCCGAGATCCCGAGGGCCCGCGTGCCGCTCGCGGGCGACGCGTGGAGCGACGCGGGCTGGACCTGCCTCGGCTTCTCGACGACCGCGCCGGTCCGCTGCCAGTACGCGTACCTCTCGAACGGCGCGACCGGCTCGGCGGCGCACGCGACCGCGACGGCCCGCTGCGACCCCGACGGCGACGGCGCCCTCGTCGTCGCGACGCTCGCGATGGACGGCTCGGGCGACGGCGAGCCGTCGGAGGCGTCGACCGAGATCGTCGGCGGCGGCGCGACCTACGACGAGCAGCGCGCGACGAATCGGCGGAGCGGCACCGGCGTCGTCGCCGCGTGCGAGCGGTACGCAGCGCGCGTCTGCGCCTGCAAGGACAACGCGTGCGCGAAGCGCGAGAACGAGCGCTTCGCCAAGGAGGCCGAGACCTTCAAGGACGCGAAGGGGAGCGACGACGACGCGCGCCGGGTCGAGGAGGCGATGAAGCGCGCGACCGAGTGCGTGATGACGCTCGCGAACAAGCAGCCGTAGCGCGCGACGCCGGTCGCGCGGACGGCGGCGCCGGCGCAGCTCGCCTTGCGCTTGCTTTCGCCGTCGCACGCGACCCGATGCGTGCGCGCTGCGCAGGGCCGTCGCGCGTCGCGCACGCGCGGGCCTGCGGGTTGCTTGTCCTCGGGGCGGCCACGCGCACTCGCGCGGTCGAGACCAGGCGAGACGCGAATGGAGGAGCCTCATGCCGCAGCCGACGCGCGCGCGTGCACCCACGGCGAAATCGCCGAGCCGACCCGCCGGCGCGGGCGTCGCCCTCGCCTCCGACGGGACGCCGAAGCTCCCGAGGCCGCGCCTCGCGGTCGGCAAGGCGCTCCCCGCGGCGCTCCGCGCGCGCAAGACCGCGCGCGAGATCGGCGCGCGCCGGCTCCCTTTGCAGCTGCTGTCGAACTTGCTGTGGGCCGCGTGCGGCGTGAACCGGGCGAAGGGGCCGTTCGGCACCCCCGGGCGCACCGCCGCCTCCGCCAGCAACTCGCAGGAGATCGACGTCTACGTCGCGCTCGCGGAGGGGGTCTTCCGCTTCGACGCGCCCGCGCACCTTCTCGAGCTCGTGACGCCGGTCGATCTGCGCGCGCTGTCGATCTCGCGGGGCCAGCGCGCGCTCGCGCAGACGCCGCCCGTGCAGCTGATCTACGTCGTCGACCTGCACCGGCTGACGCACACCACGGGCTTCGAGGAGCCCGGGCTGCACGATCCCGAGGTGCAGAAGTCCTACTACTTCGTCGACACCGGGCTGATCGCCGGCAACGTGTACCTGTTCGCCGCCTCCCAGGGGCTCGCGTGCTGGTTCCACAACTGCGATCGCGCGGGGCTCGCCGCGGGGCTGAGCTTGCGCGAGGAGCAGCGCGTGCTGTTCGCGCAGACGGTCGGGTACGCGCAGCGCGCGTGAGCCGCGCTGCGACCGTCGAGCTCGGCGCCGGCACCGCGGCGTCGACTCCGCGCGTCGCGCCGCCGAGAACGCGATAGCCTCGTTCGAGCCGAGCTCGTTCCGAGCACGTGGCGCCGGGAGCACCGCGCGCCGCCGAGGCCCGACCGATGAAGCGTCCTCCCCGCACCGCCCGACACCCCCACGCCGTGGAGCCCGCCGCGCATGGCTGAGACGTGGACGCCGATCCCGTTCGGGGGGCTCGAGCTCTTCGAATGGTCGGACACCCCTATGTGGGTGTTCGATCTCGCGCGTCGGAGGATGGCGTGGGCGAACGCCGCCGGCGTCGCCTTCTGGAACGCCGAGTCGCGCGCCGAGCTGCTCGCGCGCGATTTCGCGAACATGACGGAGGCGACCGTCACGCGCAACGAGGCGACGATGGCGGAGCTCGCCGCGGGGAGGACCGTCCGCGAACAGTGGACGCTCTACCCGAAGGGGAAGCCCGTCACGGTCAAGGCGCACAGCACCGCCGTCGCGATGGAAGACGGCTCCCTCGCCATCCTGTACGAGGCGCACGTCGCGCCCGACGACGTCGATCCGGCCGTGCTGCGCGCGGTCGAGGCGCTCCAGCACACCTCGGTGCGGGTCGCGCTCCACCGCCTCGACGGCGTCGCAGTCCTGCGCAACCCGGCGGCCGTGCGGGCGCTCGGGGCCGTGAGCCACGACGCGCAGGTCGACGACTTCGCCGCGATGTTCGTCGACCCGGCGGCCGCGGCGCGCGCGCGCGCGATCGTGCAGACGGGCGGCACTTTCAGCGAGGAGGTGCTGCTCGCGACGCTCAAGGGGCCGCACTGGCACGGGCTCGACGCGCGCCCGGTCCCCGATCCGGTGACGGGGGCGCCGCTCGTGCAGATCAACGCGCGCGACATCGCCGATCGCAAGGCCGCCGAGCAGGAGCTGCAGCGCGCGAAGCTCCACGCCGAGGCGGCCAGCGTCGCGAAGAGCCAGTTCCTCGCGAACATGAGCCACGAGATCCGCACGCCGATGAACGGCGTGATCGGGATGCTCGATCTGGTGATGGAGACCGCGCTCGATCCCGGGCAGCGCAGCGACCTCGAGGTGGCGCGCCAGTCGGCGGAGTCGCTGCTCGCGATCATCGACGAGATCCTCGACTTCTCGAAGATCGAGGCGGGGCAGCTCGAGCTCGAGGAGGTCGACCTGGAGCTGCAGGCTTTGGTCGAGCTGGTGGTCGCGCCGCTGGAGGTCCGCGCGCGACGCGGCGGCCTGCGGCTGCGCACGAGCGTCGATCCCGCCCTGCCCGCGCGCGTGCGCGGCGATCCGCACCGGCTGCGGCAGGTGCTGCTCAACCTGGTGGGCAACGCGCTCAAGTTCACCGAGCGGGGGTTCGTGCTCGTGTCGGTCGACCTCGTCGACGAGACCGAGGACGAGGTCGAGGTGCTCTTCTCGGTGCGCGACACCGGCATCGGCATCCCGAAGGAGCAGCAGGCGCGCATCTTCGAGCAGTTCGTGCAGGCGGACGGCTCCACCACCCGCAAGTACGGCGGCACCGGCCTCGGGCTCGCGATCTGCGAGCGGCTCGTGCGGTTGATGGGCGGCCAGCTCGCGGTCGAGAGCGAGGCCGGCAAGGGGAGCAGCTTCGGCTTCTCGCTGCGCCTGCCGATCGCCGTCCCGTCGCACTCGCGGCCGCCGCAGGAGCCCGTCGGGGCGAGCGCGCAGACGACCGAGGCCATCGGGTGCGGACAGACGGTGCTGCTCGCCGAGGACAACCGCGTCAACCAGCAGGTCGCCATCGCCATGCTTCGTCGCCTCGGGTTCCAGGTGCTGCTCGCCGAGGACGGCGAGCGGGCGCTGGCGAGCTTCGAGGCGCACCCGGAGATCGCGCTGATCCTGATGGACGTGCAGATGCCGATCGTCGGCGGCTTCGAGGCGACGCGCCGGCTGCGCGAGCGCGAGCGCAGCGGCGGGCGCGCGGTGCCGATCGTGGCGATGACCGCCCACGCGATGCAGGGCGATCGCGAGCTCTGCCTCGAGGCGGGGATGAACGACTACGTCGCGAAGCCGATGCACCTCGCGACGCTCGCCGAGACGCTCCGACGCTGGCTGCCGTGACGGGCGCTCGGAGTCGCACTCCGAGACGATTCCGTCGCACCGATCTCGCATTGCGACGCCGACGCGCGGGCGCGCGACGCCTGGCTCGGCCGGCGCAGCGTCACTCCGCGGCGGCGGGGAGGCGGAACACGGGGTCCTCGTCCCATGTCCGGGTCAGGCGACGCAGGCGGGCCGGGTCGCGGGCGCCGAACGCGGCCTCGGGCTGGACGGCCTCGAGCGCCAGCACCCGCAGGTGCTCGAGCCAGGGCGCCTCGGTGGTCGGCAGCGCGTCGTCGAGGGCGTCGGCCACCGCGGCCGCGCTGCGCAGGCGCGCATCCGGGCGCTTCGCGAGGCAGGCGTCGACGAGCGACGTGATCCGCGCCGAGAGGCCCGGGACGTGGTCGCCGAGCGGCCGGTGCGGCTCCTCGCGGATGGCGCGCGCGATCCCGGCGACCCCGCCCTCGGCCGAGAACGGCAGGGCGCCCGCGAGCGCGCGATAGAGGATGGCCCCGAGGGCCCAGACGTCGGCGCGCGGATCCACCTCGAGCGCGCCGTCGAGCCGCTCCGGGCTCAGGTAGGCCGGCGAGCCGACGATCGACGCGTTCGCCGGATCGGCGCCCTCCGACGCGTCGAGCGCGGGCGCGCCGAGCCCCGTCGCGACGCCGAAATCGAAGAGCTTCGCGACGCGCGGGCCGCGGTCGGGCTGGTGCATGAACACGTTCGCGGGCTTGACGTCCCGATGGACGATCCCGCGCGCGTGCACGGCCTCGAGAGCGTGCGCGAGGTCGCGGACGAGGGCGATCGCGGTGCCGACGGGGAGCCGCCGGAGGCGCAACAGCACGACGTCGAGCGTCTCGCCCGTCATCAGCTCGGTGACCAGGTACGGCGTGGTCGCGTGCGGGGCGCTCGGCGCGCGGTGCAGGCCGACGCCGTAGACCCCCACGAGGCCCGGGTGGCGGACCGCCTGCCCGAGCTCCGCCTCGGCGGCGAAGCGCGCCCGCGAGAGCAGCGTCCGCGACGCCTCCGGCAACATCAGCTTGAGGCCGAGCGCCTCGCCGCTCGGGAGGTGGCGCGCGCGGTAGACGACGCCCAGGGCGCCCTGGCCGAGCTTGCGCTCGAGGCGATACTGACCGTCGATCAAGCTGCCGGGTACGAACATCAGCGCGGCTCTCCTCGCGCGCGCCCCCACGGGGGCCTCGCGCTGGGACTCGGCTTTGCGAGGATCGGGCCGCGCAGCGCGCTCGCCGCTCTGACGCGCGCGGCGACACGTCAGGCGGCCCCTCGCCGCAGCGGCGACGCCGCCAGGACGCGCGTCAAACGCGCGAGCCCGTCGTCGAGCGCCGAGAGAGCCTCGCGCGCGCCCGCGAGATCGCGCCGAGAACCGGCGTGCTCCAGCGCCTCCGCCAGGCTCTGCAGCTCCCCGGCGGCGAGCGTGGCCGCGGCCCCCTTGAGCGCGTGCGCGCCCGCGGTGATCGCGCCGAAATCGGCCGCAGCGAGCCCCGCCGAGAGCGCCTCGAGCTGCCTCGGCGCGTCTTCGAGGAAGGCCTCGATGACCTCGCGCACGAGCGCGCGATCGTGCATCAGCCTCGCGAGCAGCGTCGCCTGGTCGAGGATCGCCGAGCGCGGCTCCATCTCGGAGGAGCTACGTCCCCTCGCGCGGAAGGTATAAGTGCGCGGCCGCGCGCGCGGGCG
>CAIXWQ010001245.1 GCA_903923175.1 uncultured delta proteobacterium | reverse complement strand
GCCCGTGCGATGGGCTTCCCCGACGACGCCGCACACGCCAAGACGATCCCCGCGCAGGCCGAGGCGATCGCCGAGTCGATCCGCTGCTCGAGCCACATCACGCGCGTCACCGCGGCGAGCATCCGCCCGCCTCGATGAGCGCGGCGACGGAGCTCTTCGCGCTCGACCACGGCGCGCTCGTGATCGACCTGTCGCCACTCGCGCCGCCCCTGCGCATCCAGCCCTGGGAAGACGGCCTCGACGTCGCGCGGCAGGAGAGTGGCGAGTGGCGCAAGCTCGAACGAACTGCGGACCTCCGGATCGCGCTCGATGTCGAGGATCCGGTCTGGACGCCGATGGGGCGCTTCGTCAGCTCGATTCCTCGTCGCGCCCGCATCCAGGCGCAGCGCTGTGGCGAGCACGAGGTCGCTGCCTTGAGGCTCCTCCGGCTGCATCCCCGCGCGCGCGTGATTGCGCGGACGCCGAATCTGCTGTGGCTGGTGGCGCGGCTGGCCGATGAGCGTGGGCTCCAAGCGGCGCTCGCGGCGCTCGACGGCACGCCGAGCGAGGTGCTCGCCGCGTGCATCGGCGGGCCGATCGCGCCGGGAGCGGTGGGCCTGCTCGGTCGCGTGTTGCCGGAGGAGCGTGAGCCCGCGGGCGAGGCGCTCTTCGCCGCGCTCCGCTCGCAGCGCGTGGTGCGCGCACTCCGGCACAAGCCGGTGGTCGGGACCGAGTTCCTCTCGGCGACGAGCAAGCACGAGGAGCACTGCACGCTGCCGTTCTTTCAGCGCTTCCTCCGCTACCGATGGCACGCCTGCGCGGCCGACCGCATGGTGGACATGTACGTGCGGACCGTCGCTCTCGGCCGTCGGCTTGGCATCGCAAACCCGGAGAAGCAGGTCAATCGCGGCTGCGTCGACATGCCGTTCGTTCGCTGGCGGAAGCGCGCGCTGAGTGTCCGGGGCTCGCGCGATCCGGAGGCCCACGGCTTCCCGCCGCCGGCAATTGCCGGAACCGACACCATCATCCCTCTCCTGAACTCGGGCGAGCTCTGCCGCGAAGGCGCGGAGATGCGCAATTGCCTGTTCACCTACGACGAGCAGTGTCGCGAGGGGATCTTCACGGCGTATCGGGTGCTGGCCCCGGAGCGGGCGACGCTGGTCGTCTACCGCCATCCCCGCGAGATCGAGGATCTGCGCGGCTGGCGGAACGCGGAGGTGAGCGCGGAGACGCGCAACGCGGTGGAGGATTGGATCATCGCTGCGAACGCCGGGGCGGGGACGCCGAAATCGACGCCGGAGGACGTCGGAGCTCCGGACGCCGCCGCGTCTTGATGGGGGAAGCGCGCAACGGCGCATCCCGATCGGAGGCGTGATGCGTCGCTTCCCTTGGCTCTCGTTCTCGGTGCTCCCCTGGGCCGGCTGGCACTTCGGCGTTCGTGGCTGCCGCGCGACGCACCGCTTCTCCCGCTCGTGCCCGCGGCCGGAATGAAGGCCGTCCTCCACGTCGTCGCGTGGGGTCGAGCGCCGAGCCGCTCGTCGTGCGCCGCTCTGACGGTGCCCGCTTCGCGTTCCACATCCCGGCGCTCGGGCGCGCGTCCATCGCGTCCGATTCGCTGCCTTCGAAAGTAGGACGACCGATGGCCGAGGCATCCTCCGCTGAATCCGACGAGCTGCTCGCGACGCCCTTCGAGAGCGCGCTGGTCGCGGCGTGTGCCGCCGATGAGAGCGTGCTTCGGCGCGGGCTCTCCGCGGAGCTTCGTGGCGCCGGCTTCGAGCTGTACTTCGACGACTACCGAGCGACCTCGCGCCGCGACGACACAGCGCGCGACCTGCCGAACCTGTTGGCGGTGCGCGGCGCTCCACGCGTCTGCCTTCTGGCGCACACGGACGTCGTTCGCGACCACCGTGGCCACCTCGGACGCGTCGAGCCGATCGTGCGTCGAGATCCGGCCACCGGGCGCCGCATCGTGACCGACCGGACGAACGCGACGCAGGTCGGGGGAGACGATCGCGT
>CAIXWQ010001244.1 GCA_903923175.1 uncultured delta proteobacterium | reverse complement strand
GGCCGCGCCCGTCGAGATCGACGACTCGAACGAGGCGCCGGCGGCGCCGACCACGCGCGCCAACGCGGCGGTGCCAGCCGCGACCAGCTCCGCCTCGAAGAAGCCTTCGGTGGCGACGCCGACCGCGAAGCCGACCCAAGCGGCGACGAGCACGCCGAAGGCGCCCCCGCCGACTTCGAAGCCCACGACGGCGCAGCCGAAGGCCACCGGCCTCGCCACGACGTGGCAGCTCCCGCCCGGGCTCGGCTCGGCCCCTCGCGTGCAGGTCGGAAGGCCGACCTCGACGAAGGCTACAGGCAACCCTTGAGGCAGCCGCGGTAGCGGTCCTCGCAGGCGCCGCCGCACGCGTCCGCACCGCTGCACTCGCCCGCGCACGTCCGCCACGCGCGGGTGCACGACTCGGTGCACACCTCGATGGAGCGACGCGGGGCGATCGCCTCGGGCTCGCTCGTGCTCCTGGGCGCGACGCTCGGCGGGACCTCGTACGGCGACGCGGGCGCAGGGCCGTCGGTCGTCTCACCCGGCGGCGGCGACGGGAGCATCGAGACGCCGCGCGCCGCGTCGTCGAGCACGACGCTGCGATCGTGGGCGTAGCGGATGCGCGCGCGATCCTGTCCCTTCGCGTAGCGTCCCATCCACTCGTGCCAGCACGCGCGCTTCGCGTCGAGCGGCGTCGCGCGATCCTCGTCGAGGCGGTAGCAGTGCTCGAAGCGCATGTCGCTCTCGACGACGTTGCGCATCCCCGCGCCGCACCCCGCGAGGAGCACCATGGCGAAGAGGGTGGCCGCCGAGGCGGAGCGCGCGCGCGTCGTCATGCGAGGCCCCATGGTGGCCTCATCGGACGACACTCTGCAACGTGGGAGATGTGGGCAAGCGGCAGCGTGTCGATCGGCGTCACGTCACATGCGTCACCGCGTACCTGCGGTCGCTCAGGAGGGGCGCTCGGCCGCGAGCCCGAGGCGCTTGAGCATCTTCTGCAAGCCGAAGCGCGAGACGCCGAGATCCACCGCGGCGCGCGTCTGGTTGCCGGCGCAGCGCCGGAGCGCGTCGCGGACGAGGCGGTATTCGAGCGCGTCGAGCTGTTCGCGCAGCGTCGGCGCGCCGTCGCCGTCCTTCGCAGCCGAGGCCGGGTGCGCGATCTCTGGCGAGAGGTGCTCGAGATCGAGCAGGTCGTCGCAGAGCACGAGCGCCCGACGCACCTCGTTCTCGAGCTGACGCACGTTGCCGGGCCACGGCGCGGCCGCCAGCGCGACCAGGGCGCGCCGCGTGACGCGGACGCGCCGACCGCCCGAGAAGCGCTGGGCGAAGCTCTCGACGAGCAGCGGGACGTCCTCGGCGCGCGCGCGCAGCGGCGGCACGGCGACGTTGATCACGGCGAGGCGGTAGAAGAGGTCCTCGCGGAACGTCCCCGCGCGCACCATCGCCGGCAGATCGCGGTGCGTCGCCGCGATCACGCGCACGTCGACCCGGTGCGAGCGATCGCCGCCGACCGCGCGGATCTCGCCGTCCTGGAGGACGCGCAGCAGCTTGGTCTGCATCGAGAGGCCGAGCTCGCCGATCTCGTCGAGGAACAGCGAGCCGCCGTTGGCGACCTCGAACAGACCGACGCGCGCGCGGTCGGCGCCAGTGAACGCGCCGCGCACGTGGCCGAAGAGCGTGGACTCCAGCAGCGGCTCCGGAATCGCGCCGCAGTTCTCGGCGACGAAGGCCTTGCGGGCGCGCGCGCCCTGCGAGTGGATCG
>CAIXWQ010001243.1 GCA_903923175.1 uncultured delta proteobacterium | reverse complement strand
TGCAAACAAGAAGCCAATCCCGACGGGCCCGCCGACGGGCTCTCCCCGAATGACGAATCAAGGAATGACCATGAGCTCCACGACCCTTCGCCCCGCTTCGCCGCGTAGGCCTGCGCCGATCGGCGAGAAGTCTCTCTCCCGCGCCCGAGCCGTCGACGTGCTCGAGGCCGTCGGCCGCGCTCTCCACGAAAGCGCCGAGTTGTCCCCCGCGGTCGCACGCTTTCTTCGCAGCCGCGATCGCGACTTTCTCTTGCGCGCAGCCTTCGAGGCCGGACCCCTCGTGGAGTCTCACGCGCGGGCGAGCGCGCTCGACGCCCCGGAGCTCGAGCGACGTTTGTTGTGGATCGAGATGGGAATGATTCGCGCCGCCCTCGCTCTTCACACCGCGCCGATTCCGCTTCGACCGTCGACCTGCTCGTGAGCCGTCAGGCCTCTCGAGGCCGGTGTCCGATCCCAACGCCGTCCTGCGTCGGATCGGCATGGCCGCTCACCGCCTCGACGCGCTCCGCATCCGTCGCAGCGACCTCCGCAAGCACACCGCGCTGAGCGACGAGCGCCTCGACGCGCTCGCGCGCCCAGGTCTCGAGGCCTTGAAGGAGCTCGGCCTCGTCGCGCTCGCCGCGCTGGCGTTCTTCCTGCTGCTCCTGATCATCGAGACACCGCTCACGCTACTCGGCGTGGGGCTCGTCGTCGGACTGTTCGTCTTCGGCGAGAGCGGCGCCTGCAGCGGTAACGATCTCGCGACGGGGATCGTGTTGCTCCTCGCGCTGGCCGCGACCGTCGGAACCTTCTGGCTCGGTCTCCGTCCAGGTCTCGACGTGTGGGGACCGCGTGCCCTGATCGCCCTCGCGGGCGGCGGCGTGGCGTTCGGCGTCGTGCGCGCCTGGCGTTGGCGCGGCCGCGTACGCGGAGGTGGCGAGCGCACAGCGAGGCTGCTCCACGAGATCGATCGCTTTCACGAGGCCGTCTCGCTGGCGACGGCCCACGAGCAGCTCGCGGCCCGCGGCGCAGCGCCCGCGCTCACGGAGCAGGTCGAATGTTCACTCCGCGAGGTTCGCGCCAGCCTCGTGCGCGCGCTCGAGATCGATAGCGTTCTGCGCGAGCACGCCGGCTCCTTTCGCCGCGCGAAGTCGGACGGAGCGGCGGCGTTCTTCCCGATGGAGGTCGCCCGCGTCGACGCAGACGCCGCGAGCTGCGCGGAGCTGCTCGATGGTGCGCTGGAGGCGATGGCCCTGGCGCGGATGGACGTCGATCGGACGCTTCGGAGCTGAGCGCCTATGCGAGGGCGATCCGCCGTCTCTGCCTGCGTGCTCCTCGTCGGCGCGGCTTCCTGCGGCGGCCAGTCCCCGGCAGCGCCTTCGCGCCATGGCGCCAGCGTCGTCGGGGCACCTGTGGCGCCAGCCGCGGCGTGCCGGACAGTGTTGGCGCCTCGCGCGACGCGCCGTCAGCTCTGCACCTTCGTTCGCGTTGAGGGAGCATGGCCTGGTCGATCGCTCGCGAACCCCCAGCGAGCCCGGCGGTTGAGCCGTGTCGGGATCCCGGCGACCTCGATCGCCGCGCTTCTCTGAAATCGCCGCTCCGCGACCGACGTGGACGAGGCGTTGTCCGATTCGCGGGCGTCGCCCGTCTGCAAGTCGAGGAGGCCACGATCATGGAGGCTAAGGATTTCCGTCTCGCGCCGGGCAAGAGTGTCCGCGTCGACGCGTTCGCCGCGAAGGTCGGACACGCTCGCTTCGCGCGGAAGCACCGCCCGGTGATTGCGACCCTGGTCGCGCTCGGTGGCGTGGCTGCCAAGGCGACGCTCACCACGTTCGCCTCCGGCGGTGGGGCCGAACGCGCGCTCGCCGACCTCGTCGGCGCGGGGCTCATCGGGCGCGTCGGGGTCGACACCGACCTCGCGCTCGCCGACTCGCTCCTCGACGAGGTGCGCGCAGATCCGGCGTGGGAGGGCTCGATCGCCGACGCGCACAGGGGGATCGTCGCTTGGCTACTCGGCCGCCACTGGATGGGCTGGGACTTTGCGGACGCGCTGGTCGCGCGTGTCTCGCTCGATCTCGCCGACCACCTTCGGGTGGCCGACTACGGCTCGTACGGAGAGCGCCTCCCCGCGTGGGCCGAGGCGATGCACCGCTGGGCGTTCGAGGGGCGCGGGCCGGAGCGCGCGCCGGCCGAGAGGGTCGCTGTCTGCGACGCCGTCTACGAGGCGTTCCGCTGGGGGGTCATCGACCTCCGCCAACAGGAGCTCCGCGGACGCATGCTGGCCGCGCAGGCTCTCCGTGGTCGCGCGCACATGGTCGCGGGCCGCCTCGACGAGGCCCTGCGCGATCACAACGCT
>CAIXWQ010001242.1 GCA_903923175.1 uncultured delta proteobacterium | reverse complement strand
GTGGGCGGGGCGCAGCAGGCGGGGCGCGCGAGAGGCGAGAACGGTAGGCGTGGGCATGGACGAACCTTCTGTTTCCAAGGGCTTGGTGGAGGCTGCGTAGGCACCCTCGACGCGCGCGTCGAGGGTCTCGGGGCGAGGATCCGGCGTCAGTGCGCGCCCGACGGGGCGGCGCCCGAGCGCGGACGTTTGAGCAGGAACACGAGGAAGACGGTGCAGCCGAAGGCGACCGCCGCGACGGTGAAGGCCTGGTCGAAGGTCTTCACCAGTGCTTGGAGCTCGATTCGGTACTGAAGGATTTGCTCGGCCGCGCGTAGGGGCTCGTACGTCGAATTTCCAGGGCCGAATTGCAGCGCGGCGAGCTGCTCCTGGGTCGTCGGATCGGTGAGCGAGATCCGCGAGGCGAGGCTGGTGCCGGCGAGCTTGGTCCCGTCGGCGATGCGCATCGCCATCCAGGCCGTGCCGATCGAACCGCCGAGCTCGCGCGTGAGGTTGAACAGCCCGGTCGCGTTGCCGCGGTGCGCGGGCGGCAGGTCCGAGAGCGCGAGCACCGACAGCGGCACGAAGATCAGGCTCAGCCCGGCCCCCATCACCATGCGGGCGTGGGCCAGCTCCCAGAAGCCGATCAGATGCGTGAAGCGCGTGGTCATCCACAGGCTCGTCGTCACGAGCACAATCCCCACCGCCAGCATCGGCCGGCCGTCGATCGTGCCGGCGAGCTTGCCGACGAACGGCATCATCACGATCTGGATGCCGCCCGCCGTGAGGAACACCAGGCCGATGTCGAGCGCGGTGTAGTGGAGCACGGCGCCGCAGAAGAGCGAGAACAGGTACGAGGTCGAGAAGAGCGCGGTGCCGACCAGGAAGTTGATCGCGGTCGCCGCGGTGTAGCCGCGGTTCTTGAAGATCCGCAGGTCGACGACCGGGTGCGGCGTCTCGAGCTCGTGCACGAAGAAGGTGCCGAGCGAGATGACCGAGATCGCCGCGAGCACGCGGATCTCGTCGCTCGCGAACCAGTCGTTGCGGTTCCCCTCCTCGAGCACGTACTGCAGCGTCCCCATGCCCACGGCGAGCAGGCCGATGCCGACCACGTCGATCGGCGCGTCGGGCGGCTCCCACCCGGGCTCCTCCACGTGCCGCAGCGTCAGGTAGATCGCGAGGATCCCGACCGGCACGTTGATCAGGAAGATCCAGTGCCAGCCGGAGATCTCGATCATCCAGCCGCCGATGGTCGGACCGAGGAGCGGGCCGGTGACGGCGCCGAGGCCGAAGAGGGCGCCGGCGGTGCCGTGCTCGCTGCGCGGGTAGCGCGCGAAGAGGATCGACTGCGCGGTCGGGATGATCGCGCCACCGCCCATGCCCTGCAGGATGCGGAACACCACCAGCGACGGCAGGTTCCACGCGAGCCCGCACAGCATGCTCGCGATCGTGAAGATGCCGATCGAGACGGCGAAATAGCGCTTGTAGCCGAAGCGCCGCTGCAGCCACCCCGTCATCGGGATGACCACCACGTTCGCCATCATGTAGCCGGTCGAGACCCACGCGATCTGATCGATCGGCGTGCCGAAGCTCGCGCGGATGTCCGAGAGCGCGACGTTGACGATCGAGATGTCGATCAGCGCCATCAGCGCGGCGCACATGACGGCCGCGGTGATCCCCGCCTTGGATCCGGTGATCTTCTCCTGGGACATCTTCGCTCGGTCGGGCTCGTCGAGATCGCGCGGGCTACTTCACGCGCACGGTCACGTTGGCGCTCATGCCCGGGCGCAGCGTGAGGCCGTTCGCGAGGCTCGCGGTGCCCGGATCGAGCCGGATGATCACCGGCACGCGCTGCACGACCTTCGTGAAGTTGCCCGACGCGTTGTCGGGCGGCAGCAGCGCGAAGCGCGCGCCGGAGGCCCCCGCGATGCTCTCGACGCGCCCGGTGAGCTCGCGCCGGCCGTAGGTGTCGATCGTCAGCGTGGCGGTGTCGCCCGGCTTCATCTCGGCGAGCTGGTCCTCCTTGAAGTTCGCGACGATCCAGATGTCGTCGGGCGGCACGAGCGCGAGGAACGGGCGCGAGGGATCGGCCATCTGCCCGACCTCGACGGTGCGGCGCGACACCGTGCCGCGGCTCGGCGCGATCACCTTCACGTACGAGAGGTTCAGCTCCGCGATGTGGACCGCCGCCTCGCTCTGCTTCACGCGCGCCTTCGCGAGCGCGACCGAGGCCTTCGAGACCTCCAGCTGCTCGGGGCCGATCTGCGCGGCGTCGAGTCGCCCCTTGGCGACGTCGACGCCGCCCGCCGAGGCCGTGATGGTCGACGCGGCGAACTTCTCGCGCGCGACCGCCGTCGTGTACGCGGCCTCGGCCTGATCGAGCGCGGCCTGGCGCACGTCGAGATCGGCGCTCGTCGCCGCGCCGGAGGCGACCAGCGTCTTCGCGCGCTCGAGCTCGCTGCGCGCGAGCTTGCGGCGCGCGTCGGCGGCGAGGATGTCGGCGCGCGCCTGATCGAGCCCGGCGCTCGACGACAGCAGGGTCCCCTGCGCCTGCACGACGCCGCCCTTCGCCTGCCGCTCGGAGGCGTCGAGCGTCTTCTCGGTGAGCTTCTCCTGCGCCTCCGCCGAGGCCTGCTGCGCCTGCGCGGCGAGCAGGTCGGCCTTCGCCACGTCGAGGCGCGCGCGCAGATCGTCGTCTTCGAGCTCGACGAGCACGGTCCCCGGCTCGACCACCTGGTTGTCGCGCACCAGCACCTTGGCGACGCGCCCCTGCACGCGCGGCGCGACGTTCACCAGGCGCCCCTCGACCTGCGCATCGTCGGTCGACTCCTTGCCGCGGCCGTGCGCCCAGTTCGCGGCGAAGGCCCCGCCGGTGGCGAGCACGAGCCCGAGGAACACGAACTTCGCCTTGCCTCCCTTGGGTGGCGTGGCGGCCCGGCCGGCAGCCTCCACGGGCGGTGCGGTGACGGGGCCTTGCGGAGCCACGGCCGGGCGCTCCGAGATGTCACGGGTGCCGGTCGATTCCATGTCCTCGTCTCGGGCGGGTCGGGCGGCCGTCGGGTGGGCCTTCGGTCGGGCGGTCGCTTCCACGGGCGGCACCTTTCCATGGGGCGTGCCAGATGTCGCGCCGCGTAGATTCTCGGGGCAGGATGGGGGCTAGCAGCATGGACGACCCGAAAACTGTCGGCGAAGCGACAGGGGGGGCGACAGCCGGCGCCCCACGGTCGCCCGGCGAGCCGGCGCAATCGGGCAATTCGGCGCACGAATCGAGCGGCGACCCGGCCCGCTCCTCCGCGTCCCGCCTCGGCACGGCGTTCGCTCAACGACCCGGCGTGCACGTCAGCCCCGCCCGCCTGGAGTTCGCTCGCATCGCGGCGATCCGCTCGGCGCAGCTGCGCAACGTGGGCACGGGGTGGATGAAGCGGCGCCCGCTCATGGCGCTGCCGATGTTCGGCTACACCCTCGCGCTGCTGTGGGCCTCGGGGCACCCGCGCGGCCGCGTCTACGGCGTCGCGGCGCTCTACGCCGTCTCGCTGCTCCACCAGCTGTTCGCCGCCAAGCGCGCGCGCACCTGCCGCGTCGACGAGCAGACGCTCTTCCTGTCGCACCTGATCATCTTCCCCACGCTGCTCGGCGTGGTGATCCTCACGGGCGGGCTCGCGAGCCCGCTCACCCCCGGCCTGGCCTCGATGCCGCTCGGCACGCTGATCGTGTACGGCCGCAGCCGCGAGTCGACGATCACGCTCGCCGTGGCGGCCGTGTCGGTGCTCATCGTCGCGCTGCTGCCGGGCGCGGTGATCGGGCCCGTGATCGGTCGGCCCTGGAACATCGCGCTCACCGCGGGCTCGCTCACGTTCTCGTACTTCATGATCAACCACGCGATCGGCGAGCTCGGCGCCGCCTACCGCACGATGGGCGAGACGCTCGAGCGCACGCGCGAGGAGATCATCGAGGAGGCGCGGGCCCGCTCGCAGTCGCTCGAGTCGATCGGCGCCAAGGTCGCGCACGAGCTGAAGAACCCGCTCGCGGCCATCAAGGGGCTCGTGCAGCTGACCTCGCGCTCGCAGTGCAACGACCCCCGCGCCGCCGAGCGCTTCGAGGTCATCACGCGCGAGGTCACGCGCATGGAGACCATCCTGCGCGACTACCTCTCGTTCTCGCGCCCGCTCGAGGACCTGCGCCCCGAGAAGCTCGGGCTCGCGCGCGTGGTCGACGACGTCATCGAGGTGCTCGAGGCGCACGCGCGCGCCGCCGGGGTCCGCCTCGAGCGCAGCGGCGACGCCGGGGAGATCCAGGGCGATCCGCGCCGGCTCAAAGAGGCGCTGCTGAACTTCGTCTCCAACGCCATCGACGCGACGCCCGAGGGGGGCCGCATCGAGGTCGCGCTCACGGCCGAGGCGCACGGCGTGATCGTGCGCGTCGTCGACAACGGCCGCGGCATGGCGAAGGACGAGCTCGCGCGGCTCGGCACGCCGTTCTTCACCACGCGCCAGGGCGGCACGGGGCTCGGCGTGGTGCTCGCGAAGGCAGTGATCGCGCAGCACGGCGGCGAAGTGCTCTACGACAGCGAGCTCGGCCGGGGGACGCGCGTCACCGTGCGCCTGCCGAAGTCGTGCCCGCCGCCTGGCGAGCCCGCACGCGTGTAAGTAGGCTCCGAGCCTCCCGAACCCATGTCCAAGATCCTCCTCGTCGACGACGAGCCCGGCGTGCTCTTCACCCTAAAGGAGCTGCTGCTGGAGCGCGGTCACGAGCCGGTCGCGACCACCTCGGCGCGCGAGTCGCTCAAGCGCCTCGAGGGCGTCGAGGCGGCCATCATCGATCTCTCGATGCCCGAGATGAACGGCCTCGACCTGCTCCGAGCGCTCCACGAGCGCGACGAGTCGCTGCCCGTGCTGATCCTCACGGCGCACGGCTCCGAGCGCGACGCCGTCGCGGCCATGAAGGCCGGCGCGTACGACTACCTGACCAAGCCGTTCGACGTCGACGAGGTCGGGCTCGCGGTCGAGCGGGCGGTCGAGGCGCGCGAGCTCCGGAGCGCGAAGCGGCGGCTCGAGGCCGAGCACGCGATCGGCAAGCGCATCATCGGCGACAGCGCGCCGATGCGGCGGCTGCTCGACGCCATCGGGCGCGTCGCCGGCAAGGACGTGACCGTGCTCGTGCGCGGCGAGACGGGCACCGGCAAGGAGCTGATCGCGTCGCTCATCCACGCCGAGAGCAAGCGCGCGAAGGGGCCGCTGGTGCGCTTCAACTGCGCGGCGATCCCGGGCGAGCTCGCCGAGGCCGAGCTGTTCGGCCACGCGCGCGGCGCGTTCACCGGCGCGCAGGCGCAGCGGCGAGGCTTCTTCGCGCAGGCGCACGGCGGCACGCTGGTGCTCGACGAGGTGGGCGAGCTGTCGTCCGGCGTGCAGGCGAAGGTGCTCCGCGCCATCCAGGAGGGCGAGATCCAGCCGGTCGGCTCCGGGCGCATCGAGAAGGTCGACGTGCGCATCGTCGCCTGCACCAACCGCGATCTCGAGGCCGAGGCGCGCGCCGGGCGCTTTCGCGAGGACCTCTACTACCGCCTCGCGGTCGTGGAGCTGGTCGCGCCGCCGCTGCGCGATCGCCCCGAGGACGTGCCCGCGCTCGCGCGCGAGTTCGCTCGACATTACGGCGAGAAGTTCGGCGTCGGCGAGGTGCAGCTCACCGAGCCGCTCGTGCGTGAGCTCACCCGCGCCGACTGGCCCGGCAACGTTCGGCAGCTCGAGAACCTAATCGCGCGGATGATCGCGCTGTCGCCCGGCGGCCCGCTCGATCTCGACGCGCTCGCCGGCCGCCCCGCCGAGTCGAGCGCGCGCGGCGGCGAGGCCACCGCCGACGGCGGGCTGTCGCTGAAGGAGCAGGTCGAGGCGTTCGAGCGCGGCCTCATCGCACGCGCCCTCGAGCAGTCGCAGGGCAACCAGTCCGAGGCTGCGCGGATCCTCGGGATGAGCCGGCCGACGCTGATCGACAAGATCAAGAAATACGGGCTGGGGAACGGCGGCGCGTGAGCGCGAGCCGAGCGAAACGCCGCCGCTCGCTCTCGACGCGTCGGGTGGATCGCTTCTGATACGCTGCTCCCCACGAGATGGACGAGCTCCTCCCGGTGCTGGTCGCGCGGCTGCACGGCGTCGACGAGGCCATCGACGTCGTGTCGGGCTCGCTCGTGGCCGCCACGAAGCTGCTGCCGGTGGAGCCCGCCCCCGCCGACGACGGCGCGCACGTGCTCGAGCTGCATGCGCGCGGCCTGAGCCGGCCGTTGCTGCTGATCGCCGAGCCGATCGGCCCCGCCCGATCGGGGCTCTGGCCGCTGCGCGTGCGGCCGTTCGACGAGGCCCACGCCGAGCAGCTGCGCGCGTTCCTGGTGAACGAAGAGCTGCGCGCGTTCCTCGGCGACGAGTCCGCGGAGGCCCCCTCGCGACGCCACACCACCGCGCCGGCGCAGGGCGACTCGCTGCCGCCCGGGAGCGCGGGCGCGACCGACGATCCGCTGGTCGGGCGGCTGCTCGGCGGCAAGTACGAGATCGAGTCGGTGCTCGCGAGCGGCGCGATGGGGCGCGTGTACCGCGCGCATCACCGCGCGCTCGAGAAGCCGATCGCCATCAAGGTGCTGCGCCGGTCGTTCCTCGCCGACCCGAGCTTCGCGCGGCGCTTCCACCGCGAGGCGCTCGCCGCGAGCCGCCTCGATCACCCGAACCTGCTGCGCGTGCTCGACTACGGCGAGGACCCCGGCAGCCTGCTCTACATCGCGATGGAGCTGCTCGAGGGCGAGGAGCTGCGCACGGTGATGCACCGCCAGCGGCTCGCGCGCGAGCGCGTGATCGAGATCGCCTCGCAGATCTGCGCGGGGCTCGCCGCTGCGCATGCGAAGGGGATCGTCCACCGCGACGTGAAGCCCGAGAACGTGGTGGTCTGCACCGCGCACGACGACGACGGGCGGAGCGTCGAGACGGTGAAGGTGTGCGACTTCGGCATCGCGATGGACCAGGAGACCGAGGGCCCGCCGCGCGCGCGCATCACCGGCGGCGACATCCTGTGGGGCACGCCCGAGTACATGAGCCCCGAGCAGGCGCGCGGGCTGATCGTCGACGCGCGCGCCGACGTCTACGCGTGCGGCGTGCTGCTGTACGAGATGGCGACCGGGAAGCTGCCGTTCGACGGCCCCAGCGCCGTGTCGGTGATGATGGCGCACGTGCAGGACGCGCCCACGCCCCCCTCGCGGCTCGACCCCGCGGTCGATCCCGAGCTCGAGGCGGTCATCCTCCGCGCGCTGCAGAAGAGCCCGGCGGCGCGCTATCAGTCGGCGCGCGAGCTGCGGGCGGCGCTGCGCGCGCTCGAAGGGGGCTCGAACGCGAGGCTCGCGCCGGCGCGCCCGCAGGCCGAGCACGCGCCCCCGTCCGCGGCCGAGCCTCCGTCCGCCCGCGGGCC
>CAIXWQ010001241.1 GCA_903923175.1 uncultured delta proteobacterium | reverse complement strand
TGCTCGGTGGTCTGCTCGGCCGCACGATGCAGCGGCGGACTCGTGCTCGGCGAAGCGCGCTGCGACGGCGCGGGGACCTGCCCGACGCTCACGAAGCTCGCGTGCGCGCCGTACGCGTGCGGCGCGACGAACTGCAAGGCCGCGTGCGCGACCGACGCCGACTGCGCCGCCGCCGCCTACTGCACGAGCAGCCGGTGCGTGCCGAAGATCGCCGACGGCGGCGTGTGCGACGGCGACGGCTCGTGCCTGTCGGGCGCGTGCGTCGCGGGCGCGTGCGCCGTGACCGACGCCGGAGCCGATGCGGGGGCCGAAGCCGGAGCCGACGCGGACGCCGGCGCCGACGTCCTCCCCGAAGCCCCGGCGAACGACGGCGCGCCCCCTCCGGGCTGGCCTGCGCCGAGCGCGACGCCCACCGTCTCGGGGACGTTCCAGCGCTGCTCGCTCGCCTCCGAGTGCGCCAGCGGCTTCTGCGTCGACGGCGTGTGCTGCGACTCGCGCTGCGATCAGCCCTGCCACTCGTGCGCGCTGCTCGCCTCGCCTGGCACGTGCACCAGCGAGCCCTACGGCGTCGACCTGCGGCAGGAGTGCGGCCGCGCCTCGCAGTGCCTCGGCACCTGCAGCGGCGGCGACACGTGCGTCGGCGCCGGCCCCGGGACGCTGTGCGCCCGAAACCGATGCACCTCGGCGACGAGCGGCGTCGGCGCGGCGTACTGCAGCGCGGCCGGCGTGCCGTGCGCCAGCGACGCGCCGGTCGCCTTCGAGTGCGCGCCGTTCGCCTGCGATCCCGCGTTCGGCGCCTGCAAGACGAGCTGCGCCACGTCGGACGACTGCGCGCCCGGCACCGTGTGCGACGACACGACGCGCGCCTGCGTCCCGCCCGCGCCCGGCGGCGGCGGCGGAGGCTGCGCGATCGCCACGCGGCGGGAGGAGACCTTCGTCGGCGCGCTGGGCCTCGGCGCGCTCGCGCTCCTGCTGCGACGACGCCAGGCGCGGACGACGCGCGCTCAGAGTCCGTGAGGCAATGCCTCACAGGCTCTTCACTGCCCATCGGGGCGGTCGGCACCGCCCCGCCGAATGCGATTCGTCGGGGGCCCACCCCACCGGAGAGATTGTCTCGCAATCTCTCAGCGCTGGAAGCGCTCGCCGTAGCCGCGGATCTTGTAGCGGCCTCCGTCGCGCCTCAGCAGGAGCAGGATCTCCTCGCCGAAGAGCACGTCGGCGCCGACGCGGGTGGTCGCGATCGGGATGCGCACGAGCACCTCGTCGTTCCCCATCGCGCTCGGGCGGCTCGGGCGACCGGGGAGCCCCAGATCCTCGGTGCCGTAGATCTCGACCTCGCCCGGCCGGTACATCTGGTCGATGTCGAGCGCGTCGAAGGCCGCGGCGCGCACGCGGTTCTGCAGCTCCCAGACCCAGCTCGGGCGCTGACGCCCGCCGACGCCCCCCTCGGGCGAGAGGTCGACGATGTAGTCGTCGAGGTCGGGCTCGAGCATGGTGGCCGTGCGCGCGTGGAACGTGCGGAACAGCCGCTCCACCAGCGCGAGCGCGACCTCGTCGGGGACGGGGGCGCGCAGCGTCGCGGTGGTGTCGCCCGGCATGGCGACGTCGGCGGCGCGGGGGACGGCGCTCGTCGGATCGGTCGGCACCACGGGCCCGGCGTCCTCGCCCGGCGGGGCCTCGCGCGTCCGCAAGCGACCACCACCGCACGCCGCGACGCTCAGCGCGCAGGCGAGCGCGCAGGCCGCGGTTCGAAGGCTCTCAGAGGGTCTCGACGATCGGGGGCGCATCGCGCGTCGCAGCGACGATCGCACGAGGGGGGAGCGCGGTCCACGCCCCCGGCGGCGGAATCGAGCCCCGGGTCGGCCGGACGACCTGGCTGGGCCCGAAATCGGACGCGAGCAGGGTGAAGCGCAGCGCGCCCGGGTCGGTCAGCCGCACGCGCCGGAGCGCGTCGTCGGCCACCAGCAGGTCGAGGTCGGCGCGCCCGTGGATGACGCGCATCTTCATGGCGGAGGTCTCGTCGGCATCGGCCTGGCGGTGCAGCGCCACGAGGATCTCGCCGTTCGTGATCATCGCGTTCATGCGGAAGCCGGGCTCGCCCCCCTCGGACTCGACCAGGTGATCGACCAGGGACGACGCCTGAGAGAGCGCGTTCATCACGGTGCGGGCGTCGGCCTGCGCGCCGTCGGCGAGCCGCCCCGCGTCGTGGAGGAACGAGAGCACGACGTGGAACAGGATCTCGCTGTCGGTGTCCCCCCGCACGTTCTTGCGGATGAACTCGGGGATCGACTCGAGCAAGCGCTGGCGGATGGCCGCGTACTTCTCGACCGAGCCGGTGTGGGCGAAGAGCCACTCGCGATAGCGGAAGGGGTGGGTGTTCTCGGTGCGCACCGTGCCGACCGTCGCCGAGCGCACGTGGCCGAGGATGAGGTCGGAGCGGAGATCCTTCGCCAACGCCGTGACGTCGAGCTCCCGACGATCGTCATTGGGCCGGCGCCGGATCAGGACCTCACCGCCCTGGTAGAAGCCCATGCCCCAGGAGACGGGCGCGTCGCCGAGCGCGTCACGCGGAACGGCGAGCGTCGCGCGCTCGAGCTCGAGGACCCGACCGGCGAGGTCTGCGCGGTTGCCGATCAACCCGAAGAGGCGTGCCATGGTGCGGTTTCCTCGCTCTCGACTGCGTCTGGTAGCTCGTGAGACGGACCACGCGCCGCGAGCTTGGTCACGCGGAGCGGTCGCCGTCGTCGGAAGTCACCGTGCTCTCGGAAGGGGAGCGCTGGGTAGATGCTGCAAGCGGTGAGCCCGCTTCGCGCGCGCGGCGGCGCGGCGAGGCGCCTACATCGGCGGCGCGGAGGCCGAGCGCGCCGAGCAGCGTCGCGGTGCGGCGCTTGTTGCGGCGCTGCTCGGTCTCGACCCACGCACGCAGCACGAAAGGCGCGATCGCGCAGGCCAACACGACGAGCGCCCAGATGGGCATACCGGCGATCCGCATGCGTTCCCGACAGCATAGCGCCAACGCGGCGCGCTCGCCGCTCACGATCGCCCGCGCCGCGATCGCAGCAGCTCCGCGTCGGCGCGCGGCCGAGCTGCCGCGACCCGCACGACGGGCCTGACTCTGCGATCATGGTCCGACGAGCGCGACGAGCGCGACGGGCGCCAAGGAGCGCGGGCGGTGCGCGTCGAAGGTCCCATGATCGCGAGCGGAGGATGAGCCGAGTGCGTCACGCGCTGCCGTCGCTGCTGCTGCCACCGCTCCTCCTCGCAGGCGCGGGCGCGTGCCGTCCGCCGGCGCAGGCCGCGCGCACCGACGCCGCAGACGCGACCACCCCGGCCGCGACGCGCGACGCGACTCTCACGCCAGACACGCCAGACAGGCCGGACGCGGAGAGCGGCGAGAGCGCCAACGCCGACGCCGACGCGGGCCAGCTCGCCGCGCTCGGACCGCGCGAGCCAGGGCCTTTCGAAGTCCCGTGGCCGGGCACCGACGGCGGCGCGCGGACGGTCTTCTACGTCGCCCCCACCTCTCGCGCGAAGCCGCAGCGCCTGCTCGCGAACCTCCACGGCATCTGCAACCCGCCGGGGTACGCGTGCGGCTACTGGGTGCAGGCCGCATCCGAGAGCGGGTTCCTCGTCTGCCCGACCGGCAACGCGCGCTGCGGCGCGGGCCAGTACAACGCGCCGACCTGGACGCTCGACGCCGACGGCATGGACCGCGATCTCGAGCTCGCGATAGCCGACGTCGACGCGCGCAATCCCGGCGAATTCCAGCGCGAAGGGGCGATCCTCACGGGCTTCTCGAAGGGCGCCTACGCGGCGCCGACGATCGCCGCCAAGCACCCCGGCCGCTGGCCTTACCTGATCCTCAACGAGGCCGACGTGTCGCTCTCGGCCAAGGCGCTGCGCGCCTCGCAGGTGCGCGCGGTGGCGCTGATCGCGGGCGAGCTCTCCGGGCAGGCCGCGGGAGAGAAGCGCACCGCGGCCGCGCTCGAGAAGGAGGGCTTCCCGGTCAAGCTCTGGCTCATGCCCAAGGCGGGGCACTACTACAGCGCCGACATCGATCAGATCATGCGCGAGGCGATCGCGTTCGTGACCGCGCACTGACGCGCGCGGTCGATACGCTCGCGCGCACGATCTCTCGCAGCCGGGGTCCGGGGGCGCAGCCTTGCGGAGCCCCCCTGTGTGAACGGTGTAGGGCCGGGCGCCCACGGAGCCCGAAGGAATCGTGCCATGCCAGTTGGGCGCACGGCCCTACGGCCGGATCGACGCGAACGGGAGGATCGCCTTGAGATCCTCGTCGCTGAAGCGCAGCTGCGCGCCGACGAAGTAGTCGGTGCGGTCGCTGTTGAGCAGGTCGTCGACGCCCGCGACCACCCAGATGCGCTTCACGAATTCGTACTGGAAGCGCTCGCGCCAGCGGGGCCGGACGTTCTCGCCGAAGCCGAACAGGTCGCTCTGCAGCTCGAGGCGATCGTCGAACGCGTGGAGGTTCATGCCGACGCCGCCCGACGACTCGCGGATGCCGAACAGGAACGTCGCCGGGCCGAGGCGGCGCGCGAACATGAACGTGAAGCGGAAGCCGTTCGTCGTCTCGGTGCGCGTCTCGCGGTAGAAGGGGACGTTGTTCGGGTTGGTCGAGTTGACGTCGACCTGGGTGATCGTGGTCTTGCCGCGGGGATCGTTGACGACCTCGACGAGGTAGTACTTGTCCTCGCGCGGCTGGAGGCGGATCTCGACGGTCGACTTCACGCCGTTCGACTTGATGAAGTACTCGCCGCGCAGGCCGACGATGATCTGCGTGCGGCCGATGCCGCTCGTGAAGTCGTGGATGTCGCTGGCGATCCCCTCGACGTCGGTGATGAGCGTCTTGTCGGTCGTGAGCCGCCCGAGCGTCCCCTCGCCGGCGTCGATGCGCGCGATGACGTTGTCGGCGTGCTTGAGCGTCGACTCGAGCTTCACCGACGCGTCGCGCACGTGATCGACCGTCTCGCGCATCGCCTTGATGCCGGTGTCGGCCTTCGGGTTGATCTTGGTGCGATCGGCCTCGAGCAGATCCTTGAAGTCGCCGGTCACCGACTGGACGTTCGCGAGGATCGCGTCGACCCGCGGCGCGCCTTTCATCGTGATGTTCTCGATGTTCTTGATCGTCTCGGTGACGCTCTTGCGGTTGTCCTTGACGGTCTCGTTGATCTCCTTGGACACCTCCGCGAGGTTCTTGAGGATGTCCTTCATCTGCTTGCCGCCTTCGTCGGTGCCGAACGCACCCGCGGCTTGCTTGGAGACCTTCTTCACGTTCTCGGCGATCTCCGCCAGGTCCTCCATGATCTTGTCGGTGGAGGCCCCCTCCGCGACGTTCTTGATCCAGCCCTGGTCTGGGATCGGCGTGAACTCGGGCGTGCCCGGCGAGATCACGAGCACCTGCTCGCCGAGGAGGCTGCTCATGCGCTTGGCGGCGGTGGCGTTGTCGTGGAGGACGACCCCCTTGTCGACCTTCAGCGCGACGCGCGCCTCGGCGCCGTCGAGCGTGATCGACTCGATGTAGCCGATGCCGATGCCCGCGATCTTGATGCGCGACTTCGGCACGAGGCCGGTCGCGTCCTTCAGGTGCGTGTAGACGGTGTAGCTGCCGCCCGCGTTCGCGGTCTTGGTGACCATGCGGAACGCGAAGACGCCCGCGGCGACCAGGACGATCACGAAGATCGCGACCTTCGCTCCCTGCGTCAGGCTCTGCAGGCCACGCGCCATTCAGCGATCAGTACTAGCAGAATGTGCAGGCCCGCGCGAAATCGACATGAGCTGACCTCAACCCACCGTCGCGGGGAAGCGCTCTCGAAAGAAGCCGATCCAGCGCGCCGGGTCGTCCTGCTCGTGGAACACGTCGCCGGCGAGCATCGAGGTCACGAGCTTGCGGAGGATGGTCCGCTGATCGCGCGAGAAGAGCAGCTGCCGCAGGTCGCCGCGGTAGAACGACTGCACCGCGCCGAGGAACAGCTCCACCGCGGTGCGCATCGTCCGCTCGAAGCCGGCGAACGCGGCCTCGCTCACGTCCCCCGCGAGGAGCGCTACGTCGATGGCCGCGGAGGCGCGCTCGGCGCCGCCCATCGCGAGGTGCGCGCCGGTCGAGAAGAGCGGGTCGAGGAAGCCGGCCGCGTCACCGACCGCGAGCCAGCCGGCCCCCGCGAGGCGATCGACGCGGAAGCTGTAGTCGGCCGCCGCGCGCACCGGTCCGCAGCGCCGCGAGCCGGCGAGCAGGCGCGACATCCACGGCGAGCGCGCGACCTCCTGCTCGAAGAGCGCCTCGAGCCGCGCCCCGCCCTCGTCCTTCGCGCGCGCCGGACCGAGGTCGCTCGCGAGCGAAGGCGCGTCGGCGGCGCGCCCGCGGACGACCTCCGACGAGAGCACGAAGCCGACGCTGGCCCGGCCGTCCTTGAACGGGATGAGCCACGCCCAGCCCGGGACGCACCCCGCCTCGTCGCGGCCGGCGAGGATGGTGAGCTCGATCTGGCCGGCGTCGCGCCCCGCGTGGCGCGCGCCCCCTTCGACGTGGGTGAAGATGGCGGTCTTGTCGAGCCCCGGGATGCGCGTGCGCGCGCGCTTCGCCGAGGCGCGGGTGAGCAGCCCCTCGCGGCCGGTGGCGTCGACGACGACCTTCGCGCCGATCGTGCGCCGCGCCCCCTCGCGATCGACCACCTCGACGCCGACCACCACGCCCCCTTCGAGGATCGGCCCGGTCACGCGCCACCCCTCGCGCACGTCCGCGCCGAGCGCGCGGGCGCGCCCCAGCAGGAGCTCGTCGAACTCCGCGCGCGGCACCTGCCAGGCGTAGGGGGTGGCCGGCGGGAAGGCCTCCTCGAAGAGATAGCGCGCCGTCGACTCGTCGCCGCCGTCCGGCCCCAGCTCGTCGTCGAGGAAGCGCGCCCCGTATTTCCGGACGAAGCGCGCGTCGAGCTCCTCCTCGAGCCCGATGGCCCGGAGGATGGGCGCGCTCGAAGGGAGCAGCGACTCGCCGATGTGGAAGCGCGGAAAGCGCTCTCGCTCCAGCACGACGACCGAGCGCCCCCGCTGGCGGAGCCGCGCGGCGGTCGTGGAGCCGCCCGGCCCCCCGCCGACGATCGCGACTTCGAAGGACTCGTCGAAGGCGCTGGGGCTCGACGCGTCGCTCGAATTGGGGCTCGAGCTCGACCCCTGGGGGCGCTGTGCCGTCATCGGGGCAGACTCTACCGCAACCCGTCGCCCTCGCACCCGTACGCGGCGACTCGTGCTAGGTAAGGCGCGTCATGGACCAACTCACGGCGCACCTCGATCGCGGCTGGGACCTCGCCCAACAGGGCGACGTCCGCGGGGCCGAGGCGTCCGCGCGTCAGGCGCTCGAGATCGACCCGAACGCGCCGGAGGTGCACAACCTCCTCGGCTTCGTCGCGGCCCTCGAGGGCGAGGCGGAGGCGGCCGTCGAGCACTACAAGAGCGCGCTCGCGCTCGACGAGGGCTACTTCGACGCGATGCTCAACCTGGCCGAGGTGCTCGTGCACCCGCTCGGCGAGCTCGACGAGGCGATCGACCAGTGCGACGAGGCGATCTCCTGGGCGGAGAACGACGAGGAGCTCGCAGACGCGATGCTCATCAAGATCGACGCGCTGCTCGCGAAGCACGACGAGGCGGGGGCGAAGCGCGCGGTGGCCGCCCTCCCCGACGGCCCGTTCGAGAGCCCGCGCTACGACTTCCTCATCGGGCGCGCGAAGTTCGAGGTCGCCGACGTCGAGGGGGCCTCACCCTGGATCGAGCGCGCCATCGAGCGCGACGGCGAGAACCCCGACCCGCACTACTACCGCGCGCTGATCCGCGAGGCGCGCGGCGAGCACCTGCTCGCGGCCGCGTCGTTCCTCACGGTGCGCAGGCTCGACGAGCTCGCGCCGCCGCGCGAGGGGGCGATGTCGTCGGCGAGCTTCGAGCAGTCGGTGCGCGCCGCGCTCAAGGCGCTCGATCCCGCGCTACGCCGCTTCGTCGAGGTGGCCGACGTCTACGTGACGCCGCTCCCCGGCCTCGAGGTCGTCGCCGACGGCGTCGATCCGCGCGCGCCGATGCTGCTCGACGGCCTCTCGACCCCCGAGCGCCCCGGCCCGCCGTGCGCGCGCATCTTCGTCTACCAGCGCAACGTCGAGCGGATGGTCGGGATCGCCACCGAGATCGTCGACGAGCTCGTCGCCACGCTCGAGTTCGAGATCACCTCGACGTTCCTCGAGGATCGCCGCAGCGACGCCGGGCGCCCCAAGGCGAAGCACGAGCTGAACTGAGCTTCGCCCGCCGGAGCTCCTACAGATCGATCTGCTTGCCGAGCTCGACGACGCGGTCCGAGGGCAGGCAGAAGTACTCCGAGGCGCTGCGCGCGTTGCGCAGCATGAAGCTGAACACCGCCTCGGGGATGCCGCGCATCTTGCCGGCGTCGGTCGCGAGGAGCGTCTCGCGCGCGACGACGTAACTCAGCTCGTCGAGCACGATCGGGAGCTCGTGGCGGCGCTGCGCGCGCGCGAGCAGCTCGGGGACGTCGGGGGTCTCCATGTAGCCGAAGTGGCCGACCACGCGGTAGATGCCGGCCCGCTCGTCGAGCACGGTGACCTGCACGCGCGCCAGCCCCTCCACCACCGGGACGTGCTCCGTCGCGACCGTCAGGATGATCACCTTCTCGCCGAGCACGCGCAGGTGCGAGGCGTACTGCGAGAGCGTACGCGGGATGTCCTCCGAGGACGCGGCGAGGAAGACCGTGGTC
>CAIXWQ010001240.1 GCA_903923175.1 uncultured delta proteobacterium | reverse complement strand
GCCGCCGACCTCGGCGCGATCTACACCGTCTTCGTCGATCGCTTCCGTCGCGAGCCCGACGACGGCGCGTGGGGCGTCGATCCCGGCCGCGACGCGCCGGCCGGCGGCAACCTCGACGGCGTGCGCGTCGCGCTCGACGAGCTGCGCGCGCTCGGCGTCGACACGCTCTACCTCACGCCCATCCAGCTCGCTGCGAGCTGCCATCGCTACGACCTCGTCGATCCGCTGCGGGTCGATCCCGCCCTCGGCGGCGAGGAGGCCTTCGTCCGCCTCCTCGAGGCGACCCACGCGCGCGGGATGCGGCTGCTCCTCGACTTCTCCTTCGTCCACGTCGGGCGCGGCTTCGCGCCGTTCGAAGACGTCCGCCTGCACGGGCGAGCCTCGCGCTACGCCGGCTGGTTCCAGTGGCGCGCCGCGGGCGAAGGCGGGGCGCTGCGCTGCTACGGCCGTCGCGACGACGCGCCGCTGCTCGACCTGGATCACCCCGAGGTGCGCGCCCTCGCCCTCGCGACGGTCGACCGGCTCGCGCGCCTCGGCGTCGACGGCTTCCGCTTCGACGCGGTCGCCGACGTGCCGCTCCCGCTCGCTGCCGAGGTGCGCGCGCGCCTGCGGGCCCTGAATCCGCGCGCGATCGTGCTCGGCGAGGTGGTGCCGCCGCACGCGTGGCGATGGCGCGCCGAGGGGGCGGTCGACCTCGCGACCGACTTCGCCTTCCACGCCCTCGCGACCGAGTTCGTCGCCAAGCGCGCGATCGACGCCGCTGCGTTCGCCGAGGGGCTGCGGCGCGCCGAGGTGCTGCGGGGCTCGGCCGACGCCGACGCCGTGCGCTTCCTCTCCACCCACGACCACCCGCGCTTCGCGTCGATCGCGCGGCTGTACGGCGACGCGCGCCGCGCCCCGCTCGGGATGTTGCTGCTGCTCGCCTCGCCCGGGATCCCGGCGC
This sequence comes from uncultured delta proteobacterium, assembly GCA_903923175.1. Taxonomy (GTDB): domain Bacteria; phylum Myxococcota_A; class Polyangia; order Polyangiales; family JADJMO01; genus CAIXWQ01. The sequence goes on along the minus strand of CAIXWQ010001240.1, from coordinate 1,758 downwards.
TGCTCTACGGCGAAGAGCTCGGGCTCGCCTCCGCGGACCCGGTGCTCGAGCCGGAGCACGCCTGGGGCGATCGGATGCCGATGCCGCGCGCCGCCTGGAACGCGGCCCCTTCGCCGCTGCGCGCGCTGGTCGCGCGGCTGCTCGAGCTGCGCAAGCGAGAGCCGGCGCTCGCGCGCGGGCCGATGGAGCTCCTCTACGCCGAGGGGCCGCTGCTCGTCTTCCGGCGCCGCGCCGACGGCGACGTGATCGACGTCGCCCTCAACGCGTCGGACGAGCCGCTCGAGCTCGACCTCGAGGACGACGAGCGCGCGGGGCTCGATCTGCTCGCGCAGACCGGCGACGTGCAGGCGCGCGGGCAGACGCTCACGCTCGGCGCCAACGCGGGGGTCCTCGCGCGGCGCGTCCCCTCCGGCGCGCAGCGCGCGCGTCGCGCCTCCTCGGCGGCGTCGCTCCCGGTGCTGCGCGACCGCGATTTCGGCGCGGGGCGGCTCGAGGTCGCCGGCCGCCCTACGCGCCTCGACTTCGCGCTCACCGAGCGCTGCAACCTCCGCTGCGCGCACTGCCTGACGCTCGCGCCCGCGAAGACGGCGGCCGGGACCGCGCGCACGATGAGCCCCGCGGTGCTCGACCGGCTGCGCGACGATCTCGCCCACGCGTCGTGGTTCGGCTTCGTGCACGGCGGCGAGTCGCTCACCGCGCCGAGGCTCTGGGACGTGCTCGCGGCCATCCGCAAGGCCCGCGCGGGGCTCCCGACCGACGTGCACCTGCTCACCAACGGCAAGCTGCTGCGCCGGGCGACCACCGAGCGGCTCGTGGAGGCCGGGGTGACGTCGCTCTTCGTCTCGCTCGACGGCGCCACGGCGGTCACGAACGACCGCGTCCGGATCGGCGGCGATTTCCAGGCGATCTGCGCGAACGTGCGCGACGCGGTCACGGTGCGAGACGCGGCCGCCCCGCGTGACGCCCGTGATCCGCGCGAACTGCGCGCCCTGCGCATAGGGCTCTCGCTGGTCGTGCTGAAGAGCAACCTCGTCGAGCTCGTCGCCTTCGCGGAGCTCGCGCGCGCGCTCGGCGTCGACTGGATCAAGCTCGAGGAGCCGGTGGCGGCGACGCCCTTCGCCGCGACGGAGATGGTCGACGTCCGCGCGCCCGAGGTCGCCACGGCGATCGCGGCGGCGCTCGCGCGCGCGCGGGCGCTCGGGCTCGTCGCGGTCGAGCACACCTCGCCGGAGCCCGCGTGGCGCTGCGCGCTCGACGACCGTGCGCGCGCCTTCCTGGAGGCCGACGCCTTCGCGAACCGGACCGAGATCCACCCCTGTCGCGGCGCCTGGGAGCGGGCCTGCGTGTTCCCCAACGGCGACGTCGCCATCGAGGATTTTCTGCGCCCCGTGGTCGGCAACGTCCTGCAGTCGCCGCTGGTCGAGCTCTGGAACGGCGCGGCCGCGCGGGAGGTCCGTGCGCAGGCGAAGGGGCGCTGGATCTGCGGCGGCAAGCCGACCTGCGCGTAGCAGGCTGCTGAAGCGCAGCCTGCGGAGACCGTGACCGTCGGCAGGTTGCGCGAAGAGCTCGAGCGATTGTCGCGTCGCTCCGCGGGAGACTGGCAGAGAGCGGCCGGCCTCAGCGACCTGCGAGCAGCGCGGCGCGCGCACCTTCGCGCGCGCCCACACCTGCGTCACCCTGCGATCAGGGGATCGAGTTCCAGACCTGGTTGAGGCCCCACTGGAAGCGCCACGGCGTGATGTACCAAGGGACGTTCTC
>CAIXWQ010001239.1 GCA_903923175.1 uncultured delta proteobacterium | reverse complement strand
GCTCGCCATGCGCAGGAGGCTACACCCGCGGCGTCGCCCCGGCGCACTTTGCCGCTGCGTCGTGCGCGCCCGCCCGCGGCGCCTGCGCCGGCGCAGTTTTCGCGGGCCGCCGCGTGAGGCCCTGCTATGTCGTGCCCATGTCGCGCCCTTCGCTCGCCGCGCTCACGTCGACGTCGCGCTCGCTGCTGCCGCTGCTGCTGGCCTGCCTCGCGCTTCCCGCGTGCGGCAAGGGCGATCCGCCCGCAGGCGGCGGCGCTCCGCCCGTGGGCAGCGGCGCTCTGCCGAGCCCCAGCGGCCACCCGGCCGATGAGCCTGCCCTCGCGCTGATCGATCGTGGCGCCGCCAAGCGCGCGGCTCCGTCCGCGGCGCCCAGCGCGTCGGCCCCCGCGGTCGATCCGAAGATCGCGCTCATCGGCACCTACAAATTCTCGGGGTTCGATCTCTCCGACCCGTCGACCAAGGCGTTCTGGACGGGGCTCCCCGGCGTCGCGCAGGGGGAGCTGCTGAGCGAGGCGAGCAAGGCGACGCTGTTCATCACCCCGACCGAGCTCGTGACCAAGCTCGCCGGCGATCAGTCGCGCGTGGCCTACACCGCCGAGGCCGGCGACGCCGGCGACGAGCTCGTCTTGAGGACGAAGGAGGGGCGCAAGCGCGTGCGCTTCACCGACGACAAGCGGGTGGTGCTGCGCGTCGTGGAGCTCGACAACGCGAAGGCCCCGGTGGCGTTCTTCGCGCGCCTGCCGCCGGCCGGGGCGCCGGTCGCGTCGGTCTCGGCGTCGGCGTCGGCCGCGAAGAAGTAGCTGCCGTCGACCGCCTACACGCCCTTGCCGTGCCGCCCCTCGCCGCCGAGGAAGCGGGCGAGGGCGTCGAACAGCTCGGGGCTCGAGAGCGAGCGCATCCCGTGCGAGAGCTCGTTGGTCATCGCCGCTTCGAGCCCGAGGCCGGCCTGCTCGTAGGCGCTCGCGCGGTCGTTGCGCAGGCAGGCCTGCGGCAGCCGCGCCAGCGCGTGCGCGAGCTCCTTGGCCGCGGGGAGCGCCTGCCCGGCGTCGACGACGCGGTTCGCGAGGCCGAGCTGCAGCGCCTCGTCGGCGTCGATCGCGCGACCAGTCAGGATGAGATCGAGCGCGCGAGACAGCCCGATCAGCCGCGGCAGGCGCACGGTGCCGCCGTCGATGAGCGGCACGCCCCAGCGCCGACAGAAGACGCCGAGCGTCGCGCCCCGCTCGACGACGCGCAGATCGCACCAGCAGGCGAGCTCGATCCCGCCGGCCACGGCGAAGCCCGCGATGGCGGCGATGACCGGCTTCGTGAGCTGCAGCCGCGTCGGCCCCATCGGCCCATCGCCGTCCTCGGCGACACGGTTGCCGCGGTCGCTCCCCATCGCCTTGAGGTCGGCCCCGGCGCAGAAGTTCCCGCCGGCGCCCCAGAGGATCGCGACGCGCGCCTCCGCGTCGGCGTCGAACGCGCGGAAGGCGTCGGCGAGCGCGTCGGCGTGCGGCCGATCGACGGCGTTGCGCGCCTCGGGGCGCGAGAGGGTCACGACCGTGACGGGGCCATCGCGCTCGACGAGGACGGGCATGCTCCGAGGCTGCCGAGGTCCGCACAGGCCTGCAAGCGCGCCCCGCGAGCGGCGGCGGGCCCGGCGCAGGCGCGCGGTCGGCGACGCGTCGCTCCGCGGCGCCAGGCTACGTGCGCGGCGGGAACATCGAGGCGCTCGTGCGC
>CAIXWQ010001238.1 GCA_903923175.1 uncultured delta proteobacterium | reverse complement strand
CGAAGAACCGCCGCGAAGGCGAACAGCGACTGCGAGAGGCGCTCCGAGGGGGACGTCGCGTCTAGCGCGAGGCGTAGCGTGGCGCCAAGGTGCGACTGGAGCAACGGGATGCGCTCTGCGAGCTCACGACGGTGAGCGCCTGCGTCGCCGAGGTCGGCGAGCCCCAGCAAGAGGGGCGCGCGCATGGCTCGCGGCACGCCGACGTCCGCCAGGTGTTCGCGCGTGTCGAGTGCCACCCCGCCCGCCACCTCGCACTCCCGCTCAAGCGAGGAGAGAAGTTCCGCGAGCCCGAGGCTCCGCAACAGCGGCAGGGCGAGCGAGAGGTCCACCGAAGACGAGTGTATCTCCGAACGCGCGGGGTCAACGAGTCTACGTGCGTGCCCGTCGCGGTTCAGTCGTCGGACCTCGTGGCCAGACCGCGATCCACGTCGCCGCGTCCTGACGTCGGCTTCCGACCGTCAGACCGGCGACGCCGCTGCGTCCTATGCGCCAGCGGAGCCACGCGATGAACTTCCGACGCATCACGCCGATCCCGCTGCCTCCCCCCGCCGAAGTCTTCCCTGGCGCGCTCTTCCGGAGCGCGATGCCCTTCAGCGCCGAAAAGGGGGCGATCTCCTCGACGAGGCCGCAACCGCCGGCGTGCGGTCCATCGTGTGGCTGACGAGCGCCGACGAAGCGCTCCGCGTCACCGGCCGGGACCTCCGCGCGGAGTACCTCGCGCGCGGCTTCGACTGCGCACTATTCCCGATCCCTGACTTCGGCACGCCAGATCGATTCGACGAGGTCGGGGCCGCCATCGACATGGCGCTCGCTCACCTACGTGCAGGCGAAGGGGTCCTTGTGCACTGCCTGGCGGGGATCGGTCGTACGGGGCTGTTCCTCGCTTGCCTCATCGGACGCGTGTCGCCCCTCTCGGGCTCCGAGTGCATTCGCTGGGTACGGCGGTCGGTCTCGGGCGCGGTCGAAAGCGACGAACAGCGCGAGTTCGTGGCATCGTTCCTCGCGGCGCACCGGTAGCGTGGCCGGCGGACGCGGCAGGCGCGGCTGGGGCCGCGTCGCGCTGAGGGGGACATCGTAGCGCCGCCAGGCCAGGTCAGACGACGCTTCCCCGCGCGTCTTTGGACTGATCCACGGCGCGATCCATCCTCGCCGGCGACATCCACGGCTGCCACTCTGACCCCGACGAGCTCCTGACGGCGGTCGCGGGCGCTGTGCGTGCCGCCGCGGCTGGTACACGCGAGGCACCGTGGGGCATAGAGTCGGGGAGCCGGAGCGAACTACGACGTCGGCCACGTGGCATCAGCGCGCCACCGGTCCCGAGAGCACCTCCATGCACATGATCCGATTGGAATTCCCGCTTCGACACGCCCGGCTCGCGAGCGGCCTCGCGTCGTGCCTCGTTCTCGCGTCCTGCACGCGGCTCGAGCTCTCGCCCGAGGCGCACGACCTTGCGCGCGCCCTCGAGAAGGCCGACGGGGAGCTTCGCGCGGGCTCGGGAGGGCTCGCCCCGGCACGCTCCGGGCTCGCGCAGTTCTGGCAGCGGAGAGAGCGACGCTTCCGCAACCTGCGCGGGGAGCTGAAGAAGCTGAGCAAGTGCGGCTTCCTCGGGACGAGGGACGACTGCCTCGAAGTCGTCGTCGAGTTCCCGGTCGCCGATCATCGACTGCGCGTCACGCAGATCGACCTCAGCGACGAGCGCTTCCTCGACGTCGGGGGACGCAAGGTTGCGCTCGGCGAGAGCGGCTTCTCCGACTTCCGTGTGATGAATCCGTCCTCGCCGGCCGCACAGGGGCTTGCGCGCATCGCCTCGCCGGGGATCCTCTCCAGCCCGTGCGTCATCGCATCGGGAAGGGTCTACGAAGCGCTTCAGTCGGACGACGTCCACCCGGCGCAGTTCTACGGAGTCTTCGACGAGCTTCTGCCATGCGACCAGCCGGCCGCGGCGTCCACGGGGTCGCCGCAGCAGTCCCAGAATGGTCACGTCCTGGCGCTCGCGCGGGTCGCCAAGAGGTTCAACGACACGAGCTCGGCCCAGCAGACAATCATCGCGGGCGAGTCGGTCCGTCTCGACGAAAGCTTCCTCGCCGCGACCCATGGGACAATCGACGGCTGGACGGGAGCCGTCTCGGACTACGGCGTGACCAAGGGGCGCGAGGTGTACTTCAAGGTCTCCCTCCGTCCCCCTGCCGACGCGGCCGACGACGCGAGCACGAGCTTCCGATACGTGCTCCAAGCGAGCGTGCCGGGCACCGACCAGGCCCTCTCCGAAGTCGCCCTGCGGCTCGCGGACGGCGCCTGCGTGACCGTCTCGGGGACGGTCGCCACCAAGGAGAAGAGCCTCACTGAGAGCGGACGCGTGAACGGGCCTACACACGATTTCACGGCGACCAAACTCACGCTCTGCGGGGGCGCGCCCGGCGCGGACAGGCCGGGCGGCACCAAGGTCGCCGGCGGGGTCGGGGTCGCCGGCGGGGCCGGCATCGCGGCAGCCGAGGCGGAGCTCGCGGGGTCGACCGCGCTCGCGATCTTCCCCGCGTCCACCGCGGAGGGGGTGCCAGTGCTCATCCTCGGGACCGTCCACATCGAGGGGTCGGCGCTCGCAGCAGCGGGCGCGGGCCTATCGGCGGCGGCCCTGGCGGGCGCGGGCTTCTATGCGCTCAGCAAGGGCGTCGAGTACGTCAACGAGAAGATCGAGATCGAGAAGGCGGAGGTCCGCACTGCGTACGACGCCGAGGCCAAAGAGTACCTCGCCTTCGCGCGCCACGTCTGCAAGGGGCAGACGATGAGCTCCCCCTGTTTCCGCGTCGCATTTCGCGAGGCGGCGACCTTCGTCGCGTCGAGCGAGGCACGCCTGCGCGCGATCGCGGCGAGCGACACCGGCGGTCTGAACGACGTGCAGCGGCGCTGGCGCCGCAATTTCGACGCGGCGCACACGAACGAGTCGGGCTTCGGCGAGCGCTATCGCACCTCGTCGATCGCGGCGCGGGTGCTCGCGATGGGAAAGCACCCGCGCGCTGCCTGCCGCAAGTCGGTCGACGTCGTGCACGAGGTCGTGCAGGAGAGCGCCGTCATGGGCCACCCGCGCCAGATTCGTTGGCGGGACGCCGAGACCGTCCAGCTCGGGACCTGCCACGACCTCTTCATGATCGAAGACGACTACATCCGTGCCGAAGGGCTCTCGCTCGTCTGGGCGAAAGAGTGGGCGAATGCCGGGTATGCCGACAACGCGGAAGCGAGCCGGGGGTGGAGCTCAGGGAAAGCGGCGGCAGCGTGCCTGGCGGAAGAGCAGAAGCGCTTCGGAGGCAACCCGT
>CAIXWQ010001237.1 GCA_903923175.1 uncultured delta proteobacterium | reverse complement strand
CCGCCGATGACGCTCGCCGCGTCTTGGCGTCGATTCCGGCGGGACGCTCGAAATCGACGCGGAAGCAGATCGCCCAGCACATGCGGCGTGTGCTCTCGCTTTCCGTCTCGCCGCTCGGACTGATCGCCGTCAATCCGATCACGCGCGAAATCATGCCGAAGGGGGACGACTCGCGCGATCGGAATTTTCTCTTTCCCGAGGAGGAAGCGGCGCTCGCGCACTGCACCGAGAATCCGATCGCGCGTCGACTCCTTTTCGGTTTCATGGCGCGCGAGGGGATGAGACGTGAGGAAGCTTGCGCACTCGAATGGCGCAGCGTCGATCTGGCGCGAGGCTGGGTGCACCTCGACAAGCACAAGACCCGGAGGAAGGCTGGTCGGCGTCAGCCGAAGGGTCGTCACTGGCCGCTCGACCCGGGCGTGCACGAGGGGCTGATCCGCTGGCGTGCCCTGAACCCCACCGCCCGCTACGTGTTCGGTGGTGCCGTGCCGGTGCCGCTCGACGGCCTGGCCGACGAATTGCGCGCCTGCTTACTGCGCGCCGGCGTCGACCGCCCCCAGCTTCACGAGCGGACCGACGAGCGCATGCGTGCCGGCACTCACGACCTCCGCGGCACGTTCGTCACAATCGCACTCGCGCAGGGGAAGGGCGACGGGACGATCCGAATGCGCACGGGGCACAAGACGAGCAGCATGATCGAGCGCTACCGACGTGAAGCGGAGGGGCTCTCCGAAGGGGGCGAGGTTGCGTTGCTCCCGCTCTGGCTCGCGGTCCCCGAACTGCACGTGAACGTCCCCGTGGACCCGCATGCGGCCGCGGCGGTCGCCAACTCGAGCGGCGGCCCCGTTGGCGATTCACGAGGCCGAATCGCCAACGCTAGCGGCGCCGCCACCTCCCTCGCCGCCGTGTCATCGGACAAAAACGACGACGGCGGCCTCGATTTCTCGGTGCCGCCGTCCCTACTGCTTCCGGTGGAGGTGAGGGGGATCGAACCCCTGGCCTCTAGAGTGCGATTCTAGCGCTCTCCCAGCTGAGCTACACCCCCGGAACTGCACGCCCCACGGGCTATCCGCCGCGCGACGTGAGGTGGACCTTTTACTCGCACCGGTGCCCAAGTCAACATCTTCTCGCATGACCTCGAATCGGTTCGCGCCGACGCTCCTCTACGCCCACGGTTTCGCCAGCGGGCCCCGCTCCTCGAAGGGGACGGCGCTCGCTCGTGAGCTCGCCGCGCGCGGCCACTCGCTCGAGCTGCTCGATCTGCGCGTCCCCGATCGCGAGAAGCTCCGGCTCTCCGCGATGATCGACGTCGTGAGGCGCGCGATCCCCGAAGGCGCGAGGGCGCTCGGGATCGGCTCGAGCCTCGGCGGGCTGACGATGGCCCGCGCCGCCGAGCGCGATCCGCGCATCGTGGGCCTCGTGCTCCTCGCGCCCGCGTTCCGCCTCGTCGAGCGCTGGCGCGAGCGCATGGGCGGCGACGCCTGGGAGCGCTGGAACTACGCGGGGACGACGCCGTACGAGGACTTCGCGGAGGGCGGGACGCTGAACGTCGACTTCGGCTTCATCGACGACGCCGTCGAGGTCGATGGCGAGCTCACCTCCGCCTACGGGAGCGCCGAGGGCATCGGCCCGCGCTGGCCCGACGTGCGCGTGCCGACCGTGATCCTGCACGGCGTGCACGACGAGACGGTCGCCGTCGGCCTGTCGCGCACGTTCGCCAAGACGCGCCCCAACGTGCGCCTCATCGAGCTCGACGACGACCACCGGCTCAGCAAGCCGGCCTCGCTCGAGGTGCTCTTCGCCGAGGTCGAGGCGATGCGCGCGCGCGTCGCCGGCTGATCACGCGCGCCGACGCGGGGCCTCGTCGCCGTCGCTCGTCTCGCTCGCGTCACGCGCGTCACGCGCGTCACGCGCCTCACGCGTCTCGCGCTCGCCCGCGTCGATCGCCTCCGACTCCAGCGCCGCCATCGCGCTCCGCAGGGCGCGCTCGTCCCCCTCCGCCACCGCTTCGAAGGCCGCGCGCAGCGCCGGGATCGCCGTCGACGGGCCGAGGGCGGCGATGCGCTGCTTGCCCGCCTCGTCCAGCGCGCCCGCCAGCGCCACCGCGGCGGCGGCGCGCGCGTCGGGGGCGCCCCGAGGGTCCTCGGCGACGCTCCAGAGGCGTCTCTGGAGCTCCCCGACGGCCTCGCGGAAGGTGTCCGGCCGAAGGAGCTGCCCGCGCAGCGACGCGAGCCACGCGTCGAGCGAGCTCGCCCCGCGGCGCAGCAGGCCGGCGGGGGCTTCGGCGCGCTCGGCGGTCGGCACGTCGGCGCGCACGCGCTCGATCCGCTCCTGCGCGGTCGCGGCCAGGGCCAGCGCCCGCGCCGTCGACAGTCCGCGCGGGCGCACGCCGACCAGGACGTCGAGCGGGGCGGCGTCGCGCACGTAGAGGCGCAGCACCACCGCCCGGAGGCCCATCGCGACGTCTTCTTCGACCACGCGTGCGTCGCGGATCGACCCGGCCGACGCGAAGCGCGCGCCGCCCTTCCACGCCACGTGCACGCCGTCGGCGCCGACGGTGAGCTTGCGGCGCGCGAGCAGCGGCACCACCGCGGCGAGCCACGCCGAGCTCGCCGCGAAGAGCGCGAGCCCTTCGAACCAGCGCGGCGAGAGCCCGAGCCCCACGCGCGGCAGCAGCGCCTTGGTGAGGGCGAGCACCACCAGCACGCCGAAGAGCACGGCGAACGAGCGCAGCCAGCCGAGCTCCCACGCGTCGCGCGGCGTGGCGAGGACCTCGAAGCGCGAGGCCACGCGCGTCGCGTCGAACCCGAGCGTCGAGAGCGCCTCGCGCGCCGCCGCGAGGTTCGGCATCCCGAGCTCGACCCTGCGGCGCTCGTTGCGCCCGATCTCGAGGCGCAGGATCGGCACCAGGTCGTCGTCGAGCACGATCGACGCGTCGGCGAGCGCGGTGCGCGCGTAGGTGCGCCGACCGACGCGCAGCGCGCTCGCGTCGATGTGCATGCGACGCCCCGGGCCGCGCCCCCGGAGGCGCGCGCGCACGATGACGCCGTACGCGATCAGCGACGCGCCGATGAGCGCGCCGACCACGCTGCGCCAGGCGAGGGCCTCGGCCAGGCTCGCGATGGCGGCGACGCCCACCACCCACTGCGAAAGCCGCGCGAGCGCCGACGGAGGGCGGCGCACCTCCACGCCGTCGCACTCGAAGGCCGCGGGGTCCTCGCCGCGTTCGTCGGGCATGCGCGTTCGAGCTTCGCACGCGCCGCGGGGCGAATCACCCCGCGCGCCCGCGCGTCGCGCCTTCTCGGGTCGTGTCAGGTCGCGGCGAGCGCGTCGACGAGCCGATCGAGATCTTCCTTCGTGTGCCGCTCGGTGACGGCGACCGCGAAGCGATCCTTCAGCTGCGGGAAGAACCGGCCGAGATCGACGCCGCCGAGGATCCCCTTGGCGTGCAGGGCCGCGAGGAGCGGGGCGGCCTCGCCGCGCTTGCGACGGACGACGAACTCGTTGAACGTAGGCCCCGCGTACGGCAGCTCGTAGCCCTCGAGCGCGGCGATCCGCCCCTTGAGGTACTCCGCGCGCGACAAGCACTGGTTGCCGAGCTCGACGAAGCCCGTCTTGCCTAGCAGGCACATGCGAATCGTGATCGCGAGCGCCATCAGCGAGTGATTGGTGCAGATGTTCGACGTCGCGCGCTCGCGGCGGATGTGCTGCT
>CAIXWQ010001236.1 GCA_903923175.1 uncultured delta proteobacterium | reverse complement strand
GCCTCCTCGCCGCGCTCACGATGGGAGCGCCGCTGGCGCTCGTCGCCACGACGGCCACTCGCGCGCAGGCGGCGAGCACGGGCTTCGCGCTCGATCGGTTCGAGCCCTCGGAGCGCGGGAGCGAGTGGTTCGCGCAGGACACGCTCGACCTGCGCGGTCACGTTCGTCCGTCGGTCGGGGTGGTGGGCGACTGGGGCTACAAGCCGCTGGTCATCTACGATCAGAACGGCGACGAGCGTCAGGCGCTGGTGTCCAACCAGCTGTTCGCGCACGTGGGCGCGGCGCTCAACCTGTGGGATCGGGTGCGGTTCGCGTTCAACCTGCCGATCGCGGCCTACCAGAGCGGCACCACCGGCACGGTGAACGGCACGACGTTCCCCGCGCCGAGCGGGGCGACGGTCGGCGATCTGCGCCTGGGCGCGGACGTGCGGCTGTACGGCGAGTACCGCGCGCCGATCGAGATCGCGTTCGGGGTGCAGGCCTGGATCCCGACCGGCTCGCAGTCGAAGTACACGAGCGACGGCAAGGTGCGCGTGGCGCCGCGGGTGCAGGCGGCGGGCGAGCTCGGCGGGGTGTTCGTGTACGCGGCGCGCGTCGGCATCGACTACCGCGCGCTGTCGGACACGTTCGACGGCTCGCCGATCGGCACGACGTTCACGTTCGGCGCGAGCGCGGGCGCGCGGCTGCTCGACGGCAAGCTGGTGGTGGGCCCGGAGATCTGGGGGAGCACGGTCATCCAGAACGGCGGGGCGTTCACCAAGCAGTCGACGCCGTTCGAGGCCATCGTGGGCGCGCACTACACGGCCGGCGATTTCCGCGTGGGCGCGGGGGTGGGCCCGGGGCTGTCGCGCGGGTTCGGCACGCCGCAGGTGCGCGGGCTGCTGTCGCTCGAGTGGGCGCCGGCGATGAAGGCCGCGGCGCCGCCGAGCGATCGCGACCGTGACGGCATCTACGACGAGGACGACGCGTGCCCCGACGTGAAGGGGCTCAAGACCGACGACCCGAAGACCAACGGCTGCCCGCCCGAGAAGGACAGCGACGGCGACGGGATCGTCGACTCCAAGGACGCGTGCGTCGACGTGAAGGGGGTGAAGACCTCCGATCCGAAGACCAACGGCTGCCCGCCCGACCGCGACGGCGACGGCATCTACGACGACGTCGACGCCTGCCCGGACCTGAAGGGCATCAAGAGCGACGATCCGAAGCTGAACGGCTGCCCGCCCGATCGCGACGGCGACGGCATCTACGACGACGTCGACGCCTGCCCCGACGTCAAGGGCGTCAAGAGCGACGACCCCAAGAAGAACGGCTGCCCGGCCGATCGCGACGGCGACGGCATCACCGACGACGTCGACGCCTGCCCGGACGTGAAGGGCGTGGCGAGCGCGCGCGCCGAGTTCAACGGCTGCCCGCCCGACAAGGACGGCGACGGCATCAAGAACGAGGACGACGCGTGCCCCGACGCGCCGGGCCCGAAGAACGCCGACCCGAAGAAGAACGGCTGCCCCGCGGCGGCGATCGTCGGCGGCGAGATCAAGATCCTGCAGCAGGTGAAGTTCAAGACCGCGAGCGACGTGATCCTCCCCGAGAGCGACAAGATCCTCACCGAGGTGTCGAAGATCCTGCGCGACCACCCGGAGATCACGAAGATCCGCGTCGAGGGGCACACCGACAACCAGGGCGCCGCGAACTACAACAAGGACCTGAGCAAGAAGCGCGCGGCCTCGGTCGTGAAGTGGATGACCACCAAGGGCGGCATCGACGCCAAGCGCCTCGAGAGCGAGGGCTACGGCCAGGAGAAGCCGATCGCCCCCAACGACAACGAGAAGGGGCGCCAGGAGAACCGACGCGTGGAGTTCCACATCGTCGTCAGCTCCAAGCCGGGCGCCGTGAAGGACAACTAGCCCCGAAGCCCGCTCCGAGTGCGTGCCCGTGCCGCGTGAGCGTGCGCGGGCACGCGCGTTTTTTTGGGGACGGGCGGGCCGCACGCGCGACGCCGGGCGCAAGCCGGCTATGCTTCGACCCGACGCATGACTCGCCTGTCCGGACGCGTGTTGCTCCTCGCGCTGCCGCTCTCGCTCGGCTGCTCGGTCGACGCTTCGGGGCTCTCCGAAGACGACGCGAGCGGGCTGATCGACGCGGCGGATGACACGACGTCCGTCGACGCGGTCTTCGAGGTCGCGCCACCCGACGACACCGGGCAGCCCGAGACCACCCCGCCCGACGCGCCGATCTTCGAGTCGCCGGACGCGGGCTGCTTCGATCCGAGCAAGGACTGCCCGCCGCCGCCGGCCTGCAACGTCGCGGCCTGCGTCGGGGGCTCCTGCACGCTGAGCCCGCAGGCGCAGCGCACGAGCTGCTCGAGCGGCGGCGGACGTCTCTGCGACAGCGCCGGCACCTGCGTCGCGTGTCTGCTCGACGGCGACTGCACGAACCCCGCGACGCCCAACTGCGTCGCGAAGCAGTGCGTCGCGCCGGCGTGCATGAACGGCAAGAAGGACCCCGGCGAGACCGACGTCGACTGCGGCGGCCCGTGCGCGAAGTGCGGCCTCGGCCTCGCGTGCGTCGGCGGCGGCGACTGCGCCTCGGGCTCGTGCATCGGGAAGATCTGCGCCTGCACCGCCGACGCGCAGTGCGGCGGGAAGTTCTGCGAGCTCGCCACGGGGCAGTGCAAGAACCACATCGTCACGGGCCGCGCGTGCACGCGCCCCGGCGAGTGCAGCTCCGGGTTCTGCGTCGACGGCGTCTGCTGCAACGCCGCCTGCAACGGCACCTGCGTGGCGTGCCTCGCGTCGAAGCAGAAGCCGGGCGGCATGGACGGCACCTGCAGCCAGGCCAAGGACGGCACCGATCCGCACTCCACGTGCGCGGCCGCCCCGCCGTGCGGGTTCAACGGCCAGTGCATGGCCGGCGCGTGCCAGTTCTTCCCGCCGTCGACGTCCTGCGCGCCCGCGAGCTGCTCGGGGAGCACGCTCACCAGCGCGCGCACGTGCGACGGCGCGGGCGCGTGCGGCGCGGGCGTCTCGGCCGGCTGCGCCCCCTACCTCTGCGACACGGCGATGCCGAAGTGCAAGACGACGTGCGGGTCGGCGTCCGACTGCGCGACCGGCGCGGCGTGCCTCGGCGTCGCCTGCGTCACGCTGAAGAGCAACGGCGCGACCTGCGTGACCGGCACCGAGTGCGCCTCGAACAACTGCGCCTCGGGCGTCTGCTGCGACACCGGGTGCGGCTCGAAGTGCATGGGGTGCGCGGTCGCGCCGATGATCGGCACGTGCAGCGACCTGCCGGTCAACGCGCCCGACCTGGTTCACGGCTGCTCGATCACGCAGGCGTGCAACGGCAGCGGCACGTGCCTGCTCGCGAGCGGTCAGTCGTGCATGGCCGACACCGAGTGCGCGAGCAGCAAGTGCAACATCGCCGGCGGCAGCGGCAAGGGGAGCTGCAACTGAGCGCGTCGCGCGCTCGAGCCCGCGCGTGGGCGGCCCGAGCGCGCGGACGTCAGCGGCTCACGGGCAGGTGATGGTCGCGGGGATGCCCACGGTCATCGTGAGGCTCGCGTACTTGGGATCGAAGCATCCCTTGAAGGTGTTCCCCTGGTACGTGATGGTGCAGCAGCTCTTGAGCGTGCTCGCCGCCGTGCCCGACGTGCAATCGGCGTCGTTGCGGCAGAGGCGCGTCTGCGCGCTGCGGGCCGTGATGTTGATGCTGGGCACGCACTCGCTCGGCGCCTTCGCGCAGAGCGCGCCGGGCGTTCCGCCTCCGCCCGTCGCCGAGACGTTCGTGCAGCACGGGTTCTGACCGCAGTTGTCGGGGCTCGTGCACGCGATCGTCGAGCCGGTGCAGCTCGCTGCGCACGCGAGCGAAACACTCGCGTCCGTGGGCGTCGCGCAGCAGACGTCGGTGCCGGTGCACGTCGCCGCGCCGCACTTGACGCCGCCCTCGTGGTCCGAGGTGAGGCCGGTGTCGTCGGCCGGGCCCGTGCCCGTGTCGTCCGGCGTGACCGAGGTGTCGTCGGCGACCGTCGTGTCCGCGACCGCGGTGTCGGCCTTGGCGCCGGTGTCCTGGCCGCCGTCGAGAATGGTTACGCCGGTGTCGGCGGCGGTGTTGTCACCGGTGCTGACCGAGCCACCACAGGCGGCGACGAAGACGAAGGCGAACGAGCAAGCGAAGCGGCGGACCATGACGACCTCCAGAGACGGCGGGGGGGCGATTCGTGGCACGGAGTCTTCGCGGGGACGCTCGTTGCGTCTGGCCGCGCGACGCGCGCGATCGAGTCAAGTGAGCGAGATGCTACGAGGTCCGGTGTCGGTGTGCAGCCGAGTCCAGACCTGTGCCTCGGTGAACAAGCGTACGAGCTCGGCATCGAGCGCGCCGTCTTTCACCTCGTAGCCGAGGATATCTAGCGCACGTTCGACCGGTACTGCCCGTTTGTATGGGCGATCGCTCGCGGTCAGCGCGTCGAAGATGTCCGCAATCGACATCATTTTCGACTGTAGCGGGATTTCCTCCCCCTTGAGGCGGTGCGGGTAACCCGAGCCGTTGAGCTTCTCGTGGTGGCTGCCGGCGATCTCGGGGATGCGCCGGAACGCGCGCCCCCACGGGATCTGGCTGAGGAACGAGCGCGTGTGCACCACGTGCGAGCGGATCTCGTCGATCTCGGGCGCGGTCAGCGAGCCGCGCGCGATCGAGAGCGACGAGACCTCCTCGCCGGTGAGCAGCGGGTGGTGGTGCCCCTCGGAGTCGCAGTACGTCTCGCGCGAGAGCGCCTCGACGATCGTGAAGTCGCCCCCCTTGAGCACGGTCGGCTCGTTGGCCGACAGCACCGCGCGCCACATGCCGTCGAGCTCGATCCTCCGGCGCTCGATCTCCTCGTCGAGCGCCTGGAGCTCCTGCTTCGGCGCGCCGCGCTCGATCGCCCGCACCTTGCGCGCCAGGCAGTCGGCCTCGTGCGCCTTGCTGGCGAACTCGACGCGGTGCCGGATCGCCGCGAGCTGCCAGTCGAAGAGCTTCTTCGCCTTCACGAGCACCTGCTCGCGCACGCCGATCTTGCCGAAGTCGTGCAGCAGCGAGGCGATCTCGATCTCGCGCAGCTCGCTCGTCGAGAACGCCGCGTCGCGGTACGGCCCCTGGCCGACGTCGCCGACCACCCGCGCGAGCGCGACGGTGAGCGTGGCGACGCGGCGCGAGTGACCGCTCGTGGTCGGATCGCGCTGCTCGATGGCCTCCACCGACGCGGTGACGAAGCCGGCGAAGATGCGGTTGATCTCCGCGTACAGGAACGCGTTCTCGAGCGCGATCCCGGCCTGCGCGGCCAGCGTGCGCAGCAGCTCCTCGGAGCGCTCGTCGAAGGGGACGACCTGCGCCTCCACGTCCTCGGGGGTCGCGAGCTTCAGGCGCGGCTCGGTCTTCTTGTTGATCAGCTGCAGCACGCCGAGGATCTCGCCCTGCGCCGAGACCATCGGCGCGACGAGCATCGATTTCGTGCGGTAGCCCATGCGCTGATCGAACGAACGATCGAAGGCGTAAGGCGTGCCCGCGGGGAGATCGTAGACGTCGGGGATCGCGAGCAGCTCCTTGTTGAGCGCGACCGAGCCGGCCATCGAGCGGTTGGAGATCGGCAGCGTGAACTCGCGCGACTCGTAGGCGATCGAGTCGTTCTGCGAGGTCTTGAAGCGCAGGTTGCGGCGCGCGGCGTCGGGATCCTCTCCCTCGACGACGTAGATGCTCCCCGCGTCGGCGCCCGTGACGAAGCGCGCCTTCTCGAGGATCAGGGGCAGCAGCCGATCGAGATCGCGCTCGGTGGTCAGCGCGCGCGCGATCTCGATGAGCTCGCCGAGCTCGTAGCGATAGCGCTGCAGCCACTTGCCGCGCGACTCGGCGCGCGCCTTCGTCTCGAGGTGCTCGAACGCGCCGTGCAGCACGACGAAGAGCGCGTCGGCGTCCGCCTCGCGCGCGACCAACGAGAAGACGCCGCGCGCGAGCACGGCGCCGAGATCGGGATCCTTGGGGCGGCCGAGGAGCAGGATGGTCGCGGCCCCCTCGACGACCTTCTCCAGCGTAGGGCGCAGGAGCGCGGGCTCTTCGTCCCACACGTCGGCGGGCGCCAGCGTGACGAAGCGCTCTCCGCGGCGCACCTGGAGCAGGCGCTGGTGCGGACGCGACACGACATCGCCCGCGAAACGCCCGTCGACCGCGATCAGGTCGGCAATGCGTGAGAGCCCGCTCGGACGCCCCTCTTCGCTCATCGCGCGGGAGCTTATCTCACAAACCGACGCACCCCGGCCTGCGGCGCCGAAAAGCCCCGCGGGCCGGCGGAACGCGCGCGCGGCGCCGGCCGGCTACTTCTGCCAGACCTGGACTGCGACGTCGCCCGCGCCCTGCATCAGCTCGGTGTCGACGCGCACGGAGGCCGCGGACGGCGGGCAGAGCGGCTTGCCGTCGCCGATGACCGGCTGCGCGCCGTGCGCCGTATCGGACGCCATCACGGCGTTCGGCGGCGTGGCGGGGAAGAGCACGTGGAGCCCGAGCTGCGTGACCCCGGCGCCACCGGCACCGAGCACGACGTAGCACTTGCCCTGCACCATGTTGATGGTCATCCCGGCGTGCTGACCCTGGCTCAGCTTCGCCTTGCCGACGGGCCCGGCGGCGGCGAACCCCGCAGCGTATTTCGCGGCGTTGGCCTTGATGGTCGCCTCGAGGGGATCGCCGGCGACCGGCGGCGTGCCGGCGGCGGGGACGGGGATGCCGAGGCCGGCGGCCGCCTTGGAGGCGATGTCGCCGAGCACCGCGGGATCGACCCCCGGCGGCATGCTCGGCCAGGTCCCCATCGGCGGCACCGAGGGGACCGCGACCGTCGAGGTGGGCGCGGTCGCCGTCGGAGGGGTCGTCGCGGTGGGCGGCGTGGTGGCGGTCGCGGTCGCGGTCGGCGCGGTCGTCGTGGCGGTCGCGACGCCGGTCGCGGTCGCCGTCGCCGTCGGAGTCACCGTCGCCGTCGGCGCGGCGGCCGCGCCCTTGTGCCGAGGCTCGCAGCCCGCCGAGATGGCGAGGCCGGCGAGCAGCGAACCGCCGATGAGCACGAGCGGGAGGCGCGAAGAATTGCGTGCGTGGGCCATGAGCTTCCGGTGTGGGGGCGCGCGCTGCGCGCGACGCCGGTCCGACGATTTGAGCGATCCGGAGATCCAACGATCGACGACGCCGTCGACCTTACGCCATCCGAGCGAGACGAAGCCCGCCGCGCGCGCGAGGACGGTCGTCGACCGTCGGGACGCGCGCGCGCAGCGGCGCGGCCTACTTGCCGCCCGGCAGGCCCGGGATCGACGGCACGGGGAGGCCCGTCGGCGCCGGCAGCCCGGTCGGGAACGGGAGCTTCGGCGCCTCGGGCGGCGGGTTGCCGTTGCCGGTCACGGCGCTCGGGTGCATCAGGCGCCAGGTGTTCGCGGTCGACTTCACGACCGGGAGGCGGACCTCGGGGGCCGGGTGCGTGCTCATGAACGTGAAGAGCACCGCGGTCGGGTTCAGGTCACGCAGCTTCTTGAAGAAGTCGATGACGAGCAGCGCGCCGCCCTCGGACCAGTGGTAGTCGCTCTCGTTCTGGCCGGCGGTGAGCAGGTTCTCGACGCCCTGCGAGTCGGCCGCGATCTCGTTGACCTGGTTGATGGCCGGGATGACCTTCTTGCCCGCGTTCACGATGTCGCCCGGCTTCAGCACGCCGCCGCCGCCGCCCGAGCACGAGCTGCCGAGGTGACCGAGGTAGTGGTGGGCGAGCTCGTGGCCGATGACGTAGGCGATGGCCTCGTCGAAGAGCTGGCGCTGGCGCTTCAGCTTGCGCTGATCGAGCGACTTGGTCGCGTCGAGCATGCCCGGCGGCAGCGGGAGGATCTGGGCCGCGCCGGCCTGCTGCTTCGCGAGCTCCTTGATGTACTCGTCGTAGTAGGCCGTGCCGAAGATCTCGTCCGTCGCACGCGTCTGCGACATGAAATCGAGCATCTGGTACATGCCCTCGGTCACCACGACGTACGTCTTGCCGCTGTCGTCGCACCCGGCGAAGGCGTTGACCTCCTCCTTGGAGGGGTCGCTCTGCAGCGGGATGCTGGTGACCAGCGCCTGCTTGGCGGCGGGGAGGGCGGTCTTCTCCTTCTCGAAGATCTTCTTCGCCTCGTCCTTCATGAACGGCATGAGCAGCGCGCCGGTCGGTGAGAAGAGCTTCAGCCCCGGGAGGCCAGGCAGCCCGGGGATGCTCGGGAGCGCGGGCGTGCCGCCCGGCGCGGGGATGCCGGGGATCGGAGGCAGTCCGGCCGTGCCGGGGACCCCGGGAACGCCGGGGACGCCACCAGGCAGCCCAGGGATGCCGGTCGTCGGCACCGGGATCGGGAGCGTCGGGACCTGCGCGACGGCCGAGCCGGCGAGCGTAGCGGTCGCGACGATGGCGGCGCCGAGCAGGGCGTGACCGCGGAAGGACTTGAGAAGCGACATCGAGGGGACCTCCAGAGACGGAATCGGCCGGGCAGACGCCGGTGCAGGCGGTTCCGAGCGGGGCTTCGAAGAACCCCGGTGCCGTGGGTGGGACGAGCGGCCGCAGCGGCGCATTCACTCCCGGCGCGCTGCGGGAGGCAACGGGCCGGCCACGCCCGCGCTGCGTCACCTCGGCAAAGCGCGAACGCGATGGGCAGAGTCGGGCGGCGCGCCGCCGGCCCGCGGGGCTAGCTGCTGATCAAGTTGAACGTGATGGTGCCGCCCGTCCCGCTCTTGGGGAAGGTGAAGCTCTTCGCCATGCGCGCGACGCAGGCGCCGATCGCGGCGTTGCCGTTGTAGCTGCTCGCCGAGACGGTGCCGTCGGCCTGGATCACGACGGTGACCGAGACCGAGCTGCCGCCCTGATCGGCGTACGGCTCGATGCACTTCTTCCGGATGCCGACCTTGCGGCCGTTGATGACCGCCTCGGCGGCCGCCTGCGAGAAGGGC
>CAIXWQ010001235.1 GCA_903923175.1 uncultured delta proteobacterium | reverse complement strand
CGCGGCCCTCGAACGCTACGACGAGCGCCTCGCCGACGTGGCGACGCAGCTTCCGGCCACGTACTTCGCCGACGCCGAGCGCGGCCTGCGCGCGCTCGCCACCGGACGCACCTCATCCTCGTCGCCGGCACCCAAAGAGGCGCTCCAGGTCGTGCAGCGCGCGCTCTGGACCGCCGCCGCCGCCGTGCGGTGCGGGCGCTGCGAGCGCGCGGAGTTCGAGCGGCTCGGCCGACACGTCATGGACACGGCGCGGGTGATCGCCCGCGACACCGACGCGTTCGGCGACGCGGCCCACGTGCTGCTCGACGAGCTCGGCGAGGATCCGGCTCGCCCCGCGCTCTCGGCCTGGCTCGAGGTGCTCGCGGCCGAATCGATCGCGGCGTTCGAGGACGCCATGGCGGGGGCGCTACGTTGCGAAAGCAACGAGACCCTCCTCGCACGAGTGATGGCGTTCGCGGATCGAGGGGTGACGCCGCTCCGCAGCAGGCACGAAGTCACGCTCACCCGCCCAGCCCCTGGGCTGCTCCGCGCAGCCGCCGCGGACGAGGCGTTCTCGACCGACGCCGCGATGGACGGCAAGCTCGCGTTCGACGCCAACGGCATCGAGATCCGCGTCCTCGAGCAGCTGCTCGCGGACGGCACCAGCGCCCTCGACGTCCGGATCGTGGTCACCTCCGGCGACGTGGATCTGGAGGCGCCCGACGCGGTGAGCGTGATCAACGCTCGCGGCGCCGCGTGGCCGGTGTACGAGCCAGAGCGCGACCCGACGCGCTGGTACGGCACCCTCGGCGGCGAGGGGCTCGTGCGGATCGAGATCCCGGCCGCACACGTAATTTGCGAGCTCGACTTGCGCAGGCCGAGCTAGTCGATGCAGGCCCTCCTCGCCAAGCTGTGCGCCGCCGCGCTCGCGCCCGCGGCGTGCGAGCTGGTGCTCGCCTCGGACGCGCACCCGGCGTCGAAGCTCCGGAGCCTCGTCGTCATCGGGCAGCGCGTCTGCGATCCGGGCGCGCTGTGGGGGACGCCGGTCGTCGAGGCACTTGAGGCGCTCGCGTCGTCGTCGAGCGACCGGGACGCCTCGGCGGCGCGGGTCGAGGCCGCCCGCGAGGCGCTCGCGCGGATGCTCGCGCCACGCCCCGACGAGGTCGGCGTCGCGGCCTTCCCGGTCGCGCTCGACGGACTCGGGATCAGCGGCACCGTGCTCCACTTCCGGGTGGGGCTCGACGTGCCACGGACACACGGCATCCGTGATCCGGAGGTCGTGCGGAGCGTAGCCCGCGCGTGTGAGGCGGCAGCCGATCGCCTCTCGTGCCCCGAGTTGCTCGAGGTGCCGTGGACGATCGAGCCGGCCGGCCCCTGCGTCGACGCGCTGGAGGGGGCGTCGATCGGCCTCGCGGCCTACGCGGCCTACGTCAGCTTCGCGCGCGGCGTCCCGATCCCGGCGAGCCGCGCCTTCACCGGCGTCCTCGACGCAGGCGCGCGCGCGTGGCGCTGCCCGGGCCGGCTCCACGAGAAGCTCCACGCTCTCGCGCGCCGGCCGCAGCTGCGCGCGCTATGCTGCCCCGACCTGCCCGATGGGGCGACTCCCGCGCTCGCCGTCGATCGCAGCGCTG
>CAIXWQ010001234.1 GCA_903923175.1 uncultured delta proteobacterium | reverse complement strand
GCCGTCGAGCGCGCCGGCCACGAAGATGCACGACGCCGCGAGCGCGAGCTGCACGATGCGCATGGTCCGAGCTCCTCCCTCCGTCCGTTCGTTCACCGGTCGTTCGCCGGTCGTTCGCCGGTCGCTCGCCGGCCGCGCGCGTCGCGCTCAGTACGAGCCGCGCCCGACGTTCGCGATCTCCTTGGCGGCCGCCGACTTGGTCATCGCCCTGCCGGCCTCGCTCGCCGGCGCGATCGAGCCGAAGCCCTTCTTCGCCGACTCGTAGGACGAGCGCTGGGCCTCGAGCGCGGCCTTCGCCTTCGGCGGCGCGCTCTTCGCGGCGAGGTCGAGGTCGCGCACGTTCTCGGCGACGAGCCCGTCGGCCTTGGCGGTGTCTCCCTTGGCGTAGGCGTCGTTCGCCGCGAGCTGCCGCTCCGAGGCGAGGACGCTCGTCACGCGGGCGAACACGGCCCCGTTGCGGCTCGCCTCGACGCTCTTGGCGTCGTCGGTCGCGACCACCTCGAAGAGCGGGAGGGGGACCTCGCACGCCTCGCCGCCGACGCGCGTCCAGCGCGCGCTGCCGGCGAGCGCGCGCACGTCACCGACCGCGAGCGTCGTCGCGAGCTCCACGAGCGCCCGGCGCTCGTCGCCCGCGAAGAGCGCGCCGAGCTTCAGGTCGACCTCGCCGTCGCGCTGGCCTTGGCCGTCCCACGCGTCACGCGCGTCCCACGCGTCACGCGTGAGCCCCGCGTCGGCCCCGAACGCGCGCACGAAGCGCACCCCCTTGGGGAGCGTCAGGTGCACCGACGCGTGCTCGACGGTCGTCGACGCGGTCTCTTCGAGCTCGCGCGCGAGGAACCCGCTGAGCGACGAAGCCTCCTTCACGAAGCCGAAATTCCCGTGCCCCGAGCCCGCGAGCGCGCCGAGGTACCCCTCGTCGAAGTCGAGGCCGATGCCGAGCGAGGAGGTCGTGACCCCGCCCTCGAAGCTCTGCTGCGCGAGCCGCGTCGACTCGGCGCGCGAGCCGTCGAGCCCGTCGCTGACCAGCACGACGCGGCGCACGCGCCCGCGGCCAGCCTCGCGCAGCGTCGCGAGCCCCGCGGTGAGCCCGGTGGGGATCGACGTGCCGCCGCCCGCGCGGATCCGCCCGAGGCGATCGATCAGGCGCGCGCGCACCTCGCCCACCGGGGCGAGGCGCTGGATGACGGTGCTGTCCTCGTCGTAGGCGACGACCGAGATCTCGTCGTCGTCGCGCATGTCGCGCACGAGGCGGATCACCGCGCTCCTGGCCTGGTCGAGCTTCTCCCCCTCCATCGAGCCCGAGTGGTCGAGCACGACCGCGAGCGACAGCGGCGCGCGCTCCTTCTCGCGGTCGCGCGCGTCGCCTTCGAGGCGCACGTCGAGGAAGATCCGTCGCTCGCCCCCCGCGAGCACTCTGCTGTGGCTGAGCGCGAGGCTGCCGTGCGCGCCGGGGCCGGCGAACCCGGCGGCGCCCGGCTCGAGGCGACGCGCGGCGGGGCTCGCGCTCGTCGCGCTTCTTGCGTCCATCGCCGTCGCGCCGGCCGACCGGCCGCGCGTCGCGGCGGCGCTGCGGAGCAGCACGAGGCCACCGGCGGCGAGGATCACGGCGGTGGCGGCGACGGCGTGGCCGGCGCGGGCGTTACGAATCCAGGGGAACGTCGACATGGGCGTGCTCCTCTCCGTCGACCCGGGGAGGGTCGTCGGCGTGGGTCAGGGCGCGCGACGAGCGGCTCGTCG
>CAIXWQ010001233.1 GCA_903923175.1 uncultured delta proteobacterium | reverse complement strand
GCGCGATGAGCGTGAGCTTGCACCGCGCGATGAGCGTGAGCTTGCACCGCGCGATGAGCGTGAGCTTGCACCGCGCGATGAGCGTGAGCTTGCACCGCGCGATGAGCGTGAGCTTGCACCGCGCGACGGCGGGTGAACGTTCAACTCGCGACGCTCCGCCTACGCACGTCCAGCCCCCCCTCTCCGCCTGCGGAGAGGGGGACGGCGGGTGAGGTTTCACCGCGCGGAGGTCTCACCCCGAGCTTTCAACGCGCGACGCAACGAATCGAAAAGGGAGCGACCGCAGGCGCTCATCGTGCGGCACGGAACGCTTGCGCCCGCCGCGAAGTTCCCGCAAGCCCGCGCGCCGGTCGGCGTACCATCGGCCGCATGCGCGTCTCCGCCCTCCTCTCCGCGTCGCTCGTGCTCCTGGCCGGCGCCGCGTGCGGCACCCGCACCATCGATCCCGGCAACGACGTCGACGCGGCGCAGGACGGCGCGAACGACGCGCTCGCGGACGGCGCGGACGGCGCGGACGGCGCCCCCTCGCCCGCCTTCTTCGACTGCGACGGCCAGGGCGCCTCGTGCGTGCTCGCGACGCCGGGCTGCTGCAGCGGCTGCGGCCAGCCGCAGCTCTCGGACTTCGTCGCGGTCGCGGCCGGTCAGACGGCGGCCTACCGGAGCTACGTCTGCCCCGATCCGAGCGCGGTCCCCTGCCCCGGCTGCGCCGTCGCCGAGAACCCCAACCTGCAGGCCGTCTGCCGCACCGGCGCGTGCGTGGCGATCGATCTCACGAAGGACGCGCTCAGCGCCTGCGCCAGCAACGCCGACTGCGAGCTCCACTACGCGAGCTGCTGCGGCTCGTGCGGCCCGACCGACGTCGGCCTGATCGCGCTCGCGAAGTCGCAGGTGAACGCGTACTCGCAGGCGATCTGCAGCCCGCTCATCGACTGCGCGCCGTGCCCGGGCCCCATCCAGTACCCCGCCGGCAAGCGCGCGGTGTGCGACGCCACCAAGCACTGCGTGGTGCAGTAGAGAACCTCACCCCGCCCGCGTGCCTTCGCGGTGCACGCTTCCCCCTCTCCGCTCGCGGAGAGGGGGCCAGGGGGTCAGGTCTCCGACAGCGACGCCTACGCGATCCGGTGCACGAGCTCGTCGCCGTCGAGCAGGGCGCGCACGTTGCGGGCGCAGACGCGCGCGATCCGCGTGAGCGACTCCGTCGTCGAGCCGCCGACGTGCGGCAGCACCACCACGTCGTCGCGCGCGTAGAGGGGATCGCTCGGCGCCCACGGCTCCTCCCAGAACACGTCGAGGCCGACGCCGCCGAGCTTGCCGTGCGAGAGCGCGTGCTCGAGGGCCTCGCGATCGACGATCGCGCCGCGCGCCACGTTGACCAGGAGCGCGCCCTGCTTCATCGCCGCGAAGGCCTCCTCGTCGAGGGAGCGGTGCGTCTGCTCGTTCAGCGGGCAGTGGACCGAGACGACGTCGGCCTCGGCGAGCAGCTCCAGCAGGCGCGCGCGGCCGTCGCCGCTGCGCACGCTCACCACCCGCATGCCGAGCGCGTGCGCGTAATCGGCGAGGCGCGAGCCCGTGCGCCCGAGGCCGATCACGCAGAGCGTCTTGCCGGTCAGCTCCAGGCCGATCGGCTCGCCGATGGCGGCGCGGGCGAACGCCGCGCGCGCGCGCGGCCAGCGACGCGCGAGGGCCAGCATGAGCAGGAGCGCCGCCTGGGCGACCGCGTCGGTGTTGGTCGCCGGCGCGTTGCACACCGGCACGCCGCGCGCGCGCGCGGCCGCGAGATCGATGGTCTCGTGGCCGACGGCGGGCTGCT
>CAIXWQ010001232.1 GCA_903923175.1 uncultured delta proteobacterium | reverse complement strand
CTCGTAGCCTGGCTCGACGATCGCCTCGCCCTCACGACGCCGACCGCGGTGCTCGCGATGCGGCTCGGGCTCGACGGCGTGCCGCTCGACGCCGCGCCGATCGTCGTCGACGGCGCGCCCGCGTCGCCGAGCGCCTACAGCCGCAACGGCGTGGCCGTCGCGCACGACGGCAAGAGCTTCGTGGTGGCGTGGTCGACCGCGGGGAGCGTCGCGCCAGCCGGCGTGATGGCGGTGCGCGTGAAGTCGGACGGAACGGTCCTCGATCCGACGCCGTTGACCGTCGCCCCCCCGGTCAGCGGCAAGAGCTTCTCGAGCCCGATGCTCGCCAGCGGCGCGGGCGGCGCGCTCGTCGCGTGGAGCGACACGAGCAAGGCGCTCTGGGGCGCGCGGCTCGTCGACGGCGTGGTGCTCGACCTGGCCCCGATCGCGATCGCGAGCGACGCGCCGGTGCCGGCGACCACGCCGCTGCCGATCGTCGTCGGCGCCTCGGGCGGGACGTATTTCGCGGCGTGGTACTCGGCGGCCGCGGGCGCGATCGTCGCCGCGCGCGTGGGCACCGACGGCAGCACGCCCGACGGCGCAGGGACCATCGTCGCGACGCCGGTGCTGACCCCGCGGCTCGCCGTGGCCGTCGCGCCGTCGGTCGTGCAGCTCGCGTGGTCGGCGAGCGCCGCGAGCGCGAGCGACGTGTTCGGGGCGCGACTGCAGATCGACGGCGCCACGCTGAAGGCCCTCGATCCGACCGCCCGGACGCTCGCGAGCGCCAGCAACGATCAGCTCGCGCCGGCGCTCGGCTGGGACGGCGCGGCGTTCGTGCTCGCCTGGGAGGACTGGCGCAGCGGCGCGCAGGACGTCTACGCGACGCGCCTGCTCACCGACGGCACGAACGAAGACGGGCTCGCCGGCTTCGCGGTCGCGAACGAGCCCGGCGCCGCCGCCATCGAGGCCGCGCCGGTGGTGATCGCCGCGGGGGGGAAATCGCTGGTCATCTACCGGCGGGATCCGACCTCCGGCGTGAACCGCGTGGGCGTGCGCACGGTGGCCTTCGCCGCCGACGTGGGGGCCGCGTGCGCGACCTCCGCCCAGTGCGAGACGGGGCTGTGCGTCGACGGCGTGTGCTGCGACCGCGCCTGCGCCGGCCAGTGCGAGGCGTGCGACGTGAAGGGCAAGGAGGGGCGCTGCACGCCGACGCTCGGCGCGCCCCACGACGCGGGCAAGACGCGCGCGGCCTGCGTGGGCGCCGGGCTCGGCACGACGTGCGGCATCGCGTGCAACGGCGTCGACGCGACCCGGTGCAACTACCCGCTGGTCGGCACAGTCTGCAGCGCCAACGCGTGCGCGGCGGGGATCGAGCGCCACTCGTCGATCTGCGACGGCGCCGGCAGGTGCTACGACATCGCGCGCGCGTGCGGCGCCTACGGCTGCGACTCGACCGCCGACGCGTGCAACTCCGTGTGCGCGACCAGCGCCGAGTGCGCGGCCGGCTTCATCTGCGTCACCAACGCGTGCGTGCCGGCCAAGGGGCTCGGCGACGCGTGCACCTCGAGCGCCACCTGCGCCCCCGGGCTCTCGTGCGCCGACGGGGTCTGCTGCGGCTCGGCGAAGTGCGAGGCCGGCAGCTCGTGCGACGTGGTCGGCTTCCGCGGGAGCTGCGTGAAGGTGAACGGCACCGCGTGCGCGGCGGACGCGGAGTGCGGCGCCGGCCACTGCGCCGACGGCGTGTGCTGCGAGTCGGCCTGCGGCGCGCAGTGCGAGGCGTGCAACGTGCCCGGGCAGCTCGGTAAATGCATCCCCGTGCTCGGCAAGCCGCGGGGCGCGACGCGGCCGGCCTGCGGCGACGGCGGAGGCGACGTGTGCGCGGCGCGCGCGTGCGACGCCACCGACACCTCGACCTGCGCGGGGCTCGCCAACGGCCCGAAGACCCAGTGCAAGCCCGCGGTGTGCGACGTCGACAAGTTCACCGCGGCGAGCGTGTGCGACGGGCTCGGCGGCTGCGCGACGCCCCAGACGCACTCGTGCGCGCCCTACGCGTGCGCCGCCGACGGCTGCCGGAGCGACTGCACGGCCGACGCGGACTGCTCGGCCGGCAACACCTGCACGACCGGGCGCTGCGTGCCGCGGCCGACCGCCAAGTGCAGCGACGACTCGCTCGCGTCGGTCGCGCCCGACGGCGCGCCGCAGTCGTGCACGCCGTTCCGCTGCGGCGCGAGCGGCCTGTGCATCAAGCAGTGCACCTCGTCGAGCGACTGCGCCCCCGGCGCGTCGTGCGACTCGGCGACGCAGGCGTGCTCGGCGTCGACGGCGACCGAGCCCGCCGGCGCCAGCGGAGGCTGCTCGCTGTCCGGCGGGGCCGGCGGGGCTGGCGAGCGAGAGGGCGCGCTCGTGGCGCTCGCGCTCGCGGGGCTGGTCGAGCGGGCGCGGCGCCGCGCGAGGTGCTCGAGGTCGAGCGCCACGTAGCGGTCGGAGCTCGACTTCAGAGCCCGTGAGGCAATGCCTCACAGGCTCTTCACTACCCATCGGGGCGGTCGGCCCCGCCCCGCCGAATGCGATTCGTCAGGGCCCCACCCCACCGGAGAGATTGCGTCGCAATCTCTCATAGCTCCTTCGTCTCCCCGCTCGCGAGGGTGATCTTCTTCACCACCAGCGCGGTCCCGAGGTCGTATTTGCCCCCCTTGCCGCTCACCGTGATGGCGTCGCCCTTCTTCACGCCGAGGTCCTGACCCTGCGCGCCCTTCGCGTGGTGCACGTACGCGACGGTGCCGTCCTCGAGCACGTAGCCGCGCGCGCCGCCCCGGTGGCCGGGGATCACCGCGAGCACCTTGCCGCTCGCCGAGACGTCCGCGAGCCCGTCGAGGCGCTGCCCGCCCTTTCCCTCGTGAGAGTCGCGCGAGCCGTGCTTGCGCCCTTCGCCCTTGCCCTCCTTGCCGGCGGGCCGCTCGGGCGCGGCGACCACGACCTCTTCGCCCTTCTTGATCGACGCGAACGCGTACACGGCCGACCCTTCGTGCGTGAAGCCCTCGACGTGCACCGCGTCGCCCTTCACGAGCGAGGTCGTCTTCAGATCCTTCGCGGCGCGCGGCGGGATCATCACGAGGCCGCCGTCCTCGAGCAGGAGACCGGAGACCTCGCCGCGCGGGCTCACCAGCCACCGCGAGAACTTCGCGTCGACCTTGACCGCGGTCCCCTTCGCGAAGTGCTCGCCCTTGCCCGCCGCCGCGGGTGCCTGCGGGTCCGCGCCGCGCGCTCCGCTCTGCGCGCCGCAACCGATCAGGGGGAGCGAGAGCGCCGCGACCGCCAACACCGAACGAAGCCACGTCTTCATGGGAATCTCTCCTTCAGCGCATCCGCGTCCGACGCCGTCGTCATCGGGCGTCGTGGGGAGAGAATGCAGCCGCCGGGCCACCCAAGAATGCCGAAAATTGCCTGGCATTCGGGGCGACACCCGCGTCACGAATCGTGACGATCGACCGGATTCCGGACGCGGCCGTCGGCGCCCACGCGCAGGCCCTGTCCCCGAGGCGTGCGACGCGCGCGCCGCACCTCGATCGGCTGCGACCGTCGTGGGCGGCCGCGCGCGACCGAGCGTGGGCTGATCGCGAAATGGGACTAGTGTCGGCGCATGCGTATCGAGAACGAGGGTTCTGGACTTCGATCGCTGCGCGGATTCTCGCGCCCCGTCACCCTCTCGGCGGCCGCGCTGCTGGCGGTGCTCTGCGCCTCGCGCGTGACGGCCGCGGCCGAGCCCGCCGTGTGCCTCTCGCCCAGGGCGGCCGACTGGCCCGCGCCGGCGCGCCCCTATTTCATGCTCGTGGTCGACACGTCGGCCTCGATGGCGCTCTCGGTCCCGGCGGTCTGCCCCTCGGGCGGATGCCTGCCACCTCCCGAGTGCCCCACGTACCCGGCGACGCGGGCCGGGCACGTTCGCTGCGCGCTCGACAAGGTGGTTCGCACGTTCGGTGGACAGGTCGATTTCGGCCTCGCGGGCTTCGCGCTCCAGCAAAGCGGCTGCGGCGCGGGCTGCTACTCGACCTGCACGTACACCGCGTATCCGGGCGATCCGACGCCGACGTCACCCTCGTACGGCTGCGGGCCGATCACGGGGGCCGATCCGACCACGCGCCGCGGCGCCAACATCGTCGTGCCGATGCTGGCCGATCACTTCTGGCTCGCGACGCCTCCGAGCTGCACCCTCGGCAGTCAGTGTCCGAGCGGGATCTGCTCGGCGGGCGCCTGCGCGGCCACCAACGTGCCCACGCTGCTGCAGCAGGTCGACAACGTCTGCACGGGCAACGGCGAGCTATGGGCGGCGGGGAAGGTGCCGATCAACGG
>CAIXWQ010001231.1 GCA_903923175.1 uncultured delta proteobacterium | reverse complement strand
TCCGTCGAGGTGCCCGTGAGCTGCGTCGAGCGTGGACGCTGGCACGGCAGCGACTCGAGCTTCCGTGCCGCGGAGACGACGCTCGTCGGCTCGGCTCGGTTTCAGAAGCTCCGGCGCGTCACCAGCTCCGTGACCGGCGGGCGTGGCTACGATGCCGGGCAGGGAGCCGTGTGGCGAGACGTGGACGCCTACCTAGAGCGAACGCGCGTCACGTCGGTGACCTCGTCGTACGCCGACGGTTACGAGCGACGTCGCGGCGAGATCGACCGAAGCGTGTCCGTGTTCGCGCCGCAGGCCGGGCAGATCGGGGTTGCCGCGTTCCGCGGCGCGACGTTGCTCGGTATGGACGTCTTCGGCTCGTCGGCGCTGTATGCGAGGGCTTGCGCGAAGGTGCTGCGCGGCCTGCTCGCGGAGGTCTCCGGGGTCGCCCCGGGAGTGGCGAACGAGCCGCTGACGGATCTAGCCGACGCGCTCGGCCTCGTCGCCCGCGCGGAGGTTGCTCGA
Source organism: uncultured delta proteobacterium (assembly GCA_903923175.1). Taxonomy (GTDB): domain Bacteria; phylum Myxococcota_A; class Polyangia; order Polyangiales; family JADJMO01; genus CAIXWQ01. The sequence goes on along the minus strand of CAIXWQ010001231.1, from coordinate 1,639 downwards.
AGGAAGGGGCCCGGCGGAGGCGAGACGCTTCACGGAGCGTCCGGCCGGCTGGTCGTCGGCGCGGTGGTCTCCGGCGGACGGCTCTACCACGCAGCCATCGCTGGGTGAGAATGCACAAGCTCGTCTCGGCCGGATCGCGCCTCACTCCGCTTGAAGTGGGACCCGACCCGAGCGGTGGCGACAAGCGTCATCCCCTCGCGCTCCGCATCGCCTCGAGCGCCAGCCGCAGGTAGGTCCTCCACTCGCGCTCGTCGACGCAATCGCCTCTATAATGACCCGCTCCAGGCGCGAGCGTCGATGCGGCGACGACGATGGCGCTGAGATCGAACACCTGATTGCGCTGGCACCACCGCTGAATGTCGCCTAGCGGCCCGAAGACGGCCATGACGCTCTTGAGGCCGGCCGCCTTCTGCGCCTGCGTGTAGCCGCAAGGGGGCACCGTCGGCATGTCCCGAAGCCCAATCGCCAAGCCAGCCAGGAACCGCGTGAGCGCCGGCTGGGGCGCGTCGCTGAGCAGCGCGTCGTCCGCACCCGAAGGAATCTTCCTCGCGCCCCCCTTCCACTCGAAGCTCGCTGAAGCCGAAGCTGCTGCTGGACCCATGTCGTTCGACGCGAGCCAGCTACGCACGGTCGGTGCGACCTCGAGTTCCTCTCCTCCATCGGAAAGCGCCAGGTATCGCCCCCTGCCGTCATCGGCGTCGAGCACATGCCAGCGGTCGGCCTCGGTTCGCACGACGACCGGCTCCAGTGCGCGCGCATCGCCGATCGCGGACCAGAGGAGAGTCGCCAGCTCCTCGATGGCAGCCAGCGCTGTCGCCGCGTCGGTGACCGAAATGGCGTTCGACGTGAGCTGTCCGTGGGCCACCTGATTTCGCTTCTGCGCTAGCCACTTGAGATCCTGGACCCGGCCCGCCGTCTTCTCCACGCGCTCGTCGCACCAATCGCGCCCGGCGTATCGCTTCATGGCGCGCTCGAGTCGCCGCAGGACGTTTCCGACGGAGCCTGGGCCGATCTCCGCGGAGCGGCGCATCGTCCAGAGCTCGCCGGCACGCGCCGCGAGCAGGGCGCAGCACGCGAGCACCGCCCGACGGGCGACCTCCGTGGCCCGCAAGACGTCGCGGTCGTCGGCGACTCCGGTGGCGGTCCAGGCTTCCTTCACCGAGTGCAGCTTCGCGAGGAACGGGGGCGCGCCCTCGGGCAGAGGAGCGATGATTGCCTGCAAGGCGGCCGGAAGCGTGTTCCGTAGCAGCGCATCGAGCGCTTCCTTCGGCTCCATGCCGCTCGCAACGACGTAGACCTGTCCGCGGCTCTCTCGAAGGACCCGTGGGACGTGGAGCGCGGCACGTACCTCCGGGCCGAGCGCACGCACCGCGTCGAGCAGGCGGCGACGCGTCGGCTCGTCCGTTCCGGGCACGAACGCAGAGACCGGCTCCTCCGTCTCGACCTCGATGGCGTCGAAGGCCCAGATGCCATCGGCCTGTCCCGCGATCGCGCCGAGCTCGTAGCTGCTGCTAAGCCGATCTCCGGGCGAAAGCGGCGCGCCTCCCCACGCGAGTTCGCGACGCTCGTCGAGGGCGACGATCATCTCCCTCGCCGACTGGAAGCGGTGCTCGGGCCGCTCATGGGTGGCTCGCCGAAC
>CAIXWQ010001230.1 GCA_903923175.1 uncultured delta proteobacterium | reverse complement strand
CGGCGATCGCAGCGGCGGGAGCACCGTTGGGCGGAGGGGGCGGGGCAGCGTTGGAGGCGGTGGGTTCGGCCATGATTTCCAGGTGACGCTCGCGCGGCAGAAGAGGCCGCGCGGGGGTTGGGACGCTAGTCGGGTGTGCAGTGCTCGACAAGGTCGCGCGTGCGTGTGCGTACACGCGCGAGGGCGCCCGGTCGCCCCGCGGAAATTCCGAACAATTCCAGCCTCCTGCGCCGCGCAACGGCGGGCGGTCGCACGCGCCGCGCCCCCGCGGTTGGCCGCCAGTCGCCGCCCCGTCCAAGATGCCCGTCGAGCATGGACCTCTCCGCCCACGTCGACGCCTACCTCGACCACCTCAGGGTCGAGCGCGGGCTCGCGGCGAACACGCTGGAGGCCTACGGGCACGACCTCGCGGCGTTCGCCGAATTCGCCGGCAAGGCGCTCACCAAGCGGGGCGGCGACGTGCGCGAGCTCGACGCGGGCGACGTCGCGAGCTTCATGGTGTTCCTCTCGAAGCGGGGGCGCTCGGCGCGCTCGTCGGCGCGCACGCTGTCGGCCGTGCGCGGCTTCACCAAGTTCCTGCTGCGCGAGCGGGCGACCGAGATCGACGCGACCGCGCTGGTCGACGCGCCGAAGCTCTCGCGCAAGCTGCCGGTGTTCCTGACCATCCCCGAGATCGACGCGCTGCTCGCGACGCCCGACACCACGACCGCGCGCGGCCTCCGCGACGCCGCGATGATCACGCTGATGTACGCGGCCGGGCTGCGCGTGAGCGAGCTCTGCGGGCTCAAGCTCGGCGACGTGGACCTGCAGCGCGGCGTGGTCGCGCCGCTCGGCAAGGGCGGAAAGCGGCGGCTCGTGCCGATCGCCGACTTCGCCTCGAACCTCGTGCGCCGCTACGTCGACGAGCGGCGCGGGCGCGAGCTCGATCGCGGCGACGTGCTGTTCCTGTCGCCGCGCGGCGGCGCGCTCACGCGGCAGGGGTTCTGGAAGCTGCTGCGCGAGTACCTGCTCGCCGCGGGGATCGCCAAGAAGATCTCGCCGCACAAGCTGCGGCACTCGTTCGCGACGCACCTCGTGGCGCGCGGCGCGGACCTGCGCGCGGTGCAGACGATGCTCGGCCACGCCAACATCGCGACCACCGAGATCTACACGCACGTCGCCAAGGAGCACGTGCGCCAGGCGCACGCGACGGCGCACCCGCGCGGGCGCTGAGTCAGCTCACCGCGCAGCGCGATCGACCGCGCGGAACAGCTCGTCGAGATCGACCGGCTTGCGCAGCACGGCGTCGACCTCGAGCGCCTTCGCGGCGCCCGCGGCGCGCAGGGCGTTGTCGGCGGCCGCGGAGACGACGATGACCGGGATCTCCGCGAGCGCCGGATCGGCGCGCTGCGCGTTGCGGAACTGCCAGCCGTTCATCCGCGGCATCATCATGTCGAGGAGGATGACGTTGGGCGCGAGCTCGTGCCGCAGCCACTCGAGCGCCTGCTCGCCGTCCTCGACCGAGAAGGCGTCGTAGCCGGCCTCGTTGAGCGCCATGCCGAGCGCGTCCCGGATGTCTGCGTCGTCTTCGACGACGAGCACGCGCTTCTTTGCTGTCGCCACGCTCATGAGATGCCGCAAACGCGCGGCGGCGGCTACCCCCGCGGGCGCTTTCCGCCGCGGCCGCCGGGCCGACCTCTGCTATGAACCGCGCCGTGCCCGCGGCGAGTCGACGTTCGTTCCTCGCGTCGCTCGCGGCCGCGCTGGGAGCGGTGGGCGCGGCGAGCGCGGGTTGCCGCGCGCGGAGCACGACGAGAGCGCTGATCTTCGCGGCCGCGAGCACCGAACCGCCGCTGCGGGAGATCGCGGAGCGCTCGCGTCGAGAGAGCGGGCTCGAGCTCGAGCTCGCCTTCGGCGCCTCGAGCGATCTCGCACGCCAGATCCGGGCCGGCGCGCCGGCCGACCTGTTCCTCTCGGCCGACCCGGGCCAGCTCGACGCCCTCGTTCGAGAGGGGCTCTGCGCGGCCGACGCGGTGCGACCGCTGCTCGGCAACGCGCTCGTCGTGATCGTCCCGGAGCGCTCGACGCGCGTGACGCGCGATCTGCGCGACGCGCGCGGGCTCGTCGGGCTGGGCCGCGTCGCCACGGGCGATCCGCGCGGCGTCCCGCTCGGCGTGTACGCGAAGAGCTGGCTCGCGAGCGCGGGGGTGCTCGCGCAGGTGGAGCCCTCGCTCGTCCCCTGCGTCGACGCGCGCGCGGCCGTCGCCGCGGTCGAGAGCGACGCGGTCGACGCGGCGATCGTCTACGCGACCGACGCCGCGCGCGCGACGAGAGCGAGGATCGTGCTGCGCGTCGCCGAGGCGGAGGGGCCGAAGATCGTGTACGGCCTCGCGCGCCTCGGCCGCGCGAGCTCGGCCGCGGCCGGGCGTGCGTTCGACGTGCTGGTCGCGCCAAACAGCCTCGACACCTTCCGCAAGTTCGGCTTCAGCGCGCGTTAACGGCGCGTCGAATCGTGCCGTCACGATCGGCGTGGCCCGACGACTCAGCGCGGACGTCTCGACATCACCGCGGTGGGAGGTCATGTTGTCCTCCTCGAACGAATCCGGGAGGAGGTGCGCCATTTCCACTTCGTCCCGATCGGGACCCGCCGCTTCGTCGATCCGCGCGATCGTCCGGCGTTTGCTCATTCAGCTCGTCGAGGACGAGTCGGTGGCGCTGCGCGTCCTCGAGGACGCGCTCCGCTCGGCCGGCCGCACGACGATGCCCGGCGATCCCGTCGAGATGCACTCGTTCGTCCGCGCGCACCTCGTCACCCCGCTGACGGCGCGCATCGGCCCGCACCTCGTCGCGGCGTTCCTCGAGGAGCTCGCGCTCGAAGCGGTGGGGGCGACGCCGAGCACGAGCTCGTCGTCACTCGTCCCGATCTCGGCGGCCTCGCGGCCGGCGCCGTTGCCGTCGTCGCGACCGGGCTCGTCGCGACAGGTCTCCTCGCGACCGGGGCACGGGCTGACGATCGCGCTGATCGACGGCGACCGCTTCCGACGCGCGACGACCTCGCGCACGCTGGTGAGCGCCGGCTTCGACGTCATCGCGGTCGACGGGCCCGAGGATCTGCGGCCGCTCGCGACGGGGTGCAGCCTGGTGCTCGCGAACCTCGGCGCGGCGAGCGTCCCGGCGCTGGTCGCGGCGGCGCTCGCGGCCATCCCGCGGGCGCGCGCGCTGGTGCGCGCCCCGGATGCCGTCGACGCCGAGCGGTCGTTCATCGACGTCAAGGATCGCGTCGAGATCGCCGCCCTCTCGGCGTCCACCGGCGAGCTGATCGAGCAAGTCTTGCGCGCCGCGGGCGGCTGACGCGCCCCCTGCGCGACGCGGGCGCGCGGAGGCCGATCCCACCGCGAAGCGATTGAAGAAGCGTTCGGTTGCCGGCAAGCGGGCCGCGCGGCCTGCTAGGCTGCCGGGTCATGGCTCGGCATCTTCTCTTCGCCCTCGGCGCCCTCGCCGCGATGACCGTCGGCGCGGCCGCGGTCGGCTGCACGTCCTCGCAGGTGGCGCTGGGCCAGCAGGGCACCGCCTGCGACTACGACGAGCAGTGCGATCCTGCGCAGACGCTGACGTGCGAGTGCGTGGTGACCAAGAACCCGGACGACGAGGGCGGCGACCAGATCGTCTTCCACGGCTTCTGCGCGCGCAAAGGGGCGCAGTGCCCGAACCGCGACGGCGGCGTGGACGCGAAGGCCGACGCAGCGGAGGCCGCGACGGACTCGGGCGGCGCGACGGACTCGGGCGGCGCGACGGACGCGGGCGGCGCGACGGACGCGGCCGACGCGAAGGCCGACACCGCGACCACGCCGGACGCGAGCGACACCGGCGCGGACGCGGG
>CAIXWQ010001229.1 GCA_903923175.1 uncultured delta proteobacterium | reverse complement strand
GGGCGATCGCGGCACGAGGGGTGGGGCGCGGCTGCGCCCGCGGAGTCGCTCGGGCGCGGCATCGGCCTTGGGCGCGCACGCGTCGCGATCGCGCGGGGCGCGCAAGCGGGGCGCATACGCCGTCGTGCCGGCCGCTCGTGGGGCTGGAGGCGTCCACGGAGAGGGCGCGCCACGCCGGTCCACCTCGCGCATCTCAGCTGCCCATGGCCCCGGACGCGCCGGGGGGCGCCGAAGTTCCGAGCGCGACGCGCCTCGAGCCGAACGTTCATCCGGCGACGTCGGCGCGCGCGCCAGCGTGTCCGATCGTCGCGATCGGCGCCCCGGCGGCGGGGTTGCCCGCGGTGCTCGAGCTGCTCGGACACGTCCCCCGCGACAGCGGCATGGCGTTCGTGGTGCTCGTGCGCCCCGGCGCCGAGCGCTCGCGCCACGTCGCGGAGGTCTTGGCGGGCGCCACCCGCCTCCCGGTCGAGCCGGTTCGTCACAACGTGCTCATCGAGCCCGACCGGGTGTACGTGATCCCCTCGAGGCTCGGGGTCGGCGTCCGCGACGGCGAATTCACGCTCTCGTCGGACCCGATCGATCGCCGCGCGCTGCGCCTCCCGATCGACCGGTTCTTCGAGGCCCTGGCGCAGGAGCGGGGCGGCCGCGCGCTCGGCGTCCTGCTTTCGGGGACGGGCGCAGATGGCTGCGCCGGGCTCGGCGCGATCCGCGCGGAGAACGGCGTCACGTTCGCGCAGGATCCCCGGACCGCGAGGCTCGGCTCGCGCGACGTCTCGCCCGGCGCCTCGCCCGATGCGGCGATCGAGGCCGGCGTCGTCGACCGCGTGCTCCCGATCCCGGCGCTCGCGATGGAGCTCCTGCGGCTGGGCCGGCACCCGTTCGTGCGGCAGGGGCGCTCGGACCTCGGACGCTGCGCGGACGCCGAGCTCGACGGGGTGCTCGCGCGCGTGCGCGCCGTGACCGGGGTCGACGTCGGCGACGTCGATCGCGCCGGGCTGCGCCGGCGCCTCGCGCGCAGGATGGCGCTCCTGCGCGTGCGTGACCTCGCGGAGTACGAGCGGCTGCTGCTCGACGACGCGACGGAGGCCGAAGCGCTCTTTCGGGACCTGCTCCTCCACGCGCCGTCGTTCTTCGGCGACCGCGAGACCCGCGAGGAGCTGGAGCGGCGCGTCTTCCCCGAGCTGCTGCGGCGGCGGCGCGACGGCGGCGCGATTCGCATCTGGTCGGCGGGCTGCGCGGGCGGCGAGGAGCCGTACGCCCTCGTCACCTCGCTCCTCGAGTTCCTCGATCGTGCGGGCGCCGCCGACGTGATGGTGCAGCTGTTCGGCTCGGACGTGTCGGACAGGGCGATCGCGAAGGCCCGCGCCGGGGTCTACTCGGACGACGAGCTCCGCGGCCTCGGGGAAGCGCCGCGCGCGCGGTACTTCCGGCCCCTCGAGGGGAGCGGCCACCGCGTGCGGACGTCGCTGCGACGACGCTGCACGTTCGTGAAGCACGACGTGGCGCGCGATCCGCCGTTCTCGAAGCTCGACCTGGTGCTCTGCCGAAATGTGCTCGGGTTCTTCGGCGCCGCGCAGCGACGCCGAGCGCTGGCGAACCTGCACTTCGCGCTGCGGGATCCCGGTTTTCTGGTCGTCGGTCGGGGCGAGCGCGTGGCCGACGGCGCCGCGCTGTTCGACGGGCATCCCGACGTCGGAGCGGGTGCCCGAGCGACCTGCCTCGCGCGCAGGAGGACCGCGAGGGCGTCGTTCCTCCGCGCGTTCGTGAGGCCCGCGGCAGCGGCCCTCGAGCGCGCCCGCGCGTGCGAGGCGGAGCCGGGCGAGGAGCGCGCGTCAGGCGCTCGAGCGAGCCGCGAGGACGCGATCCTCGAGGCCGGACCAGGCTGCGCGGGGGTCGGCGTCGGCGCCGGCGCCGAGGCGGTCGCGGACGTGACCGGAGCCGCCCGGGCCGCGTACGGCGAGGCCCCGCGCGCCGCCGCGATCGTCGGGCTCCAGCGCGAGCTCGAGGCCACCAAGGAGCGCCTCGCCGCGATGACCTGGGAGCATCGGCGCGCGCAGGACGGACTGCGCGCGCTCAACGAGGAGCTGCTCTCCCGCAACGAGGAGCTCCTCGCGTTGAATCACGATCTCGGGCGCGCGAAGGACGCCCAGGAGGCCACCAACGAGGAGCTGCGCACGCTCACCGAGGAGCTCTGGGCGCGCAACGAGGTCGTCGAGGACGTGAACCGGCGCAAGGATCTGTTCCTGGCGACGCTCTCGCACGAGCTGCGCACGCCGCTGACGAGCCTGCTCCTGCAGACGCAGCTGCTGCGACGAGGTCGGCAGGACGCCGAGCGGGTCCGCCGCGCCGCGGACGGCATCGAGCGCGCCGCCCACGCGCAGGCGCGGCTCATCGACGACCTGCTCGACGTGTCGCGCATCGTGACCGGGAAGCTGCGCCTCGACGTGCAGTCCGTTCGGCTCGCGTCGATCGTCCAGGGGGCGATCGAGACGGTCGAGCCGACCGCGGAGAGACGGCAGATCACGCTCGATCGCGCGCTCGACGAGGCGCTGCCACCCGTCGCGGGCGACCCGGCGCGGCTGCAGCAGGCCGTCCTGAACCTGCTCACCAACTCCATCAAGTTCAGCCCCGACGGCGCGCGCGTGCGGGTCGAGCTCGACGAGGCGGGCGGGCAGGGGCGCATCCGCGTCACCGACGGCGGCATCGGCATCGCGGCCGACTTCCTGCCGGACATCTTCGAGCGCTTCAGCCAGGAAGAGCGGGGCGTGACCCGGACGCGCGGCGGTCTCGGGCTGGGGCTCGCCATCGTGCGCTACGTCGTCGAGGCGCATGGTGGCGCCGTCGTCGCCGAGAGCCCGGGGGTCGGGCAGGGGGCGACGTTCACGCTGCGGCTCCCGCTCACGAGCTCGCCGAGCGCCTTCGCACCTCTGGACGGCGCGACCGCCGGCCAGGGCGCGACCGCCGGGACGCTCGACGACGTCCGCGTGCTCATCGTGGACGACGACCTCGGGACGCGCGACGCCCTGGCCGAGATGCTCGGCAGCTGCGGCGCCCAGGTCCGCTCGGTCGACTCGGCCGCGCGCGCGATGCGCGCCTTCGACGAGCTCGAGCCCGACGTGGTGGTCTCGGACGTCGCGATGCCGGGCGAGGACGGCTACCACCTGCTCGCGTGCATCCGCGCGCGCGGGGCCGAGCGCGGCGGCGACGTGCCGGCGCTCGCGCTCACGGGGCTCGCCACCCGTGACGACAGCCGGCGCGCGCTGGCCGCGGGCTTCCAGCTGCACCTGGCGAAGCCCGTCGACACCGAGCGGCTCGTGGCCGCGCTCGCGGAGCTCGCGAGGCGCTGCCCGAGGAACGGATGCGACGGCCCGCGCGCCGGCCGCGCGCGGGGGTGAGCCGAGCCGGCCGCGCAGGGCGCTCCGTCGCGCGCGAACCGGGCTGCTCGCGTTGTACGCGCCGGCGGGGACGGGGACGCGAAGCATTCGCCCCGCGGCCGACATCGAAATCCAATCGCGGCGCGTGCAGTCGACCGGGCTCGCCCGGCGGAGCGTCGCGGACGGAGCCCGCATGAAGCAGAGGCACACCATCCTCGTGGTCGACGACGAACCCGACGTCGTCGAGAGCGTGCGCGATCTGCTGCGCCTCGAGTTCCGCGTGCTCGGCGCGACGAGCGCGGCCGAGGGGATCGAGCTCATGGCCCGCGAGGAGGTCCACGTGGTCATGACGGACCAGCGCATGCCGGAGATGACTGGCGTCGAGTTCCTCCACCGGATCCGCGGGGATCATCCGGAGGCCATCCGGCTGCTCTTCACCGGCTACGCCGACCTCCGCGCGGTGATCGCGGCGATCAACCAGGGGAACGTCTACCGCTACATCACCAGGCCGTGGGACGCCGACGAGCTGCTCTCGATCCTGCGCGAGGCCGCGGAGCGCTACGAGATGAGCGTCGCCCTCAAGGAGCGGCTCTTCTTCGAATCCGCGCTGCGCCGCTACGTCGCAGCGCCCATCGTCGAGGAGCTCATCCGCGACCCCGAGAAGCTCCGCCTCGGCGGCGAGAAGCGCGAGGTCACGGTGCTCTTCTTCGACCTGGCGGGGTTCACGTCGATCGCCGAGGAGCTCCCGGCCGACGAGCTCGTGAAGCTCGTGAACGGCTACCTCGACGTGCTGGTCGAGGCGATCTTCCGCAACGAGGGGACGCTCGACAAGTTCATCGGCGACGCGGTGATGGCGTTCTGGGGCGCGCCGCTCGCGCAGCCCGATCACGCCGCCCGCGCCTGCCGCGCGGCGATCGACATGCAGCGTGCGCTCGCGGCCTTCACGGCGCGCCAGGCCGACCCGCGGCTCGCCGCGCTGCGCGGCCGGATCGGCGTGCACTCGGGGATCGCCGCGCTCGGCAACCTCGGCTCGTCGTCGATCATGAGCTACACCGCCATGGGCGACACGGTGAACGTCGCCTCGCGCCTCGAGGGGGTGAACAAGGCGTACGGCACGCAGATCCTCGCGTCGGAGGCGACCGTGGAGCGGGCGGCGTGGCCGAACAAGCGCGAGCTCGACGTCCTCTTCGCGCGCTCGCGCGACGGCCTCGAGCGGATCCGGAACATCGTCGCCGATCTGCGCGACTTCGCGCGGCTCGACGAGTCCGACGAGCACGAGGTGGAGCTGGACGCCGGCGTCGTCTCGACGGTCAACATCCTCCGAGGCAAGGCGAAGACCGCCGAGGTCGAGGTCGAGCTCGACCTCGCGGCGTCGCGGCCGGTGCGCTGCCACCCCGCGAAGCTCAATCAGGTCGTCATGAACCTCGTGGTCAACGCGATCGACGCCTCCAGGCCGGGCCAGAAGGTCACCGTGCGCACGCGCCAGGACGCGCTCGGGGCGCAGATCGAGGTCGTCGACGAGGGGTGCGGGATCGCGCCCGGGATCGTGCACCGGATCTTCGATCCGTTCTTCACCACCAAGCCGCCCGGCGCCGGCGCGGGGCTGGGGCTCTCGATCAGCTACGGCATCGTCCGCGCCCACGGTGGCACGATCGCCGTCGCGTCGACCCTGGGGCGAGGGACGCGCATGACGGTCCACCTCCCGAGCGGTGGGGCGCTCGAAGCCCCTCCGCCCGCGACGCGCTGAACGCGGCGCCGCGCGGCCCTCGAACGGGGGCGCGCGGCGCGCTCGCTCACTTGCCGAACTCGCGCTCGTGCAGGAACGCCGCGTGCTTCGGCGCGCGCTTGGTCTTCGACCACTCCTCGAGCATCTCCCACTTCACGGCGTCGAGCTTCTTCAGCACGTTCGCCTCGTCCGGATCCGGGTAGGCGAGCTCGATTCGGTGGCCGCTCGGATCGAAGAAGTAGATGGAGTGGAACGCCCCGTGGTCGGTCACGCCGAGCACGGCGACGCCGTTGGCTTCGAGGTGCGCGCGGTAGGCGAGCAGCTCTTCGCGATCCTTCACCTTGAAGGCGATGTGCTGCACCCACGCGGGCGTGTTCGGATCGCGCCCCATCTCGGGCTGCGTGGGCAGCTCGAAGAAGGCGAGGACGTTGCCGCCGCCCGCGTCGAGGAAGATGTGCATGTACGGATCGGGCTCTTTGGTCGACGGGACGTGGTCCTCGGCGATCGCGAGCACGAAGTCCATGCCCAGCATCTTCTGGTACCAGAGCACCGTCTCCTTCGCGTCCTTGCAGCGATAGGCGACGTGGTGAATTCGATCGATCTTCATCTCAGCCTCCCACCTTCAACGTGCCGCGACGGATCTGGTCGCGCTCGAGCGATTCGAACAGCGCGCGGAAGTTCCCCTCGCCGAACCCCTCGTCGGCTTTGCGCTGGATGAACTCGAAGAAGACCGGGCCGAGCACCGTCTGCGAGAAGATCTGCAGCAGCAGCCGGGGCGGGCCGTCCTTCGTGGTGCCGTCGAGCAGGATGCCGCGTGCCTTGAGCTCGTCGACCGGCTGGCCGTGCGCGGGGAGGCGCTCCTCGAGCATCGAGTAGTAGAAGTCGTTCGGCGCGGTCATGAGCGGCACGCCCGCCCTGCGCAGCGAGTCGACGCTCGCGAGCAGGTCGTCGGTGAGCAGCGCGACGTGCTGGATCCCCTCGCCGTTGAACTGGTTGAGGAACTCCTCGATCTGGCCGCTCCCCTTGGAGGACTCCTCGTTGAGCGGGATGCGGATGAGGCCATCGGGCGCCGTCATCGCGCGCGAGGTGAGGCCGGTGTACTCGCCCTTGATGTCGAAGTAGCGGATCTCGCGGAAGTTGAAGAGGCGCTCGTAGAAGCCGCCCCAGAACGCCATGCGCCCGCGGTAGACGTTGTGGGTCAGGTGGTCGATCACCGTGAACCCGTGGCCGCGCGGGTGGCGGTCGACGCCGGGCAGGAACTCGAAGTCGATGTCGTAGATCGACTTGCCGTCTTCGTACCGGTCGATGAGGTACAGCGGCGCGCCGCCGATCCCCTTGATGGCGGGGAGCCGCAGCTCCATCGGGCCGGTGGGGATCTCGATCGGCTGCGCGCCGAGCTCGAGCGCGCGCTCGTAGGCGTGGTGCGCGTCCTTCACGCGGAACGCGAGCCCGCATGCCGACGGGCCGTGCTCGGCCGCGAAGTAGCCCGCATGGCTCTTGGCCTCGCGGTTGACGATGAAGTTGATGTGCCCCTGGCGGAAGAGATCCACGTCCTTGGAGCGGTGCCGCGCCACCAGGCTGAAGCCCATCTTCTCGAGCAGCGGCTCGATCACGCCGGGCCGCGGCGACGCGAACTCGACGAACTCGAACCCGGCGAGGCCCATCGGGTTGTCGAACACCTTGGTCATTGCATGCTCCTTCACGCGGCGGTCGCCCCCTGCGCGGCGCTCGCCGGTCGGCGGGCCCGCGGGTGGCGGCGCACCATGCCTCAGCCCGCCCGCCATCGGAAGGGCTTCCACGCCGTTCGAGCCGCGCGGCGCGGCGCGCGCGGAGCGTGACGCGGGCGGTCGAGACGGCTGGGGTCGCCGACGCGCCTCAGGGCACCGCTTCGACGGCGCCGCTCGCGAGCAGCGCCTTGAGCGCCTCGCGCTTGCTCAGCCCCGACAGCTCGGCCGCGTGCGCCTCCACGTACCGCACGACCTCCTCGGGCTCCGCGCGCGCGTACTGCCGGAGCGCCCAGCCGATGGCCTTGCGCAGGAAGAACTCCTTCGACGACAGCGAGGGCTCGATGCACGCGTAGAGCAGCGCGCGATCGGTCGCGCGCTTGCGCCGGAGCTGGCTCAGGATGGCGGCCCGGCGCTTCCACAAGTCCTCGTCGCGGGCCCAGGCGCGCATCGCCTTCGTCAGCGGCGCGGGGTGGTGCGCGAGCAGCCCGCCCACGCCGTGCGCGGCGAGCGGATCGACGAGATCCCACCAGGCCCCCTCGACGATCAGCGCCTCGTAGGTCGGCAGGGCCGCGGGCGTCTGGAACGCGCGCGAAGCCTTCGCGCGCGTCAGCTCGATCGCCGCGTAGCGCTCCTCGCGGTGGGTCGCGCCGCGGAAGATCGCGAGCACGAGCGCGGACCACGCCGCGAGGTCGTCGAAGCGCAGCGTCGCCGAGAGGCGCCGCACGATGCGCCGCACCTCGTCCGCGTGCACGCCGAGGAACGGCAGCGTCGACTTCATGTACGCCTGCATCGCAGGCGCGTCGGCGGGGGTCGCGGCTTCGGCGAGCGCGGCGCGCAGGCTCGCCCGCAACGCGACGGTCTGCGCGTCGTCGTTCGCGGCGTCCTTCGCGTGGAGCGGCGCGCTCGCTGCGCTGGCCCGAGCCCGCATCGCGCTCACAAGCTCTCGCCGAACGACTTCATCTTCGTGCAGCCGTCGTCGAACCCGGCCTTGCACGCCTCCTTGAACAGCGAGCCGGCGCGCTGCCGATCGGCGTCGATGCCGCGCCCGCTCTCGTAGAGCACGCCGAGCGCGAAGCACGCGTAGCCGAGGCCGTCGTCGCACCCGCGCTTGAAGAGCTCGAACGCCTTCGCGGGGTCGGCCTTCGCCACGCCGTCCCCCTCGAGCACGCGGTAGCCGAAGTCGACGCAGCCGTGGAGGTTCCCCTCGTCGCACGCGCGCTCGAAGTACTCGGCCGCCTGCTTCACGTCCTTCGCGACCCCCTGGCCGTACAGGTACGCGTAGCCGAGGTTGATGAAGCCCGCGTCGTTGCCGCGCGCGCAGGTGTCCTTGAACAGCTCGACGCCGCGCGCGACGTCGAGCTTGGTCCCCTCGGCGAGCTGATAGGCGTAGCCGAGGTTGTTGCAGCCGGTGGCGTCGCCGCCTTCGCAGCAGCGGCGCGAGAGCTCGAAGGCCGCGGGCGGATCGGCCTTGGTGCCGAGGCCGCGGCTGAGCAGGTAGGCCTGCGTCGCGCAGGAGGGGAGGAAGTCCCGATCGCAGTTGTCCTTGGCGATCTTGTAGGCGCGCGGCTCGTCCTTGCCGACCTGCTCGCCCCCGATCAGGAGCTGCGCGATGTTCTCGCAGGCCACGGGCTCGCTCGCCTCGCACGCGTGCTCGAAGAGCGCGACCGCGCGCTTGCCGTCCTTGGGGACGCCGAACCCGAGGAAGTAGTACATCCCGAGCAGGTCGCACCCGACCGGATCGCCGCGATCGCACAGCTCGCGGATCGGCTCGAGCGCCTGCTTGAAGAGCGCGTTCGCCTTGGTGACGTCCTTCGGGAGCCCTTTGCCTTTGAAGTGCAGCCAGCCGAGGTCCATGCACCCCTCGGGATCGCCGCCGTCGCAGGCCTTCTGGTAGAGCGCGCGCTCCTTGTCGTGATCGTGCTGCAGCCCGGCGAGCCCGTTGTCGTGCGCGTCGGCGAGGGGGGTGCAGCCCCACGCGTTGCCGGCGTCGCAGAGCTTCTTGTAGGCGGCGGCGGCCTTGGCGTAGTCGCGCGGCGCGCCGACGGCCGCCTGCACCATCCGTGGCACCAGCGCGCACGCGCGCGCATCGCCGGCCGTGCAGGCCTTCTGCTCGAATGCGTAGGACTTGGCGAGATCGGCCGCGACGCCCCGCCCGAGGCGGTGGAGCCACGCGAGATCGCGGCACGCCGCGGCCTCGCCGGCGTCGCAGGCCGCGGGGAGCAGCTTCGCCGCCGCCTCGAACGCAGCGGTGGCCTTGGCGTCGTTCTTCTTGGCGCCGCGGCCTCGCTCGTACATCCACCCCGCGAGCCTGCACGCCCCGCCGTCGCCGGCCTCGCACGCCTTCTCGAGCAGCGTCAGCGCGCGCGCCTCGTCGCGCGGGACCCCTCGGCCGACGGCGAGCACCTCGCCGAGCTGCGCGCACGCGCTCGCCTCGCCCCCGTCGCACGCCTTGGAGAGCAGCCGCTCGGCCTGGCCGACGTCGCGCGCGAGCGCTTTGCCGACGCCGTGCAGGTACGCTCGCCCCAGCTTGCCGCAGGCCCCGCTCTGGCCGGATTCGCAGGCCTTCTCGTACGCGTCGACCGCTTGCCTCGCGAGCGAGGCGTCGTCCTTCGCCAGCTCCGCCTGCTCCATCAGCGCGTCGGCCTCGAGCACGCAGTGCTTGGGCGAGCCGCCGCCGCACAGCTCCGCGCACGCCTTGGCGCGCTCGCTCGCCGCCCCTGACGCCTCGCAGGAACGGCGCAGTTGCTCCTGCTGCGACTTGCGCGACGCCTGCACGACGAGCGCGCCGACCCCGAACAGGAGCAGCGCCGCGACGCCGCCGACCGCGACGAGCTTGCCGGCGCCGCCTCTGGCGCCTCGCTTGGCCCGCGCGCGCGTCGATGCGGGCGGAGGAGCGGGGGCAGGGATGGCGGCGTAGGTCCTGTGCGGCGGCTGCGGCGCGTGCGGCGCGCCGGCGTGGTCGGTCGATGATGGCCCCTGCGCCGGGGGGCCGTACGCGGGTGCGCTCGCGGGGGCCGCGGTCAGCGCCTCCCACGCGTCGCGGCCGTGTGCCGC
>CAIXWQ010001228.1 GCA_903923175.1 uncultured delta proteobacterium | reverse complement strand
GTCCTCTGCGTAGGGAAAGAAGGCCAGCTCACTACTATCGACACCCCAGTTGCGAAGGTCTTCTCCCTGGATCATCGGTCGTAGCATCTGCGAAGCTCCCGACAATCGGGACCACGCGCGAGCGTGGCGCACGTAGACTTCGTCCTCCAGCGTGAACGACGTTATGCCGATACTCCGAGAGGCTGCGCCGAGCGTCCCACTCGAGACGCCTTCCATCTTCTCCTTGAGTTCGGCGGCGCCGCCTCCGCCGATGCTCCACGGATGAACGGCTAGCAGACGCCTTCCGAAGTTCTTGACAGAGATGAACTCGTTCTCGAATCCAGGATTCGCGTGGCCGGCTACGACGCTCTTCCACACGAGACCCGCGGACGGATCTTGAGGGCGTCCCGGTTCGCCACGCTTACTCATCGTGAGCAGAATTTCGTCCGTCGCAGGCGGCGCGCGCACGCCAAAGAGCATTATTGTCGCGATTCCTGGGCCGGGGATAAACGCACCCGAGAGGTCTACAACCTTCCGTAAGTCTTCTCGCGCCAGTACCTGCTCGATGAGCGGCTTGCCGAACTGCCGTCGCATGAAGGTGTTGGCCGTGATCAGTCCGACCCGGCCGGCACGTACGGCGAACTGAAAGAACCGCTCAATGAACAAGCTACCGAGGGCATACTTCCCACTAGCCGACAGGTACCGACGTCGACCGCCCACGAGCTCTCGGTGATACTCGCGCTGCTTGGGGTCTTTCTCCGTATCGAAAGGCGGGTTCCCCACGACGGCATGGAATCCGCGTTTGACGATCGGTCGAAGTGCAGGCCTCACTTCCAAACGCGTCATCAGCGCTGTGAGACGCTCTTGAGCGTGGTCCGGTGAGAGTTCCAACTGCTCGTCGGCCTCCACTTGCTCGAGCGCGTCCGCGCAGTACACCCGCGGATGAAAGTCGTGCGCTGTCGCGAGGTCGCTCTCGCCGCATACCTCTAGTGCCGTCATCACGAGCCGCGCCCGCGCGAGCGCGCACGCGTAGTCGTTGAGATCAATGCCGACGACGCGATCGAGGACTTGCCGTACGACCTCGCGCACCGGCCGCTGCGGCTCCTGCTCGCGCATCCCCGCGACAAGCCGCTTGAACGCGGCGAGCAGGAAGTGTCCCGAGCCGCACGCCGGATCGAGCACGCGCACCGTCTCGATCCCGAACTCTGCAATCGCCGGCGTGAGCGTCTCGTCGAGGATGAACTCGAGGACGAAGTCGGGCGTCTGCAGGAGCGCGTAGCGCTTCTTCACGACCGGATCGAGGTCTTGGTAGAGATCGCCCAGAAGGCGTCCGTCGAAGTGCTCGTCGTCGAAGCGGTAGCGGACGATCCCGGTGTCCGGATCCTTGCCGCGCCAGAGATCGATCAGCTTGCGCGAGAGGGCGTCGGGCACGATCGCGATCTCGGCGGGCTGCGGCGCGAAGAGCTCGGGGAGGCCGCTGGCGCCGGTGGAGAGGTCGCGGAAGATCCAGCGCAGGTACGCCGTCTCACCGAGGTTCGGCGCGAGGTGGGCGAACAGCTGCTG
>CAIXWQ010001227.1 GCA_903923175.1 uncultured delta proteobacterium | reverse complement strand
GACGCTGACCCACGAGCTCGAGGCGCTCGCCGACACGGTCGGCGGCGGCGCGGTGAAGACGGCGGTGGCGCGCGAAGACGTCGCGACCGCGATCGTCGATCGCGCGGCGAGCGACGCCTCCGATCTGCTCGTGCTCGGCGCGCACCAGGCCGGCACGCCGCTCCACGTCGTGATCGGCAACGTGGTCGCCGAGGTCGCCGCGCGCGCGCCGTGCCCGGTGCTCGTGGTGCGCGCGAGCGCGTCGCACCCCGCGGCCGAGCGCCCCTTCGCGCGGCCGCTGGTCGTCGCGCTGCTGCGTCAGCCGCCGCCGCTGGCCTCCCCCGGCGCGGCCCTCGCGCTCGCGAGGGGCCTCTCGGCCACCGGAGCCCGCGTCGAGGTCGTCTTCGTCGACGACGTGCGCCGCGGCGACGGGGCGGGCGCGCCGCGCTTCGTCGACGACGACGAAGGGCTGCGCGACGACTTCGAACGCGCGGCCGCGCCGCTGCGCGCCGAGGGGATCCCGGCGGCGATGCTCTGGAGCGACGGCGCAGACGTGCTCACGCTGCTGCTCGAGCGCGTGGCGCGCGGTCGGCACGACGTCGTGATCGTGGAGCGGCGCGCGCCTCCCACGAAGCTCGCGCCCGTCCACGGCGGCGCCGGCAGCTCGAGCGCGCCGTCGCCCCTCGGCGCGATCGCGCGCAAGCTCCTCGACCGCGCGCCGGTGCCGCTCGCGATCGTCGCGCCCGGCTGACCGGACCAGGCCCGAAGGCGTCGACTCGGCAGCTCTCGGGCGGGGACTACCGCTCTGCGCGCGCGGGCACCGCGGTCGTCGCGGTCGGCGCAGGCTCACGCGGCCGCAGGCGCTCTCGGGCGTAGCGCGCGCGCGCTTCGTCGAGCGAGTCCCGCGCGGCGTCGCGCGCGCTCCACGCGCGCCAGCAATCGAGCCTCTCGCGCTCCTCCGTCGACGGGTCCTCGTCGAGCCGATAGCAGTGCTCGAAGCGGCGCTCTGCGCTCACGAGGGCCGCGCTGCCGCCGCCGCAGGCCGAGAGCGTCGCGAGGCCGAGCGTGACGGAGAGCGCGACGCGCGCGCCCCTCGCCACACGCGCGCGCGAATCGCCCATCCCCGACTCCGCCCGACGTGCGACGGATCTTCACGCGCGCGGCGCGCAGGCGAGGTGCGCAAGGCGCTTCGCGCTGTGCCGGGCGCGCACGCCTCGGATTCTTGATGGGCGGAGGCGACCGTCAGCGCCGATGTGGGCTCCTTTCTGGGGCGAACTCGGCATCGACGTGCGCGCCGTCGCGTATCGCGAGGGAGGCGCGCGTGCTACGGCTCGGGGGTCAGTTGAACGTCCGCGAGGCCGGTGGCGCCCTCGACGCGCACCCGACTTTCCGCGGATCGCCGACGACGCGATCCGGCGACCAGGCAGCCATCGCGCGGGCATCGAGCTCGACGCGGAGAGGCGAGCACCGATGTCGGATCAGGGTTTTGCGTGGGTGATTCTGATCTGGATCGCCCTCATCCTCGCGACGTTCGCGATACGGCTGATGACGCAGACGCGCGTCCGGTTCGACCGCATCGACAAGATCGGTGGCTCGTTCCTGCTGGGGCAACGCGCGATGGAGGCGGGGTACTCGACCATCCAGCCGATCGTGCGCGGCAGCGTCGCGCTGGGCATCACCGCCAACATGCTGACGTGGAGCTCGCTCGTCTTCGGCGTCGCCGCGGGCGTCGCGCTGGGCCTCGGGCGCTTCGGGCTCGGCGCGCTGCTCGGCACGCTGTCGATGGCCGCGGACGCGCTCGACGGCATGGTGGCCCGCGCGACGAAGACGTCGTGCGACGGGGGCGAGGTCCTCGATGCCGCCATCGACCGCTACACCGAGTTCTTCTACGTCGGCGGCCTCGCGTTCTACTTCCGCCTGCAGGCCTGGTCGTGCGGCGTCGCGCTCTTCGCGCTGCTCGGCGCGCTCATGATCAGCTACTCGACCGCGAAGGCCGAGGCGATGGAGGTCCCCGCGCCGAAGGGGGCGATGCGCCGCCACGAGCGGGCGGCGTTCCTGGTGTTCGGCGCGGTCGGCACGGCGTTCACCGGCGGCTGGGAGATCGAGCGCTTCGGCCACCGCGTCGGCGCGCCGATGCTGGTCGCGCTCGGGCTGATCGCGATCGTCGCCAACCTCTCCGCGGTCCGCCGCTTCATGGCCGTCGCGCGGTCGGTGCGCGAGAAGGAGCGCGCAGGCGCGCTGGGGCTGCCGAGCCTCGCGCAGGTCGCGCGCGCCTCTTCGGAGGTCGAGGTCGAGGCCGAGCAGCTCGACGAGCTGCAGGCCGTCGGCGCGCTCACGCCCGCCGCGGTCGAAGTCGCGCGCAGCTGACCCGCGGTCGCAGGCGGGGCCGCGAGGGACGGCCCCGCGCCCGCCGCCGTCGCACGATCGGCGACCGACAAAAACGCGAACGCGCGTCGCGTCCGAAGACGCGCGCGCGCTCACGCTCACGCTCCGAGGAGCGCGAAGGGCTCAGTAACGGTCGCGACGACCGCCACCACCGCCGCCGCCGCCGCCGCCACCGCCGCCGCCGCCGCGGCCCGGACGCTCTTCCGCCTCGTTGACGCGGAGCGGGCGGCCGTCGAGGAGGAGGCCGTTCATCTCCTGGATGGCGGTGCGGGCCTGATCGGCCGTCGCGAGGGTGACGAAGCCGAAGCCGCGCGACTGACCCGAGTCGCGATCGGTGACGACGTGGACGTCGGTGACCTCGCGGCCATTCGTCGCGAACGCGGCGTGGAGCGAGTCCTTGTTGGTGTTGAACGAGAGGTTGCCGACGTAAAGGCGCGTGCTCATGTTGTTTCTCTTCTTCAGCGGCTCGAGGCACGCGGCGAGTGCCGCGCACGAGTGGCCGACCGTCCTTGGGAGCCGTGGATTCGGACAGGGCGCCGCGGATTTCCGCGACCACACTTGCGTCGTTCAGTCGCCGACCCAGTCCGCGTTCCCAACAAGAAGAGAGAGAGCGTGCCAGATGCAGAGTGCCGGACTTCGTTCGTGAGCGCCCAGACCTTAGCGCGGATCGCCGGGCGCGCCAGGAATCTCTCCGCCGCGCGGTGATCCGCCCCGGAAAGGGCGCATTGCCGCCGCGGGCTCAGCCAGGCTTCGGCGACGAGGCGCCGGGCTTCACCTGCTTGCGGATCTTCTTGAGGAAGGTCTGCGTGCAGCGCCCGTGCGTGTTCTCGTGATCGATGATCTCGGCGATCAGCCGCGCCTTGGTGTCCGCGTTGACGAGGCCGCTGTCGCGCACGTCGGTGGCGAGCTGCGTCCCCTCGAGCGAGCTCGGCCAGGTCTGCTTCACGGCCGAGGAGGCCGCGGTCTTGTAGTGCGACGGCTTGGTCTTGGTGACGTCGCGGACGGCCGCGCCCGCCTCGGGGCGCTTGCCCGAGCCGTGACAGCCGGGGCAGGACGCCACGCGCCCGAAGGAGTTGGCGTAGCGGCCGTCACCGCCGCACACGGAGCAGATTTCGCCGTTCATGTAGACGGCATTTCGCGCGAGAGCGAGCAGCAGGAGGCGATCATGCCGCGCAGCCTACGCCCGATTCGCGGCTCGCGCCGGGGCAGATTGCGAGATCGCGCCGCGCGCGGCCTCGGCTCGATCGTCGACGTCGCGCGGGGAGGCGACGGGCCCCGGCACGCCCCGTGGGCCGCGCGTCGAGCAGAGCCGTGGGTAGAGATACCTTCTTGATCGCGCGGGGCCTACACTCGCGCGCCGTCGCTGCCTGCCAGGCCAGGTCGGCCCGCGCGCGCCGCTCCATCCCATGTCCGAGCTCATCGTCACGCTCAAGGGCCGCGAGCTGAGTCGCGTGCCGATCACCAAGACCGACACCGCGATCGGTCGTGATGCGTCGAGCGAGGTCCGCATCGACAACCTCGGCGTCTCGCGCACGCACGCGGTCGTGCGCTACCGCGAGTTCGTCTTTCGCGTGTTCGACCACGGCAGCGCGAACGGCCTGCTGGTGAACGGCCAGCACGCCGACGGCCACCTGCTGCGCGACGGCGACGAGATCCAGGTCGGCAAGTTCGTGGTGGTCTACGCCGAGCGCGGCCTGCTCGGCGCGCTCGAGGACAACAGCGGCCGCACCGATCTCGAGAACACGCGCCGCCGCTCGCTCGCCGACGCGACCACGCACCTGTCGCCCGCCGAGCTCGCGCGCATCTCGTCGCTCCCGCCGCCGCCCGAGGAGCTGCTCATCCCCGCGATCGAGCGCGTGCGCCCGGCGGAGGCGCCGGGCGTGTCGAAGGTGGTGGTGGCGCTCTGCGTCGCGCTCGGCGTCGCGCTGATCGCCATCCTCGTGCTCGTGGGGATGCTGCTCGGGAAGTAGCCGGCGGAGCGGGCGCGTTCGCCACGCTCACCGCGCTAGCCGTGTTCACCGCTTGCGCGCGCGCGCCTGCGAGCGAGTCGCGCGGACCGGGAACGCGTGCTCTGCTAGGGGGATGCGCCTCCACGCCCTCGCCGCGCTCACCTTGCTCGTCGGCTGCGGCGGCGACGCCTTCGCCGTCGGGAGCCCGACGACCGACTCCGGTGCGTCCGACGGCGCCGCGACCGATTCGTCCGCCAGCGACACGAACGAGGGCGACACGAGCGAGAGCGACACGAGCGCGGGCGACGCGAGCGTGGGCGACGCGAGCGTGGGCGACGCGAGCGTGGGCGACACGAGCGCCGGCGACACGAGCGCGGGCGACGCGAGCGCCGGGGACGCGAACGCCGGCGACGCGACGGGCGCGGACTCGAGGGTCCCCGACGCGTCGGGCGGCGGAGACGGCGCGACCGACGGGGGCACCGTCGATGCGGCCAAGGACACCGGCACGATCGGCAGCGACGCGGTCGGCGTCGACACGTGCCTGCTCGGCTGCCCGCTCGCGGCGCCCACCATCGGCAGCGCGTGCGGCGGCTGCGCGGGGACCTGCACGTACGAGCCGACGTGCCCGGTCGGGACGACGAAGGTCGCGCAGGCGAAGTACGCGTGCGCCGCGGGGACGTGGACCGACGCCCTGAGCGGCCCGACCTGCGCACCGGTCGTCGACGCGGGGCAGACGTGCCCCTCCGCCGAGCCGGCTCGCGGCGCGAGCTGCTCGTTCTACCTGCAGCAGTGCGTCTACGGCGACGGCAGCGCGTGCCACACCTACCGCTGCACCCACATCGGCTGGTCGGGGCCGACCGTCGACTGCACGCCGGGCTGCCCCGCGACCGCGCCGACCAACGGCACGCCCTGCCCGAGCCCTGGGCTCCTGTGCCTCGGCTACAACGACCCGCGCCCCGGCTGCGGCACCGACGCGTCCTGCACGACGGGCGGCTGGAAGGTCGCGCCGCCGTCGATGGTCTGCCCGCTGCCGCCGTGAGGGCTCACTCCGCCGGATCGGGGTGCGGCTCGGTCGGCGGCGGCGCCTCGGGGAGCTTCGGCTTCTTGCGCCCGAAGATCTTGAACAGGCCTGCGCGCCCGCCGTCGCTCACGACGTAGAACGCCGGGACGACCAGCAAGCTCAGCACGGTGGACACGATGAGCCCGCCGAGCACCGCGGCCGCCATCGGACTGCGCGTCTCGGTGCCGGGCCCGATGCCGAGCACCGGCGGCACCGCCGCCATCATCGTGGCGATGGTCGTCATCAAGATCGGGCGCAGGCGCAAGGGCCCCGCCTTGCGCATCGCCTCGAGCGCGCCGAGCCCCTCGTGCTCGCGCACCTGGTTCGCGTACTCGACGAGCAAGATCGAGTTCTTCTTCACGATGCCCATGAGCAGCAGCAGGCCGATCATGCTGAAGAGGTTGAGCGACTTGCCCGACACCACCAGGCCGATGATCGCGCCCGCGACCGCGAGCGGCAGGATGGTGAGCACCGTGACCGGATCGAGGAACGAGTTGAACTGGCTCGCGAGCACCATGTAGGCGACGAGAATGCCAATCACGAGCGCGAAGGCGAGCCCGCCGGTCGTCTCGGCGAGCTGCGACGCCTGCCCGGCCGCCACGACGTGCGTGCCCGTCGGCAGCCCGCGGGCGAGCTCGTCGACCTTCGCCATCGCCTCGGCCTGCGAGTGCCCCGGGGCCACGTTGCCCGAGATGCCGATGGCGCGCTCGCGGTCGAGGCGGTTGATCGACGAGAGCACCGGCTGCTCCTTCTGCGTCACCATCATCGACATGGGGACGAGCTCGCCGGTCGAGGTGCGCACCTGGATGAGCGAGATGTCCTCGGGGCGCCGGCGCTGCTCGGCGAGCAGCCGCATGCGGACGTCGATGCGCCGGCCGCCGGTGGAGAACTTGCCGACCGTGTTGCCGCCGATGAGCGTGCTCACGGTGTTGCCGAGATCGGAGATCGAGACGCCGAGCTCGGTCGTGCGCTGGCGATCGGGGAGGATCTGCAGCTCGGGCGCGCCGACCTGGTAGTCGGTGGTGAGGTCGGCGACGACGCCGCTCGCCTCGAGATCGGCCTTGAGCTTGGTCGCGGCCACGACGAGCGAGTCCCAGTCGGCGCCGCGGACGGTGAAGTCGACGGGGTACCCTTTCTGCACGCCGAAGCCCTGCTGCGAGGGGTCCTGGATCGACACGCGCAGGCCGGGGATGCCGGAGAGCTCCTTGCGGAAAGTGCCGAGCAGCGCGAGCGCGTTGGCCGTGCGCTTCTTCGGCTCGACGAGGTTGACGGTGATGGAGCCCGACGAGCCTTGCAGCGTGGTGAGCAGGTGCTCGACCTCCGGGTGCTTGGCGAGGATCCCCTCGGCGCGCGCGATGAGCGGCGCGGCGGCCTCGGGGGTCGCGCCGGCCTCGGTCTGCAGGCGCACGTTGAGGCGGCTCTGGTCCTGCGAGGGGACGAACTCGGTCGGCACGAGCTTCACGAGCAGGCCGCACGACGCGAGCGCGGCGACCGAAAGCAGCAGGAGCTTCTTCGGGTGTCGCAGCGCGAAGCCGAGCGTGCGGCCGTAGCCTCGCTCGAGCGCGTCGAACGCGGCGTCGGCGGCGCGGCCGAGGGCGCTGCGCCCCTCGCGCGAGGCGTCGAGGATCTGCGCGCAGCGCGCCGGCGCGAGCGTGATCGCCTCGAAGTACGACAGCATCACCGCGACCGAGAGCGTGACGCCGAACTGGAAGAAGAACTTCCCGATCACGCCGCTCATGAAGATCACCGGCAGGAAGATCGCGATGACCGCGAGCGTCGCCGCGAGCGCGGCGAAGGTGATCTCCTTGGTGCCGTCGCTCGCGGCCTTCACGCGGTCTTTGCCCATCTCCGCGTGGCGGTAGATGTTCTCCATGACCATGACCGCGTCGTCGACGACGAGGCCGACGGCCAGCGAGAGCCCGAGGAGCGTGAACGTGTTGAGCGTGAAGCCGACGAAGTAGACGACCGCGATGGTGCCGAGCAGCGACATCGGGATCGCGAGCACGACGTTGGCCGTGCTGGAGAGCGAGCCGAGGAAGAGCCAGCAGACCACCGCGGTGAGCCCGACCGCGAGCACCAGCTCGAGCTCGATCTCGTGGACCGACTCCTCGATGAAGACCGTGGTGTCGGTCAGCACGTCGATCTTCATCCCCTCGGGGAGCGTGCGCTCGACCTCCGCGATCTTGGCGCGGATGGAGGCGGCGACGGCGACCGCGTTGGTGCCGCGCTGCTTGAGGATGCCGAGCGCCTGCAGGGGCACGCCGTCGAGCCGCGCGAGCGAGGTCGCGTCGGCGAAGCCGTCCTCGACCAGGGCGACGTCGCTCAGCCGGACGGGCGCGGGCTTCGTCTTGCGCACGACGATCTGGCGGAAGGCGTCGAGGTCGATCGCCTCGCCGAGCAGGCGCACGTCGAGCTGGCGCTCGCCGGTCAGGATCTGCCCGCCCGGCACCTCGATGTGCTCCTTCTGGATGGCGCTGATGACGTCGGTCGCGACGACGCCTTTTTCGGCCATGCGGCTCGCGTCGAGCCAGATGCGCACGTTGCGGTCGACGTAGCCGTTGAGCTGGATCTGCCCCACGCCGGCGACGGTCTGCAGCTTCTCCTGCACCTGATAGCGCGCGAAGTCGGCGAGCATCTGCCGCGAGAACGGGCCCGAGACGCCGACGGTGAGGATCGGGGTGTCGTCGGGGTTCGACTTCGAGACCGTCGCCGCGGGGACGTCCTTCGGGAGCGAGCGCTGCGCCTGCGCGACGCGCGCCTGCACGTCCTGGAGCGCGATGTCGACGTTGCGCGAGATGTCGAAGGTGACGGTGACCCGCGCGCTGCCCGAGCGCGCCGTCGACTGGATGGATTGGACCCCCTCGACCTGCGAGAGCGCCTGCTCGATCGGATCGAGGATCTCGCGCTCGACGGCCGGCGGCGAGGCCCCCGGCCAGCTGAGCGAGACGGTGATGTTCGGGTAGTCGACGTCCGGATACTGGCTGATGCCGATGCGCGTGAGCGCGACGATGCCGAACAGCATCGTCGCCGCCATGAGCATCCAGGCGAAGACCGGGTTCTTGATCGAGACGTCGGTGATGTTCATCGCGGCGTCTTCGCCCCCGGCGTCGCCGAGTGGCTCGCGTGCGGCCGCGCGCTCGCCGAGCCCGAGCCGCTCGTGGGCGGCCGGTCTCCCGCTCCGTCGCCATTGCCGTTGCTCGCGCTGCCGCTCGCCGAGGCGCTCGCGGAGGGGCTCAACTTCACCGGGTTCGACTTCACGTGCGCGCCCGACGACAGCGCTTCGGCCCCCTGGACGACCAGCAGATCGCCGGCGGCGATCCCGGAGCGGACCTCGATCCAGCCGTTCTTGGTGTTCATCCCGAGCGACACCTGCCGCTCCTTCGCGACGTCGTTCTCGACGACGTAGACGATGTAGCCGTGGTCGGTCGCGCGCGCGGCGGTGCGCGGGATGAGCGGCGCCTCGCGCGTGCCGCCGACGTCGATGGTGACGTCGCAGAACGAGCCGGGGCGCAGCCAGTACTTGTGCCCCTCGTCGACGACCTCGGCGATGACGGCGACGGTGTGCGTGGCCGTCTCGGCCGCGCCGGCGACCAGGGTGATCTTCGCCTGATAGGTGCGCTGCGTCTCGCGCATCGTGAAGCTGAGGAGCATGTCGGTCTTCAGCCGCGGGGCGTCGCGCGGCTCGACCTGGAAGCGCAGCAGCATCGGCTCGGTCCGCAGCAGCGTCGCCATCAGGAAGCCGGTGTTCACGTACTGCCCGGTCTCGACGGTGCGCGTCTGCACGATGCCGCCCATCGGCGCGCGTACGTAGGCGTCGCGCAGGTTCACCTGGGCGACCTTGAGCGCCTCGGCCGCGAGCGCGACGTCGGCCTTCGCCGTGAGGACCTTCGTCTTGTAGGTCGCGAGCTCCTCGCCGGTGATGAGCCCCGGGTGGTCCTTGGTGGCCCCCTCGCGGCGGGCGACCTGCGCCTCGGCGTCGGCGAGCAGCGACGCGGTGCGGTCGTACGACGCCTTCGCGCTGTTGACGGCGAGCTGGAAGCGCTCGGACTCGATCACGACGAGCACGTCGCCCTTCTTGATCTCCGCCCCTTCGCGGAAGCTCACCCTGTCGACGACGCCCGCGACGCGCGAGGTGATCTGCACGCGCTCGAACGCGTCGAGCGTGCCCGGCGCCTCGACGATGTAGTCGATCTTCTGCGACTCGACCTTCATCACGTCGACCGCGAAGTTCAGGCCGCCCTTGCCCCCCTTGCCGCCGCCCTGGCTGGCGCTGCCGGCCGCCCCCTTGCCGCCGGCGGCCACTTCGCCCTGCTTGCAGGAGGCCGCGTTGGTGAAGAGCGCGAGCAGCGGCAACGCCACCGCGCCGAGGAGCACGATTCGAGGTGTTTTCACTTCTTGACCGCGGTTTCGTCGTCGTCGACGGGGCCGAAGCCGAGCGCCTGACGGAGGTCCAAGTACGCCTGTTCGGTCGCGACCATCGCGTTCTCGCGCGTGACCTCCGCGTCGAACCGGCTGAGGTTCGCGTCCGTGACCTCGATCGCCTTGGCGAGGTCGCGGTTGTAGAGCACGAGCGTCTCGTCGACGTTCTTCTGCGCCGCCTCGAGGGCAGTGTCGGCGATGCGCAGCGTCTCGCGGGCGGCGCGCAGCGAGGCGAGGGCGAGCGCGATGTCGGCCTCGACCTGGCGGCGCAGGAGCTTCTCGTCGAGCTCGGCGCTCTCGGCCTGCGCGAGGCGCGTCTTGCGGTCGGCGTAGCGGAAGCCCGAGTCGAAGATCGTCCAGGTGAGGTTGACCGAGATCGACCCGTCGATCGGCTTCACCGGGCTCGTGACGGTCGGATCGATCTTGAGCGTGCCCGACGCGCCGATGGTGGGCGCGAGGCGGTAGAGCGGCTCGGCGGCGAAGTCGCGCAGCGCTTCGGTGTGGGCGTGCGCCGACTTCAGGTCGGGCCGCCGCGCGAGCGCCGCCTCTAGCTGCCCCTTGGGATCGACCTCGAAGACCATCGCCGTCTTCAGCATCGACTCGGGCACCGCGAGCGGGCGCGGGACCTTCACGCCGACGACGAAGTCGAGCTGCACGTACGCGCGCTCGACCGAGCCCTGCGCGGTGGCGAACGAGGCCTGCGCCGCGGCGAGGGCGACCTGCGCGCGCGTGACGTCGTTGCTGCTCGCGAGCTTGGCGTCGACGCGCGCCTGCGCGTTGTCGAGGGTCGCCTTCGCGCCGTCGAGCCGGTGCTGCGCGGCCTCGAGCAGGTGCTCGGCCGAGAGCGCCTGCAGGAACGCCTTCGCGACGTCGAACGAGAGCTGGCGGCGATCCTGATGCGCGCCCCACTTCTCCGACTCGAGGTTGTGCTTGGCCTGATCGAGCAGCGGAAAGAGGCTCGGGTTCAGGATCGGCTGGTTCACCACGAAGCTGGTGGGGGCCGCGAAGTGCTTGGTGCCGGTCGGCGTGATCGTGGTCGAGGTGCCGCCCACGAACGTCGGCAGGAAGCCGTCGCGCGCGCGCTCCGCCTGCCCCTCGGCGACGTCGACGCGCAGCGGCGCCTTGAGCGCTCGCTCGTTGGTGGCGAGCGACTGATGGACGGCCTGGTCGAGCCGATAGGGCTCGGCGGCGGCCGCGCTCGACCACAGCGAGAGCGCGACGAGCACCGGGACGACGCGGCGGAATTCACTCATGGACCATCCTCGGGACACGCGGCTCGGGCACAGGCGACGCGGCCCAGGCCGTGCCGTCGGGGGCTCACGGGCCGCCGGTTCGCCGGCGGAATTCCCCCGAAATCTCGTGACAGACCGGAGGATCGCGGGGGGCGACGCGGCTTGGAACGGGAGAACTGTGAAGTTGTGTGAGCGAGCTGGCTCTGGTCGCCCTGAGGTCGTGCGACGATGCGCGCGTGACCGCCTTCGCCCCCCCCCTGCCCCACGACCCGATCGTCGAGCTCTTCCCCGACGTGTTCCTGGTGACCGGCCGCTTCCGGCTGGGGCCGGGGCGCGTGATCCCGCGGAACATGATCGTGCTGCGCGACCCCTCGTCGAGCGACAAGGCGCTCACGCTCGTCAACTCGGTGCGCCTCTCGGAGGCCGGCGAGCGCGCACTGCTGGCGCTCGGCGAGGTGCGCCACCTGGTGAAGCTCGGGCACTTCCACACGCTCGACGATCCGTACTACCGCGACCGCTTCAAGCCGACGTACTGGGCGCCGAAGCCCTCCGACCCGAAGGCGGAGCCGCTCGTCGACGGGGGCGCCGGGCCGCTCGCGCGGGCGAGCGCGTTCGTGTTCGGCGCGGCGAAGTTCGGGGAGGCCGCGCTCCTGCTGGAGCAGCCGCAGGGCAACCTGCTGATCACGTGCGACTCGGTGCAGAACTGGAGCGACACCCACGGCTGCTCGCTGCTCGGCGGGCTCGTGAGCCGCGCGATGGGGTTCCTCGTGCCGGCGAAGATCGGGCCGATCTGGCTGAAGGAGATGACCGGCGGGCGCCCCACGGCGCTGCGACCCGACTTCGACCGGCTGCTCGCGCGCGACTTCGCCCACCTGATCGCGGGGCACGGCAGCCTGCTGCGCGGCGACGCCAAGGCCGCGCTCGAACGATCCTGCGCGAAGCAGCTGCGCGGCTGAGCGTATCCTCGAGCGGGTGCAGCGCCTGCCCGCCGCTGGAACGCTCCTCGACGACCGCTTCGTGATCGAGGCCCCGATCGGGGCCGGCGGCATGGGCGCGGTGTTCCGCGCGTACGATCGGCGCTCCGCGCGCCATGTCGCGGTGAAGATCATGCGCGCGCCGGACGGCTCGCCGTCCCACGACGAGGCGCGCTTCGCGAGCGAGATCGCGGTGCTCGCGGAGCTGTCGCATCCGGCGATCGTCGCCTACGTCGCGCACGGCACCACCGCCGACGGCCGCCCCTTCCTCGCGATGGAGCACCTCGAGGGAGAGGATCTCGAGACGCGCCTCGGGCGCGGGCCGCTGCCGATCGAGGACGCCCTCGCGCTGATCCGGCGCATCGCGAGCGCGCTCGCGGAGCCGCACCGGCGCGGGCTCGTGCACCGCGACCTCAAGCCCTCGAACCTCTTCCTGCGCGACGGCGCCCCCGAGCGCGCGACGCTGCTCGACTTCGGCGTCGCCCGGCGCGGCGTGGGCGGCACGCTGACGGCGGTCGGGGTCGCCATCGGCACCCCCGAGTACATGGCGCCCGAGCAGGCGCAGGGCGCGCGCGACGTCGGCGCGGCAGCGGACGTGTTCGCGCTCGGGTGCGTGCTCTATCGGTGCCTCACCGGCGTCTCGCCCTTCGCGGCCGATCACGTGGCCGCGACCCTCGCGAAGATCCTGTTCGAGGACCCTCCGTCGGTCGAGCGCGCGCGGCCGGACGTCCCCGCGGCGGTCGGCGCGCTCCTCCGGCGCATGCTCGAGCGGCGACCGAGCGAGCGGCTCGCCGATGCGAGCGCGCTGCTCGAGGCGCTCTCGGCGATCGCGCCCCCCTCGTCGTCGTCGCGCGCGCGTGCGGGCTCGGGTGCGGGCTCGGGTGCGGGCTCGGGTGCGGGCTCGGGTGGAGCCGACGCGCACTCCAGCCGCGAGCCGCCGCCGACGCGCCTCGCCGGCCTCGGCGGCACGGAGCTCGAGCTGGTCAGCGTGATCCTGGCCGCGCCCCCGCCGGCGCTGCGGCTCGAGCCCGCCGCCGAGACGCTCGAGGCGGGCAAGGGGTCGTTCGCCGATCGCGCGATCGCCGTCACGCGCAGCGCGGTGGGCTCGCCGCGGCTCGCGATCGAGCGGCTCGCGGACGGCTCGATCGTCGCGGCGCTCGGCCAGCTCGGCACCTCGGCGGTGGATCAGGCGCTCGCGGCCGCGCGCGGCGCCAGCGCGCTGCTGGCTGCATTTCCGGGCGCGCGCGTCGCCGTCGCCACCGCGCGGCG
>CAIXWQ010001226.1 GCA_903923175.1 uncultured delta proteobacterium | reverse complement strand
CTCGATCAGCTCGCGATCGAGCTCCTGGTGGGACGCGCGTCGCGCCTCGGTCGCGCGCGCGCCGCCCAGCTCGAAGTGCTCCGCGCCGAGCGCCTCGCCGTCGGCGATCGCCACCGCTCGCCGCAGCGCCTGCTCGAGCTCGCGCACGTTGCCCGGCCACGCGTGCGAGACGAGCGCGGCGACGGCGTCCCTTCGTAGCGGCAGTCGCCGCATCCCGGGCTCGCGCGCGATCCGCTCGAGCGCCGCCTCGGCGAGCGCAGGGATGTCCTCGCGACGCTCGCGCAAGGGGGGCAGCCGCAGGCGCACGCCGACGAGCCGGAAGTAGAGATCGCGCCGGAAGCGCCCCGCCTCGACCTCGGCCTCGAGGTCGCGGTTGGTGGCGGCGACGATGCGCACGTCGACGGGGATCGCCGCGCCGCCGCCGACGGCGCGCACCTCGCGCTCCTGCAGCACGCGCAGCAGCCGCGTCTGCATCCGCAGCGGCAGCTCGCCGATCTCGTCGAGCAGGAGCGTCCCCTGGTCGGCGGTGCGGAACACGCCGACGTGATCGCGCAGAGCGCCGGTGAAGGCGCCGCGCACGTGGCCGAACAGCTCGCTCTCGATCAGCGACTCGGGGAGCGCGCCGCAGTTGATCGCGACGAACGGCCCGGCGGCGCGCGCGCTGCGGGCGTGGACGAAGCGCGCGAACAGCTCCTTGCCCGTGCCCGACTCCCCCTCGATCAGCAGCGCGAGGCCGCTCGGCGCGACCCGCCGCGCGACGTCGAGCGCCGCTCGCAGCGCGCGCGAGGCGCCGACGATGCCGCCCTCCTCCATCGTCGCGCCCGCCGAGACGTCGCCGCGGGCGAGCGCGTCGGCGAGCCGCCCGAGCTCGACGTCCTTGCGATCGCTCTCGAGCCGCAGCGCCTCGTGGGCGCGCTCGAGCTCGCCCTGCCGCGCGCGCGCCTCGCGGTGCAGCCGCGCGTTCTCGAGCGCGAGGCCGATGACGTCCGCGAGCGCCTGCACGAGCTCGCGGACCCCCTCGCCGAAGCGCGCGGTCTCGAAGCGGTGATCGAGGTAGAGCGCGGCGATGACGCCGGTCGGCGCGCGCACCGGCACGCAGAGGATCGAGCGCAGCCCGAGGTCGAGCACGCTGCGCGAGGAGCGCAGCTCGGGATCGTCCGAGGCGCTCGCGGTCACCAGCAGCTCGCCGCTCGAGAGCACGCGCTCGGCCACGCTGCGGCTGAAGCGGAACTTGCTCTTGCGGATCGAGTCGCGGTCGAGGTTGCGGGCGACGGCGACCTCCGGCTTGCGGTCTTCGCCGCGGCGCAGGAGCAGGAACGCGCGCTCGGCGCGCGCGAGCGTCACCGCCTCGTCGAGGGCGAGCTCGAGCACGCGCGCCTCGTCGGGCTCGAGCAGCACGCGCTGCACGACGTCGAGCAGGCGGCGCGCGTCGGCGCCGAGCCGCCCCTCGGCCTCGCTGCCGACGCCATCGACGCCGACGGCCGCGCGCCCCGCGCGCCTCGCGGCAGAGGCGGCAGAGGCGGCAGAGGCGGCAGACGCCGGCGCAGGCCCTATGATCTCGGCGCGCGAGGGCGCCGAGAGGAAGCGCTCGCGCAGACCGGCGGGCATGCGCGCGGCGAGCTCGCCGAGCGCCTCGCGCGCCCGACCGCGGAGCGCGTCGCCGGCCGACGTCCCGAGCGCGTCGTGGACGCGCGCGGCGAGCGAGAGGGCGCGCGCCTCGAGCTCGCGATCCACGGCCGCGCGCGCCTGCTCGGCCGCG
>CAIXWQ010001225.1 GCA_903923175.1 uncultured delta proteobacterium | reverse complement strand
TGCGCGGCCTCGGACGCCGCTAACGCGTCCTGGTGGCAGCCGAGATGCACCATATCGCCCTTGCCCTTCGAGTGAAGGTACGACCGATACGCGACGTAGAACACGCGGATCTTCTCGTGCTGGTCGTCGGTCATCCCCTTGCTGGTAATGAGCCCAACCGCCTTTTTGTAGAGCGCGTCCAACACTTCCGGGGTCATCGGCTTCCCCTCGCGTTGGACTTCTCTTCACTCTTGTTCAGGAGCGCCAGCGCCCCGGTCTCGTACATGTTGCTGACCGAGACGCCGAGCTGGATGGCGGTGACCCGCACCCGGCGGTGGACCTCGGAATCGACGCTGATCAAGACACGCTGTTTCATCGGCTACCTCCACCGGAGCCGAGTTGATAGAAGGATTAGCGATCCGATCGTGTCGATCGAGGTATCCGGAAGATCCCGTTGGAGCGGAGGTCGCGGGTCATCCTCGAAACGGCACAAGACGCCGCCTCCCGGCCCGGCATGAGCGAGGCCCCGGCCCGAGCACGAACCAGACGCCCGGCTCGACGTCCCCCCGGCCGGGGACGCAGACGGCGACGTAGCGCTCCATCGTGGAGCTTCATGGTGAGGCAGGTGAAGCAGCTTCGCCGTAGGCAACCGGCGTCGCCGTTTTGGCTACAGCCGAGCCATCTTGTCCCTGAAGCTCTCGTTCAGCCGGCGCTCTTCCTGGGAGTCGCACTCGCTGGCGAGGTCTGGGTACGTCTCCGCGATCGCGTCGTAGACCTGGAAGCGGACGAGAGCCTTGGCCTCGTCGAACCCGATCCGACCTCGGAGCTTCTCCAGCAGCGCCTCGTAGTCCGTGAGGACGTGACGGATGTAGTTCACGATGATCCGAGTCAGGAAGCCCGCGTCACTCTCTGGCGTGGCCGTAGTCCAGTCGTAGTAGCGGCCCCACGTTGCACGATTCGTGTGGTAGGCGTTGTGGTTTTCGATCGCCGCCTTCCGCAGCGCCTCGGCCGGCAGTTTGGGTATAGACGGCCTCCAGTTGTTGGCGATCTCCAGAAGCTTGGCCTTCTTCGTCGCGATGCCGGCCTGCGCCGCCGCCTTGGCTGCCGGCTTGCGGGCCTCGCTCGCCTCCTTCCAGGCGAGGTACTCCGGCGTTGCCTCGGCCGCCTCGACACGACTGACGCGGAACAGCTTCATCGGCGGTGCGCACCGATAGTGCGGGTTCTCCTTGGTGCAGTCGGCCTGTCGGAGAAACCGCTTGATCCCCGCGTCTGTCCAGCCCCGTTCCTTGAGCTGGGTCTTGGTGATCAAGCCACTGGTGGCGAAGTACGCCTCGAATCCGGTTTCCATGTTCATCTTCCTTTCTGCGGACGCACCCTCTCCCGTCTGTCGCGCAGATGTCCTGCGCGACGAAGATCGAGTTCTCAAGCCCTCGCACCGGCCATCGCAGCCGGAGTCGAGGATCAAGTTGGTGCGTCCCTCTTGCCTGTATCTACACCGGAGAGCGGCGACTCTTCGCGGCCGGCATGTCGATTGTTGCGGGCGTTCGTCACGGACAGAGGCGCCGCAAATATCGCGACCGCCCGAGGGCCAATCGGTGTGCGTCGGATCTTTATGGGGGTCAGCCTCCAAATGGCACATGCAGCAGGCCCGCGGCTTCGCGCGTTCTCTCCGGCGGTCGTGCCCGGAAGTCGTGGACGGCGAGCTGTGCCCGACCATCTGCGGATCGGTGGCTGTGTCGGCCCGTCCTACGTGGCATCGAACGGGTTACGGCATGAGGAGTGTCACTTCTTCAGCGCAGGCCAGCCCGAGTCGAACGCTGCTACCAGCGTCGTTATCAAGAGCAGTGCGTCGGGGTCGTGCAACTCCCAGTCGTGAGTCCCCCGCGCTTCCTTCGTGCTGATGTACTTGTCCAGTCGAGCGATCTCCGCGGTGATCGCGTCACGTCGTGGGAGTCTCGCGTTCTTCTTGG
>CAIXWQ010001224.1 GCA_903923175.1 uncultured delta proteobacterium | reverse complement strand
GGCGTCGACCGCCGCGATCGGCGCCGCGGCCCGCGCGCCGGCGCCTCCCCCTTCGCCCCCGCTCGCGCCTTCGACGCTCCCGTCGCAGGCGCCGCTCGAACCGCCGCGCGTGGTCGAGCCGACCGCGTCCCCCACGAACGTCGCGGCGAGGCCGCCGGTGGCCGGCGCGGTCGTGAGCGCGCGCCCGGGCGCGGCGCCGCCGGTCGCTTCTCCGACGAAGAGCGCGCCGAAGGGTGCGATTCTCGGCGACGACGCGTTCACCCGCGATCTCGGCAAGATGAAATGACCGCGCGCCCCCGCCTGCGAACGCTGCTGTCGCTCACGCTCGTCGCCGCGCTGCTCTCGGCGGGGCTCGGAAACGCCGCCGACGCGCGCTGGACGCCGCCCGCCGCCGAGCCCTCGAAGGCCGCGCTCGACGAGGCGCACGCGCGCTACATCGCGGGCAACCGCGCGGTCGAGCAAGGGCGCTGGGCGGACGCGCTCGTCGATTTCGAGAAGGCGTACGCGCTCTCCGGCGTCCCCTCCGCGCTCTTCAACGTCGCGACCACGCTGCGCGCGCTCGGTCGCCACCGCGACGCGCGCGACGCCTTCGCGCTGCTGCTGCGCAGGCACGGCGCGAAGCTCGACGCGGCGGTCCGCAAGGACGCCGAGACGATGCGCGCCGAGGAGGCCGCCCGCGTCGCGGTGCTGGTGCTCGACGAGCTCCCCGACAAGGCGCCCCAGCTGCGCGTCGTCGTCGACGGCGCCGAGGCCCCCGACGACGGCGCCCGCCCGCTCGCGATCGAGGTCGATCCCGGGCGCCACGCGCTGCGCGTCGAGGAGCCGCGCTCGCAGACCTTCACCTGGGAAGGGACGTGCGCCGACGCCGAGCGCAGGTCGATCACCGTGCGCCTCGCCTCGCGCGCGACCCTCGCCGCGCTCCCTGACGCGCCGAAGGCCGAGGGCGCGTCGTCGGGAATCTGGACCTCGCCGATCTTCTGGACGGTGGTCGGCGTCGTGGTGGTCGGCGGCGCCGTCACTGGCGGGTACTACTGGCACCGTGGCCGTCAGGTCGAGCCGCAGGCCGGGTTCGTGGTGAAGCTGTGAGCGCGCGGATCGTGGGGGGGGCGCCGCTCGCGCGCCTCGCGCGGCAGATGCGGATCGCCAGGCGCGCCCTCGCCGCCGCGGGCCTGGTCGCGCTGCTCGCCGCCCCTGCGCTCGGCGGCTGCGCGCGCAACGCGGTGCTCGAGCTCGAGCTGGATCTGCCGAGGAACTTCGGCCCCGACGTGCCCGGGCGCTACGCGGTGGTGCGGGTGGTGTCGGGCGCCGTCCCCTTCGATCAGGACTGGCAGGGCGACGACGCGCTGCCGGCGTTCCCGCTCAGCACGATCCAGGGGAGCGTGCAGCACGTCAGCCTCGACGGCAGCAGCGAGGTCGAAGGTGCGCCCGTGCGCGTGAAGGTCCGCTTCTGCGCCGATCCGGGCTGCGCCGCCCTCGGCGACGACGCCGCCCCTGAGGTGCGACTGCAGATCGACCGCGCGTTCTACGCCGGCAAGCGCACCAGCTACACGTGGTCGATCGCCTGCATCCCCAACGTCGCCGGCCAGACCGACACCCCCGCCTGCGCGACCCCGCAGCGCGCCGAGACCGACGTCACGAAGTGCGAGGTCGCCGGCTGCCGCACGGGCGTCACGCGGAGCTACTGCGTCGGCGACCAGCACTTCTGCGAGAGCTGAGCGGCGAGGTGCCCTCCACGAGCCGCGCTCTTGCGTCCGCGCCGCCCGCGCGGGTCGCGCTCGCGATCTCGCTCGTCGTGCTCGTCGCAGGCTGCCGCGGTCACGCAAGGCGTGAGGCGGGCGAGTCGATCGCGGGCGCGGCGACGGCGACGGCGACGACCGAGGCGTCGAGCGCGCGTGCGTCCTCGAGCGCACCGGACGCCGCGGCAGGCGTCGCGAGCTCGCCTTCGGTCGCGATCGGCGACGCCTCGCTCGACGCGCTCGTCGACGGCGCCCCGAGCCTCGCGCGCCCGCTGCACCTGGACACGCAGGACGCCCTGCTCGCGCTCTTCTCGACGCGCGCGTTCGACGCGGCGGAGATCGAGCGCAGGGGCGATCCGCAGCTCTTCCTCCGCAAGACCTTCGGCGCCGATGGGCCGTCGCGGATCAGCCAGGGGAACAAGGCGCTCGCGCACCACGCCGTCGGCCGCGCGCAGTGCCTCGCGGCGCTCGCCGGCGTCACGCTCCAGTCCGACGAGCAGAAGCGGCGCTGCGGCGGCGCCGAGCGGATGGTCCCGATCTTCCCCGGCGGCGACCCCTCGAAGGCGGAGGCGTGCATCGACGTCTTCGAGTTCCCGAACCAGCCCTGCGAGCTGCCGTTCGTGTGGGCCTCGCCGATCCAGGCGCAGGTGCTCTGCGAGATGCAGGGCAAGCGCCTGTGCGCGCAGGAGGAGTGGACGCTCGCGTGTCGCGGCGATCCCGAGGGGAAGGCGGACTGGCTCTACGCCTACGGCAACGAGCTCGACCTCGCGGTGTGCAACACGAACAAGCCGCGCAGCCCGCTCGCCGCGCCGGCGTGCGATCCCCGCTCGGCCGTCTCCGCCTTTGGCACCTGCGGCACCGACACCGAGCCCGCCGGCGCCTTCCCGCGCTGCCGCTCGCGCTTCGGCGTCTACGATCTCCACGGCAACGTCGCGGAGGAGATGACCCGCCGTGATCCCGACGGCCGCACGTACAGCCAGCTCAAGGGCTCGGCGTTCTTCTACGCCGAGGTCGCGCGGAGGCACGACGAGCGGCCGGCGGCCGACGCGGCGCGCGAGACCTACCCCGACCATTGCGCCTACGATCCGCGCTGGCACGTCGAGCCGATCGACGAGGCCTGGCACGTGAACTACCACCTCGGATTTCGCTGCTGCAAGAGCGTGCGCTGAGCGAGCCGCGGCTCGGCTTTCACCACTCTCGACGCTCTCGACGCAACCGCGGGGCCGGGCCATGGCCGAGGTCCGCGCGTGGTTCGTCGACGGCAGCCGCGGCGCGGCCCGTTATGCTTGCGGCTCCGATGGTCGACGAACGGACGCTCTCCTCCGGCCAGGTGCCCGCAGCCGCCGCATCGGCCGCCGCCGCGGACACCGTGGCCGGAGACGCGCGCGAAGGGGCGCTGCTCGCGGGGCGCTACCGCGTGCTCGGGCGCCTCGGCGAGGGCGGGATGGGCACGGTCTACCTCGCCCGCGATCTCGAGCTCGACGAGCTCCTCGCGCTCAAGGTGCTGCGCGCGGAGCTGCTCGGCGCGCCCGACGCGCTCGAGCGTTTTCGCCGCGAGGTGAAGCTCGCGCGGCGGGTGACCCACCGCGGCGTCGCGCGCACGTACGACATCGGCGAGCACGAGGGGGAGCGCTTCCTCACGATGGAGTACGTCGCGGGCGAGTCGCTGGCGCGCCGGCTCGCGCGCAGGCCCCCCGCGCTCGCGGACGTCGTCGCCCACGCGATCGCGATCGCCGAGGGGCTCGACGCGGCGCACGCCGCCGGCGTGGTGCACCGCGACCTGAAGCCCGAGAACGTGATGCTCGCGACCGACGGCCGCGTCGTGCTCATGGACTTCGGCATCGCGCGGGCGCTCGAGGCGGGGGGGACGCGCGCGACCGGCGGCACCGTCGGCACGCCCGCGTACATGGCGCCGGAGCAGCTCCAGGGGCGCGCCGACGTCGACGGGCGCGCCGATCTCTACGCGCTCGGCGTGATCCTGTTCGAGGCGTGCACCGGGCGCGCGCCGTTCCTCGCCGAGTCCGCCTACGGGCTCGCGGCCGCGCGGCTCACCGAGCCCGCGCCCGATCCGACCTCGATCCGTCGCGACCTGCCGGCGGGGATCGCCGCGATCATCCGCGCGTGCTTGGCGCGCGATCCCGCGGCGCGCTTCCCCTCGGCGCGCGCGCTGGCCGACGCGCTGCGCATCGAGCGCGACGAGCTGCGCGAGGCGAGCCCCCCCAGCGCGGCGACGCTCGTGTCGGCGCCCACGCGCTCGACGCGCCCGACGCGCTCGACGCGCCCGACGCCCCCGTCGATCCCGATCGTGCACGTCGGCCCGCCGCTCACCGCGCCGACCGGCGTGAAGACGATCGCGGTGCTCCCCTTCGCCTCCGAGGAGGCCGACGCGTACCTCGCCGCGGGGCTCACCGAGGACCTGATCGATCAGCTCAGCATGACGGCCGGCCTGCGGGTTCGACCGCGCTCGGCCGTCCAGCGGATGCGCGGCGCCGACCGCGACGCGCAGGCGCTCGGGCAGGAGCTCGGGGTGATGTTCGTGATCGAAGGGAGCGTGCGGCGTCGAGGCGACGCGCTGCGCGTCCACGCCCGCGTGGTCGCGGTGTCCGATGGCTTCCAGACCTGGGCGCAGCGGTTCGACGTGCCCGATCTGGGCGCGCTGCTCGAGCCGCTCTCGGCCTCGGTCGCCGAGGCGCTCACGGTGCCGGCCTCCGCGCAGCCGCGCCGGCTGCCGACCGGCCCCGCCGCGCTCGACCTCTATTTCCGCGCGCGCCACGAGTACCACCGCCTCGACGCCATCGGCGTCCTGCGCGCCGTCGAGCTGTTCGATCGCGCGCTGGAGCTCGCCCCCGACGATCCGACCATCCTGACCGGTAGCGCGCTCGCGCGCGTGCGGCACTGGTTCTTCGGGGGCTACGGCTCGGCGGAGCACGCCGAGCGCGCCGCGCTGCGGGCCATGCAGGCGGCGCCGGACCGCGGCGAGCCGATGGTGGCGCTCGCGGCCGTCCGCCATCACCAGGGGCGCGGGGTCGAGGCCGCGCGCGCGCTGCGCGAGGCGCGGGCGAAGTGCCCCGCGCTCGCCGACGCCCACGAGCTGCTCGG
This sequence comes from uncultured delta proteobacterium, assembly GCA_903923175.1. Lineage (GTDB taxonomy): Bacteria > Myxococcota_A > Polyangia > Polyangiales > JADJMO01 > CAIXWQ01. The sequence continues at coordinate 513 of CAIXWQ010001224.1, read as the reverse complement.
CCGCATCCTCGCGGAGACGGGGCCGATCGAGCTCGCGCTGGGTCACCTGCAGACCGCCGCGCGCCTCGACCCCTCGCTGCATCACGCGCTCTTCACGAAGGCGCGCCTGTTCGCGCTGCTCGGCCGCTGGAGCGAGGCCGAGGCGATCGTCGACGCCACCGCGAGGGACGCGGCGACGCCCGGCGGCTGGCTGTACGTCGCGCGGCTCGCGGTGTGGCGCGGCGACGCGGCGCGTGCCGCGCGGGTGCTGCAGCTCCCCGCGCTGCACGGCGCCGATCACGAGACGTCCGTGCGCCTGCTGCGCGCGGTGGTCGACGGCGCGCTCGACGTCGATCGGGTCTTCGATCCGACGGTCGGTGGCGCGCACGTGTCGGGGCGGGGGGCCGCGTTCTTCCACCAGATCCGCGCCGAGCTGCTCGCCCGCGAGGGGCGGCGCGAGGCGGCGCTCGACGATCTCGCCAAGAGCGCCGCGGCCGGGCTCGTCGACGTCCTCTGGCTCGACGGCTGCCCGCT
>CAIXWQ010001223.1 GCA_903923175.1 uncultured delta proteobacterium | reverse complement strand
TCACGGGCATGGGGCCGGGCGGGCTCGCGCTGGCGGCCGGCGCGACGGGCGCGACGGGCGCGACGGGCGCGACCGGCGCGACCGGCGCGAGGGTCGCCACCACGGGCTTCAACAGCGACGAGCGCGCCTCCTCGGCGTGCGGCCCCTCGGGGCGCAGCCGCAGGTACTCGCGAAAATGGGCGTCCGCGCCCACGCGATCGCCGAGCTGATCGCGCAGGAGCACCGCGAGCGCCCAGTGCGCGGTGGGCTCGTCGGGGTGGTCTTCGATCACGCGCTCGTAGTGACCGCGCGCCCGCGCTGGCTGGCCGATCGCCGCGTAGAGCGACGCGACCACCAGCCGCAGCCGGTGGTCCTCCGGGTGGTGCTGCAGGTACGGCTCGGCGTACTCGATCGCCGCCTGGTAGCGCGTGGCCTCGATGCAGACGTGGAGCAGCAGCGGCAGCACCTCCGCCGGATCGGCGCCCGCCTGCAGCGCCGCGGCGAAATACTGCTCGGCGCGCACCTGGTCGCCGATCTGCTGGAAGGCGCGCCCGCGCGCGACGAGCGTCTCGGGCGCGTGCTCCTCGCGGATGACCTTCGCGTTGCGGTCGGGGTGCGCGGCGGGCTCGGGCGGGCGGCCGCAGGCCAGCAGGGCCGCACCGCACGCGAGGCTCACCGCGGCGACGCCGAGGCCTCGGCTCACGATTTCTTCTCGCCGAGCTTGAGCTGGATCTGGCGCTCGATGTTGGCGAGCCACACGACGTAGTCGCCCGAGAGCCCCTCGGTGAACGCGCGCAGGACCTTGACCTCCTTGTGGGCGGTCACGAGATCCTTCACGCCCAGCGCGTGCTCGAGCCGCACCTGGTGGGCGCGGTAGTCCTCGTTGACCTTGCGGCGGAGGTGGTCGGCGTTCTCCTGCGCGAGCTTCGACTCTTCGGCCTTGCCGGCGACGTCGAAGCAGGCCGCCGCCGTCTCGTAAAGCGGCACGGCGTTGACGCCGTCCTGCACACGGAAGGGGCGGCGCTCGGCCTTCCCCTCGGCCGAAACCCACTTGTCGCTCGCCACCGCCGTCGCCTCGTCGACCTCGCCGACCGGGCACGCCGGCTTGGCCTTCGCCCAGAGCGCCGGGGCCTCCTTCGGCATCTTCGACTGCCCCTTGTCCTCGTCGTCGTCGAGGATCAGGTAGGCCGCGAGGGGGATGGCGAGGATCGCGAGCAGGTAGGTGACCGGGCTCGTCTTCTCGGTCTTCTTCTTGATGACCTGGGGGTTGTCGGAGATCTCGACGACCGCGACCTCGAGCTGGCAGCCGCCGATCGTGATCACGCTCCCCGGCAGCACCGGGCTCTGCATGAACTCGACGCCGTTGAGCAGCGGCAGCCGATCGGCCGCCCGGGTCGTCGCGTAGACGGCGCCGACGCTCATCGTGATCTCGAGGTGCTCGACCGCCGCGTGCTCCGCCGGAAGGCGGATCTCGCAGTGCGCGCCGCTGCCCACGAGCACCTTGTCCGAATCGACGGTGAGCACTTCGTTTCGCCCGTCCGGGAGGCGAACGGAGAAACGGAGGCCTTGGACGCCCGTAGCCATGTCGGCCGATCATAGCCGACGCCGGGCTCGCGGGTGGGGCGCATCGTGACGACGCCGCCCCGCGCGCGTCGCCCGCGTGCCGGCCCACCGAGCGCGGCCCTCGACCGCGGCCGTGGGCGGGCCTCGCTCGCAAAGCGCGCGGCGATCGCGTAGGCGTCGGGGCGATGGCGAAACGGGTGCTCCTCCCCCTCCCCGATCGCGACTTCGACGTCACGGAGGTCGCGGTCCCCTGGCGCCTGCTGACGCGCGCGGGCCACGAGGTCGTCTTCGCCACGGAGCACGGCGGCGCGCCGCCAGCCTGCGATCCGCTGCTGCTCACCGGCGTGCTGTTCGGCAAGCTCGGCGCCGAGCCCGAGCCCAAGGCGTTCTACGCCGAGCTCGAAGGCGACCCGGCGTTCCGGGCGCCGCTCGCCTGGGGCGCCCTCGCGCCGGCGGACTTCGACGCCCTGGTGCTCGCGGGCGGCCACGCGCCCGGGATGCGGCAATACCTCGGCAGCGCGGCGTTGCAGGCGAAGGTCGCCGCCTTCGCCGAGCTCGGCCGTCCGCTGGCGGCCATCTGCCACGGCGTGCTGCTCGCCGCGCGCGCCCGCGCCCCCGAGAGCGGCCGCAGCGCCCTGCACGCACGGCGCACGACCTGCTTGCCGAAGTGGATGGAGCGCTCGGCCTGGGCGATGACCGCGTGGAAGCTCGGGCGCTACTACCGGACGTACGACGCGTACGTGGAGGACGAGGTGAAGGCCGCGCTGGCCTCCCCGTCGCAGTTCGCGCGCGGGCCGTTCGACCTTTCGCGCGGCACCCTCGCCGACGACGCCCCCGCGTTCGTCGTCGAGGACGGCGCGTACGTCTCGGCGCGTTGGCCGGGCGACGCGTACGCGTTCGCGAGAGCGCTCCTGGCGCGCTTGTAGGACGGCGCCGGCGGCGCGGAGGGGGCGGCCGGCGACGGCCGTGGGGCGGCGGCGAGGTTTTTCTGTAACCTCTGCCTTACCCATTCGTACCCGTTGGACTTCCCCTGCGCGATCTCGGCGAGCTCGACCCCGCGGCCTTCCTGGGTGGCGCAGACGCGTCCACCGAGGCCGCGGCGCGGGCGAACGCCGCGCGCGAGGCCCGCAACCGCGCCATGGACCGCTACGCGGACGGCGACACGCAAGCGTTCGGCGAGGTGTACGACCACCTCGCGCCGCGGCTCCACACGTTCCTCCAGCGTCAGACCCGCGACGCCGCCGCCGCCGACGACCTCGTGCAGCAGACGTTCCTGCAGATCCACCACGCGCGAGCGACCTACCTGCGAGGCGCCGACGTGCTCCCGTGGGCCTTCGCGATTGCGCGCCGCCTCGTGATCGACCGCCACCGCAGGCGACGCCCGGAGCTCTCGTTCGACCGCGCCGACGGGGCGCACGGTGAGGACGCCGAGGACTGGCTCGCGTCGCGCGAGGGGAACGAGGCGGGCCCGGACGCCCTGCTGGAGGCGAAGCAGACGGCAGCGCGCGTGGCGGCGGTGCTCGACGGCCTGCCGGAGGGGCAGCGGCTCGCCTTCGAGCTCCTGAAGCGCGACGGGCTCTCGCTGATCGAAGCGGCCGAGATCCTCGGGATCGGCGTCGGCGCCGTGAAGGTCCGCGCGCACCGCGCCTACGAGGCGATCCGCGCGGTGCTACAGGAAGGTCCCGGCAGCGACGCGCGCACGCCGAGGCCCACCGAAGCGCGAGGCACCCCATGACCCCCGATCCGGGCGCGCGCGCGCGTGCGAGCAAAGAGCACCTCCTCGCCGCGCTCGCGTCGGCCCCCTCGCCCACGCGGCGGGCGCGACGCACGCACGCCTACCTCGCGTATGGCTTCGCGATCGCCGCGATGCTCGCCGTCTTCTGGGCCTCGGGTGGCCCGGCGCACGCACGCGGTCGCCCGCTCGTCGACACGCTCGCGATCGCGCTCGGCGCGACGCTGTTGGCCGGCGTGTCGACCCGGATCGGGCTCGGGCGCGGCGGCTCGATGGTCGGCAGGCCGAGCCGCGCGCTCGCGCTGATGGCCCTGGTGGTGCCGGTGGCGACGTTCGCCTGGCTGTTCGCGTGGCACGGCCACTACGTGGAGCCGTTCGAGCGGCTCGGGCTCCGGTGCCTCGCGCTGACCCTGACCTGCGCCTCGGTGCTGCTCGTGGCGATGTTCTGGCTGCGCGCGCGGACCGTCGTGCGCGCGCCCGCGCTGCACGGCGCCGTCATGGGCGCCGCGGCCGGCGCGTGGGCCGGCGTCGCGGTGGATCTCTGGTGCCCGCTCACCGGCCCCGCGCACGTCGCGCTCGGGCACGTGCTGCCGATCGCGCTGCTGATCGTGCTCTCGGCCGCGCTCGGCCGCGTGGTCCTCGTGGTGCGGTCGCGGCGGAGCTGACGCGAGCCTCGAGAACCCGGCGGCGGCGGCGCCCGACTCCGGTAACATCTCGCGCGTGCTGCTGCTCTCGCCCGAAGTGCGCGCCGCGCTGGAGGCGCGCGCGCGCCGCGATCCGACCGCCACCTTGGTGTGCGAGGCGGCGGCGGCGCTGCACGTCGGGCG
>CAIXWQ010001222.1 GCA_903923175.1 uncultured delta proteobacterium | reverse complement strand
GTCGAGCCCGGCGTCGATCACCGTCGGCACCTGATCGCAGGTGAAATCGCGCGCGATCGTGAGCGCTTGCGCCACCCGAGCGGCGTCGGCGGCGTCGATGCCGAACGGTGGCAAGAGGTGGAGCCAGCGCGGCTGTCCGTCGACGTCCTCGACCTCGAGGAGCGCCTCCGCGCCCGCCGCGTCGACCAGGCGCACCACGCGGTAGCGCCCGGCGACGACGTCTCCCGGTCGCGGCGATTCCGGCGCGTTCATGCCGGCCCAGCGTACGCCAGTCGGAGCGACGCCGAACCTCCGAACCGCTCGGTCTACTCGATGCGGGTCGGGATGCTGTCGACTTCGCCGGACCCGACGGTCACACGGCGGTCCGCGTACGTGCTCGCCGGATGCTCGCTTCGAGGGGCACGCCCACGCCCTTCAGTATTCGCCCTTGATGACGAAGTAGGAGCCGCGGACGATCCCAGCCAGCTTCGACTTCTGGGTCGCGAACTTGAAGCGCGCGGCGAGCTCGGCGGGCACGTCCATGCCGACCGAGAGCTTGAAGCCGACCGCCCGCTTCTTCGGGTCATCGATGGCGTACATCACGTTGATCGAGAGACCGCTCTCGTAGAACACGTACGCCATCCGGATCTTCTCGACCTCGAAGGCGGTGGCCTCGAGGGGCCGGGCCTGGATGACGAGGCCGCGCTCCTTCTCGAGGATGCGGTGCACCCACGCGATGGTCTCCTTCGCCTCGCCGGCCGGCTCCACCGTGAAGACGTGGTCGTACTTGTTCTTGAAGTATCGGGCCTCGTGGGCCCGCAGCCCGGCGAGGGCGGTCGCCACCGGCGACGACTCGAGGCCAGCGATCGACACGGTCTGAAAATCCACGACCTGGGGCATGCGACCTCTCCTGGCCGGTCTTCGACGGCGGCCGGCTCGCCAGACACCAAACGCGCGCAAGCGTAGCTGCGACGCGCCGGCGCGCCGCGCCCCCCATCGTCCGTCGGCGCGCCCAACGCTCCATTCGGCTCGCCGAACGATCGCCGCCCGGGCAAGGCCGGCTCGACCCGCGTTCGAGGCCGCTCCGCACGGCCGGGCGAGGCCGAGGCGACCTTGGGGGGATCTCCCCCCAGCATGGTGGCGAAGGCCCCCACGCCCCCCTCGCCGCGCGCGGGTCGTCGCGCACGAGAGCCCGGAATTCGAGGTACTTCGTACGAACGCGACGCCGCGCACGCGTCGGCATCGCGCTCGCAGAGGTGAGCTCCCGGACCCGGAACCAGGAGCCCTCATGCGAACCCGCCTCCGCCTCGCCGCGCTCGTCTCGCTCACGTCGCTCACGTCGCTCACGTCGCTCTCGTCGCTGCTCGGCGGATGCGCCTCCCCCTCGAGCGACGATTCGCCGCGCAGCGAGCTGGGGCTCGGCGCCGACGCGGGCACGCCGGGCACGCCGGGAACGGACACGGGCACTTCGCCGAGCGAGCCCGGCCCCGACGCGGCGCCGGGCACCGACTCCGCGCCGGTCTCCGACGCGAGCACCCCGCCGCCCGCGAGCGGCGACGCCGGGGCGCCGGCGAGCGCGTGCGATCCGAGCGCGTGGGTCTACATGGGGAGCGACGCGAACGCCTGCGAAGGGCACGCCGGCGAGTCGTGCGGCTGGACGACGACCAACCTCAAGCAGGGCTATCACTGCCAGGCGACGAGCTGGGGACTCGGCTGCGAGCCCGGTGGGGGAACTTGCCCCCAGGGGAGCGGCGGTCCGGGCGCGAGCGACGCGGGCACCGCCGCCGACACGGGGAGCACCGGTACGCCCGACACCGCTCCGCCGCCGGTCGACGCGGGCCCCACCGCGACCGGCACCGCGCCCGGCTTCGTGTTCAGCGCGTACAAGGACACGGGCATCGACATGGACTGGAACACCAACGTCGCGTCGACGACGTTGCCCGGCGCGCGCGTCTCGCTCGCGAAGGATCTCGCCGCCCGAGGCGCGCGCGCGATCACGCTCGCGTTCGCGACGGGCGAGTGCGGCGCGGAGAACTTCGGCGGCGTCCCCGGCGCGACGATGGCGAAGGCGAACGTCGCACTGCTCGAGGCCTCGAAGATCCAGTTCATCGTGTCGACCGGCGGCGCGGCCGGCTCCTTCACGTGCGGCTCCGACGCCGGCTTCGAGACGTTCCTCTCGCGCTGGTCGTCGACCCAGCTGATCGGCGTCGACTTCGACATCGAGGCCGGGCAGTCGCCCGACGTCATCAAGGCGCTCGTGGCCCGCATCGTCCACGCGCACGCCGCCCACCCCGGGCTGCGCTTCAGCCTCACGCTCGCCACGCTCGGCGCCAACGCCGGCGCGAGCGCCGCGAAGTCGCTCGGCGCGAGCGCCCCGGACGCGTTGAACACCTATGGCGCTCAATCCCTGCAGGCCGTGAAGGCGGCGGTCTCCGGCGCCTGGCCGTCGTGGATCACCGTGAACCTCATGACCATGGACTACGGCTCACCGAGCGCGGGGGTCTGCGTCGTCTCGGGCGGCGCCTGCCAGATGGGGGAGACGGCGATCCAGGCGGCGTACGACCTGCACGACCACTGGGGCATTCCGTGGAACGCGATCGAGCTCACGCCGATGATCGGCGGCAACGACACCGCGGGCGAGACCTTCACGCTCGCCGACGCCGACGCGATCTCGTCGTTCGCCAAATCGATGGGCCTCGCGGGGATCCACTACTGGTCGTACGACCGCGACAGGGACTGCGCGCCGGGATACGCCTCGGCGACGTGCAACTCGATGGGCGGCGCGGGGACGTACGGATTCCTCGATCGCTTCGCGGCGAACGGGATCCGGTGAGCCTCCGCCGGTCGCCGAGATCGGCCGCTCACTGCCAATCTCCCGAGCCGACCCCCGCCCGGCCCGCGCGCCTCACCCCCGTCACCCGCGGCACCCGCGGCACCCGCGGCACCCGTCGCGCTCGGCCTCATCCGTCCTCGGGCACGTCGCGATGCCGAGCGCTCGTCGGGCCCGCGCCGCGGGAGTAGCCTGCACCGCCATGGGGCGCCTCGCGTGGGTCTCTTGTGCCGCGCTGCTCTTCGCCTGTGCGCCCCCGCCGCGCGCCGATGCGCCCGGCACGCGCCCGGCGGAGATCGCGGATGCCGCGGCCGCCGACGTCGCGGTCGCAGTCGCGGATGCGTCGCCCGTCGCTCCAGAGGCCTCCGCCGCCTCCGCCGCCGCAGCGGCGCAGCCGAGCCCGCGCTCCGATGCGGACGTGCGGCTCGTGCTCGGGGAGGGCGCGTGCGATACGGCCGAGGACTGCGTGGTGGGCGAGGCCTTCGCGGGCTGCGGCGTGCACTCGTGCACGCGCATCGCGAGGAGCCACGACGCGCAGCGACGGTTCGATCGGGAGCTCGTGCGGCGCTGCGGCGAGCTCCCGCGGGATCGGATGCCGTGCCCGTTCTACGTCGCGAGCCAGGCTGCTTGCGAGCAGCACCGGTGCGCATTCATCGACGAGAGGGACTTCTAGACGGGACGCGGAGGCCCGCTCGCGCCACGCGCCGACGCGCCGACGCGCTGATGAATCCCCAGGCCGCTCGGCCCTCCCCCGACCACGCGGAGAAGGGCCGGACGACGAGCGCCCTCAGGTGAAGTGTCGGAGCTCGTACACTTCCTTGCGCAGCTCGGCGCGGAAGTCGGGGTGCGCGATCGAGATGAGCAGATCGGCACGCTCGCGGAGCGACTTGCCGTGGAGGTTCACGGCGCCGAACTCGGTCACGACCCAGTGCACGTGGCCGCGCGTCGTCACCACGCCGGCGCCCGGCTTGAGCATCGGCACGATGCGCGAGAGCTGCCCGCTCTTCGCCGTCGCGGGGAGCGCCAGGATCGGCTTTCCGCCCTTCGAGAGCGCGGCCGCGCGGATGAAGTCCATCTGGCCGCCGATGCCCGAGAAGATCTTGTGCCCCATCGAGTCGGCGCAGACCTGGCCGGTCATGTCGATCTCGATCGCCGAGTTGATGGCGACGACCTTGTCGTTCTTGCGGATCAACGAGGTATCGTTGGTGCGATCGCAAGGGTGGAATTCGACGATCGGGTTGTCGTTCACGAAGTCGAAGGTCTTCTTCGTGCCGTTCACGAACGCGGTCACGATGCGCCCGGGGTGCACGGCCTTGAACCGATTCGTGATCACGCCCTCTTCGGCGAGCGGCACCAGGTTGTCCGAGAACATCTCGGTGTGGATGCCGAGATCGTGCTTGTTGTGCAGTCGCGAGAGCACGGCGTCGGGGATGGCGCCGATGCCCATCTGCAGCGTCGAGCCGTCCTCGACGAGATCGGCGATGATCTCGCCGATGCGCGCCTCGACCGCGGTCTCCGTGTTGGGCTCGTGCTCGTGGAGCGCCTCGTCGGCGATGCAGTAGGCGTCCAGGCGAGAGAGCGGCACCACGGTGTGGCCGTGCGTGCGCGGCATGCGCGGGTTGATCTGCGCGATCACGAGGTCGGCCGAGTCGGCCGCGGCGCGGGCCGCGTCGACCGAGGTGCCGAGCGTGCAGAGCCCGTGGGCGTCGGGCGGCGAGAGGTTCAGCATCGCGACGTTGAGCGGCACCACGCGCGAGCGGAAGAGGTCCGGGATGTCGCTCAGGAAGATCGGGACGAAGTCGGCGCGCCCGTCCTCGATCGCCTTGCGCATGTTCGCGCCGGTGAAGAGCGAAACGGAGCGAATCCGTCCGTCGTTTGCGGGATCGGCCGAGGGCATCTCGCCCATCGTGTGCATGTGATAGAGGCGCACGCCCGAGAGGTCGGTGCGCTTGCCGAGCGCTGCGAGCAGCGTGAGCGGCGTGGCGGCGGCGCCGTGCACGAACACGCGGTGCCCAATCTTCACGTGCGAAACGACTTCCTCGGCGGAGACTGCGCGGGCTTGCCAGGACATGTTCTCGATTTCTCCGGTTCGGTGTCCGACCGAGCACGAGCCTCGGACGAGACGGCGCGGTGCTGCTGCACCCGCTCGGCGCGCCAGCATTCGGCGGGCCAACCCATTGCACGATTTGGGTGCGGGATCCTCGTGACAGTTGCAGCGCACCGTCGCGGTCCGTTCGCTCGGGCGCAGATCCCGCGCGTCATGGCGTGCGTCACGAACGAGCGCAGCTCTACAGTTCCCCGCGCAGCCGGTTCGCGATAACGAGCGTGGATGCCCCGTCTCCGGCACCTCCGGCCGCTCCTCGCCTCCTCTGCGCTCGCCGCGCTCGCCGCGCTCGCCGCCCTCGCCGCCGGCGCGTCACCGCTCCTCGGCTGCAAGCGCTCGAGCGCCAGCGCCGGACACGCGGGGACCAAAGAGGATCCCTTCGTCGTGGGCATGAGCCAGTGCAACCTCGGCGAGCCCTGGCGCGTGCAGATGAACGAGGACCTGAAGGCCGCCGCCGCCAAGCACCCCGAGATCCGCCTGGTGCTGAAGGACGCGCAGAACCGCTCCGACACCCAGCGCGCGCAGGTCGAGGAGCTGGTGAACGAGGGGATCGACCTGCTGATCATCTCGCCGAAGGAGGCCGCGCCGCTCACCAAGCCGGTCGCCGAGGCGTTCAAGAAGGGGATCCCGGTGATCGTGCTCGATCGCGCGGTCGAGGGCGATCAGTTCACGACCTTCATCGGCGCCGACAACAAGAAGATCGGGCGCGAGGCCGGCAAGTGGATCGCGGCGACGCTCGGCGACAAGGGGGGCAACGTCGTGGAGCTCGAAGGGCTCATGACGTCGACGCCGGGGCAGGACCGCCACGCGGGCTTCCTCGAGGGGATCGATCTGAAGGCGCACCCGAGCATCAAGATCGTCTTCACGGCCGACATGCAGTGGCTCGAGCCCAACGCGCGCAAGGAGATGTCCTCGGCGCTGGCGACCAACCCGCAGATCGATCTCGTGTACGCGCACAACGATCCGGGCGCGCACGGGGCGTTCCTCGCGGCGAAGGAGTCCGGGCGCGAGAAGTCGATGAAGTTCGTCGGCATCGACGCCCTGCCGCACGAGGGGGTGCAGTACGTGAAGGACGGCGTGCTGCAGGCGACGTTCGCGTACCCGACGGGGGGCGCCGAGGCGATCGACAGCGCGCTCAAGCTGCTGCGCAAGGACACGGTCCCGAAGCAGGTCGTGCTCGGCACCAAGAGCTACACGAGCGAGTCGGCCGCGAAGGGCGGCGAAGCGATCCCGTAAGACGGCTCGCGCGGCGTTGGGAAGCGGTGTGAGGCGTGTGAGGCGCGCGTATGCTCGGCGCGCCCATGCGCATCGATCGAGACGCCTTCCTGCTCCTCACCGCCGCCCTCGCGGCGTGCCACGCGCAGCACGCCGACGCCACGCACGCCTCGGCGGTGCCCAAGGCCTCGACCGCGCCCGCGGCGATCGACCCCGCGAAGCTGTGCGACGAGCTCGCGACGGCGAACCTCGCCGAGGCCGATCGCGCCGCCGGTCACTGCGAGGGGGGCCAACCGGGCTCGTACCAGCTGACGGGCGACGTCCCGACGGCGCACGCCGCGGCCCTCTACGCCGCGGCGGACGGCTCGTTCCCGTGCATGTCGGGGTCCGGTGGCGCCTGGGGGATGGCGGCCTCGCACTTCGCGATCTCCGCCCCCGCGACCGAGTCGGGCCCCCAATGCGGCTGGGAGGCGCAGGTCCGCGTACTGTACCGGTCGGCCCGTGGCGAGCGCTTCGAGCTGCCGCTGCATCCGCGCGTGGACTTCGGCGACCCCGGCGAGCTCGACTTCCGCGGGCTGTTCGACTTCGACGGCGACGGCCGCAGCGAGGCGCTGGTCATGGAGCGCCCCGGCGGCTACGGCTCCTGCGGCCCGAAGTCTCGCTTGCTGCTGCTGCAGGCGACCGCGACCGGGATCCGCGACTACCCCGTCGGGCAATCCTTCACGGCCACCGTCGACGCCGACGGCGACGGCCGGCCGGACCTCGTCGACGACCACTACTACGCATCGGCCGACCCGTACGGCGGGCTCTGCGGCGACGCGACGCTGTACGGTCCGCCGCTGCTCCTGCACTCGCTCCCCGACGGCACCTTCTCGCTCGACGACGCGGTGACCCGCGGGTGGGCCCGCGCGCAGTGCCCCACCAAGCCGGCCGACCCGCTCGAGAACGTCCCCTGCGCGCGCATCTGGGGCGCCACCGAAGCCGAGATCGTCGACGCGGCGACGCGCGCCTCGGCCGGCGTCCCGCCGCAGGACGTCGAGTACAGCCTCGCCATCGTGCGCGGCTTCGCGGTCATCGCGCCGCCCTTCAAGCCGCTGTCGATCGACACGCCCCCGCCGCTGCCGAAGCCGAAGCCGAAGACGCCTTGAGCTCGCGGCCTCGACGGTGCGCGCGGCCACGATCCGCGGTGCTAGCATGCCGGCCCCATGTCGAACCGCATCGCCCTCTTCTGGCCCGGTGACGCCCGCCCCAAGCCCAACGAGCTCGCGCTGCCGAGCATTCGCGGCGCGACCGAGCAGCTCTCGAACGCGCTGAAGAAGCTCGGCAAGACGCCCTACGTCATCGACGGCTTCCTCTCGAAGCCGCACGAGTCGATCGAGAAGCTCGGGCCGGTGCACGATCCGATGATCGGGGTGTGCACGCACTGGTTCTACGCGCCGCACACCTGCGACGGCGTGGTCGGCAAGGACAACCCGCTGCTGCTCGCGAGCAACTTCTCCGGCCAGTGGCCCGGGCTCGTGGGCCTGCTCAACACCGGCGCGAGCCTCGAGATGCTCGAGCGCCCGTTCTCGCGCGCCTGGACCGACGCCGCCGACATGTCGAGCGACGAGGTCTTCATGGAGCGCCTGCGCGAGTGGTGCTCGAGCGGGCAGATCAAGTACCCGGAAGACGAGATTGCCAGTCACGCGCCGATCGCCAAGGACGCCGCCGCGCGCGCCCGCAAGGTCGCGCAGGAGATCAAGGATCGCCGCATCCTCGCGCTGATGCTCGGCGACACCTCGATGGGGATGATCAACGGCTACTTCGGCCCGCGCCTGCTCAACAAGCACGGCTTCACCGAGCACAAGGTCGATCAGGCGTGGATCATCGATCGCGGCCGCCGCATCGACGACAAGCGCATCGACGCCGCGCTCGCGTTCGTGAAGGAGAAGGGGGTCACCTTCCACTACGGCAAGGACGCCCACCTCGGCACCGAGGACTTCACCGAGCACGCGACGCGCGAGCAGCTGCGCGACTACCTGGTCGTGCTCGACCTGATGCAGGAGTTCAAGGCCGACTGCCTCGGCTGGCAGTACCAGCTCGGGCTCATCCCGCTCCGGCCGCCGAGCGACTTCGCCGAGGGGCTCCTGAACTCGGCGTGTCGCCCGGAGTCGAACGGCGACACCATCGCGACGGCGACCGAGGCCGATCAGGGGAACGTCGTGCCGATGGAGCTGATGAAGCGCCTGCTCAAGGCGAAGGGGCTCCACCAGGCGGTGATGTTCCACGACGTGCGCTGGGGGGCGCCGCACCCGGGCGATCCGAAGCGCTTCCTGTGGGTGCTGCTCAACAGCGGCTCGTGCGGCGCGTACGCGTTCAACCACGATCCGAGCACGCTGAAGGGCGTTCACTCGTATCGCCAGCCGCCGGGCTACTTCCCGACGCCGGGCGGCACGTTCGCGGGCGAGAGCCTCCCCGGCGCGATGACCTGGGCGCGCGCGTACATCAAGAAGGGCGAGCTCTGGATGGACGTCGGCAAGGGCGAGGTGGTGCAGCTCCCCGCCGAGGTGCGCGACCAGTGGTGGGACGGCACCACGCGCCAGTGGCCGTTCATGGCCGCCGACATGGGCATCTCGCGCGACACGCTGATGGCGCACTACCTCTCGAACCACGTGGCCGTCGCGTACGGCGACGTGTTCGACGAGATGGTCGCGCTCTCGCAGGAGCTCGGCTTCAAGGTCCGCGTCTGGGGCAAGGGCGCGTTCGGCGGCTGAGATCGAGGCCGCGCGCGCCCCACGACCGCGCGCGCACCGATTCACCAAGAGTCGGTGCGCGTGCGCGTGCGCGCTACCAGCAGTCGTGGCCGCCGGGGCAGCTCCCCTCGGGATCGGCGTTGGCGAACGAGGTGGTCGCCTCGTACTCGATGTAGCCGGCGCCGCAGGACTTGCCGAGATCGGTGGTGAGGCAGAGGGCCTCGCGCGAGTAGAGTTTGTTCGCCTTGTTGTCGGCCGGGAGCCGCAGCCGGAGCGCCACGGTGGCGCCGTCGGCGAGCACCAGCCCCACGTCACGCAGGCCCGAGTTCGTGACGCCGACCTGCACGTTGGCGGTGGCGCGGTGCGCGACGTCGATGGTGAAGGGGTAGCCCCCCTGCCCGTCCTCGCGGCGCATGAGCGTGACGACCGGGCCGTCCGCGAGCTGCACGAAGCGATCGAGCCCCGCCATCGGCCCCGCGAAGGGCGTGAAGCTGCGGGCGTCGAGATCGAACCAGCCGAACGGCGCCTTCTCGTTGAACACGCCGATCGTGACGTCGGCCTTGAAGCCGATCCCGTGCGGCCCGAGCGTGAGGGTGCCGGTGACCTTCGCCTTGGCGCGCGTCTTGACCTTCACCGAGGCGTCGACGAGCAGCCCCTTGCCGTCGCGCGAGAGGGCGAAGCGGGGGAGCGCGTCGCCGATCTGCGTGAGCGTGAAGCCGAGCGAGCGCGGCTCGATGATCATCAGGTGGTACTGCGGGCCCCCCTTGAGCGGGATCTGCGCGGGGTCGGCGAACATGGCCGGATCGATCCGCTGCATGTCGAGGTAGGCGACCACGCGACCGCCGTCCTTGGGCATGGCGACCGGCCCGAAGCCCGGCAGGTTCTTCACGAACGCGGGGGCGGCGCCGAGATCGATCACGCTGACCGGATCGGGGTTGGTCCACGTCTGCGTGGTGTCGGCGGGGACGTCCTCGGCGCAGAAGGTGGGCGAGAGGAAGGCGCGCGACTCGTCGGGGAGCACGGCGATCGGCGCGGTGCAGTTGGGCACGTCGACGCGCAGGGCGGGCGCGGCGGGCGCGGCAGATGCGGCAGGCGCCGGCGTGACGGGCGTGGTCGTCGACGTGGGCGCGGCCGACGCGGGCCCGTTCGTGGCCGGTCCGAAGCTCGGCATGCCGGGGATGGTGGGCATGCCCGGGATCACGGGCAGGTTGGGGATGGTCGGCGCGCCGGGGATCACGGGCACGCTCGGCACGCTCGGGACGCTCGGGACGCTCGGCACACTCGGAACGCTCGGAACGGCGGGCGGCGGAGGGCCCAACGACAGGATCAGCAGCTTGGTCATCGGCTTGTGCGCCGTGAACGTGGTGTCGGACGCGACGAGGACCTTGTTGCCGAGCGGCAGGAACGTCGCGAACGTCGCGACGCCGCCGAGCGCCTCGGTCGCGCGCACCGCGCCGGTAGCCGCGTCGAGCACGCGCACGCTCGTCGCGTCGCCCTGCACGATGGTGGCGTCGTCGGGCGACAGCTGCAGGAGCGTCGTGCCGGGGAACGGCGGGCTCTGACCGACGCGCTTGGCGGTCGTGAGGTCGACGCCGACCACCGAGCCCTCGGCCGTGAGCGCGACGGCGAACGCGCGCGTCTTCGCGAACACGAAGCGCTTGGGCTGGAAATCCAGCTCGACGGCGCGCTTGTTGGCGAGGTCGTAGAGGACGCTCACCGAGTTGCGCTGCGCGAACACGTAGTCGCCGCGCGGCGAGACGGTCATCGCGCCGGTGAGCAGCTCCTCGCCCATTCGG
Organism: uncultured delta proteobacterium; assembly: GCA_903923175.1. Classification (GTDB taxonomy): domain Bacteria; phylum Myxococcota_A; class Polyangia; order Polyangiales; family JADJMO01; genus CAIXWQ01. Next base: position 4,459 of record CAIXWQ010001222.1, on the reverse strand, counting down.
CCGCCGTAGGTGCGGTCGTTCGCGTTCGCGCCGCCTTCGAGCGCGCCGGGCTGCTTGAAGCAGCCGGTGGCGAGGGACGCGAGCGTCGAGAAGGCGGCGAGCGACGTGACGAGCGCTACGGAGCGGAAGGGGCGCGACGACGGCATGGACGACTCATAGCAACCGCAGCGTGGGCCCTCCAGTGGAGTCGCGGGCGGGCAAAATCTCACTCCACGTACGGCACGCCCGCGAAGACGCGCGCGTACGCACGAATCAGCTCGGCTCGCGACGACACTCTCAGCTTGCGCATCGCGCTACGCAGGTGCGCATGCACCCGATCGCGCGACAATCCGAGCGAGTAAGCCATCAGCTTGTGCGGCTGACCTTGCACCGCCAAGGCGACCACCGCACGCTCCTTCGGCGAGAGCGCTCCCGGATCGCGCAAGTTGGGGGCGTTCTTGCGTGCGAGCAGGAAGCGACGCCCGTCGCGCTCGTAGCTCTCGACGACCGTCCAGCGGCCGTCGAGCAGCGCGGTCCAGGTGGCGAGCGCTTCCGCGGCGGCGGCGCGACCCGAGCGCGTTCGCGCGCGATCGATCTGCCGAGCGAGCTCGGCGAGGTGCTCGCGCGCGCGGCGAGCGCGGGCGTCGCCGCGCGCGTCGCGGATCGTGCCGTCGACGTCGAGGACGGCCTCGGTCGCTTCATCGTCGGCGCTCGGGGCCGCCTGGGCCGCGAGGCGGAGCCGGGCAGCAGAAGCGAGGTGCGGTGCGACATTCGCGAGGAGCGAGGTCGTCTGGCGCGGCGGACGCGCGTCGGGCGACGCCAGGAACACCGATGCCCAGCAGAACCGTCCTGCGTCCCCCGGACGAAACCCCCAGCAGGGTGGAGGCGCGTACCCGATGCGCGTCTCGAGGTCCGCGACCGAGGAGCCGAACAGCTCCGCCGTCTCCGACGTCGAAGTCTGCACGGATACGAACGCGCTGGAAGGCGTGTGCATGACGCGCCGGATATCTCGCGGGAGGCGCTCGAACGTGCCAAGGAAGAACGCGGCATCGATGGGCGCAGCCCGCGTCGCGACGCTGCTGATTCGAAGTTCGCCTTCGAGGCGAACTAGGTACGAGAGGATCCCTCCGCCCAGCCCGAACGGCGCAAGGGCGTCGACCACTCCGCCGAGCCAGCGTGCCTCGTCGTCATGCCACGCGTAGGCAGCTTCGAGGACCGCGATGGGGTCGCGTCCGTTCGTCACGACTTCGCCCACGCCCTCGGGCGAAGCGCACCGGACATCGCCTCAGCCGCGCACATGGAGGGCGAACAGCTCCAACCGCGACGAGGCGTCGGACTTGCGCAGCAAGCTCGCGATCTGGTTCGCCACGGTACGCAGCGAGGTGCCGCGCGCGTCGGCGATGGCGGCATTGGTCGCGCCGTCCAGAACGAACGCCAGCACCTCGCGCTCCGCCGCCGTGTAGGTCGGCCGAGGGATCGCGGGCGCGAGCGCCGTCGGCTGCACGGGCCAGGACAGCAGCGCGAGCTCGTCCTCCCCGTTCGTGAAGTACGTCACGACGAGTCCCCCGAGACCAGCATTCCCGCGCCCCCCCATCGGCACGAGGCTAGCGCTCACCCCCCCCTAGCACGTAGTCATTTTGTCCGATCACTCCAGACTACGTTCGCTCGATTCTGCCTGAATGGGGCCTTGAGGTCGTCGAGCCGGCGCAGAATGACCATGGACGCTGCGCGGCATCGGCGTCTGGATGGGGTCAATGAGCGCCGCCCGCCGTCGCCGATCGCGCCCGAGAGTGCTGCTCTTGGCGTGCGCGGTGCTCGTGGTCGAAGCGACGTGCGGTACCTGGGTTCCCGCGGTCGCCTTCGGCGCCGGAGCGGCCAGCGAGACCGCGGCGCTCAAGCACTTCGAAGAGGGCAAGAAGTACTACGACGCCGGTGAATTCGAGCTCGCGCTCGCGTCGTTCCAGGCGAGCCTCGCGCTGCTCCCGAGCCCGAATTCGCGGCTCTACATCGGCCGGTGCTACCGGACGCTCGGCAAGCCTGCGAGCGCGTACACCAGCCTTCGACGCGCGATGCGCGAGGCGAGCGACCGGCTCGAGGCGACTGGCGAGAAGCGCTACACGGCGACGCGCGACGTCGCCGCCGCAGAGGCGAACGAGCTCGAGCCGAAGGTGCCGCGGCTGATGCTGCGCGTGCCGGCGGACCTCCCGCCCGACTTCAAGCTGACGCTCGACGGCGCCGAGGTGCCGAAGGAGGCGTGGGGCACGGCGGTGGAGACCGATCCGGGGAGGCACGCCATCACCGCGACCGCCGCCCGGCACCGGCCGATCGAGCAGTCGTTCGAGCTGGCGCTCGGAGAGCAGAAGACTTTAGACGTGAAGCTCGCGCGCGTGCCGACGGCGACCCTGTCGCTGTCGTTCCCGAGTCGCCCCGCCGGGCTCTCGGTGCGCGTCGACCGCGTTGCGGTCGATCCGAGCGCGGTCGATCGCGAGTGCGAAGTCGACGTCGGCGCGCACTCGGTCGCGGTGCAGGCCCCCGGCTACGACGACTTCGAGTGGCAAGGAGTGCTCGCCGACCACGAGTCCAGAAAGGTGGAGGTCAGGCTGGTCCCGACAGCCCTCCCCGCCGCGCGGACCGCGGGCACGCCCAAGTGGGTCACCCTCGGCGTCGGCGCGGTCGGCGTCGTGTCGCTGGGTGTCGCTTCGGTCTTCGCGTTCCAGGCGCGCTCGGCGTCCAATGCGGAACAGGCGAAGGATCCGCTCGAGCGGGATCCGGCCGAGCAGGGCCGAATCCGCAGCGCGTCGACGCGCGCGAACGTGCTGTTCGTCACCGGGGGCGTCCTCGTCGTCGGCGCGGGCGTGCTCGCGTTCGTGACCAAGTGGCACGACGACGAGGCCCCCAAGAAGACCGGCGCCGCGGTGCTCCCCTGGGCCGGCCCGTCCGGCGCCGGCGTCAGCGTCTCGGGGGCCTTCTGATGCTTCCGTCACGAGCGACTCGACCGCTCGCCGCCGGCGCGCTCGCTGCCGTCGCCACGTTCACGGCGTACGGCTGCACGTTCGGCAACCTCGCCGACTACTCGATCCAGCAGTGCGATCCCGGCGCGGCCTCACAGGCCGCGGACGTCTGCGACCGGCTCAATGGGAGCGATCACGCGTACTGCACGCCGTACCAATGCGACCCCAGCACCAAGCGCTGCGTCCAGCGGCCACGCGACGACGATCGCGACGGGGATCCGAAGGCAGCGTGCGGCGGGGGCGACTGCGACGATGACGACGCGGCGATTTCGAGCCTCCGCGTCGGCACCCCGGCGCCGCTCGCGGGCGCGACGCTCCCGCCGGACGAAGCGAAGTACGGCCTCACGACCGACGGCGGCGACGCCCCCCTGCTCGCCTTCGCGAGCAAGGTCGGGAGCGGAGAGTGCCTCAGCGTCGCCAAGGCGGACATCGCGTCCACTACGTCGCTGGGGGCCTGCCAGCTCCTATCGACGAACTACACGACGCTCCCCACGCAGCCGTACGCGCGCAAGGTCGGCGACGCGTCGTTCGCCGCAGCGTTCGTCTCTCTCTCCGGCTGCGCGGCGGGAGCGCTCGGCTTCGCGTACTCCGACAAGGTCGCCCTCGCGACGTGCGGAGCAGGGGTCGCGCGACCGGCGCTAGCGGTGCGCGACACCTCGCGCGCCGTCGTGGCGTGGTACGAAGTGCCCGCGGCGTCGCGCGCGTCGCCGCTCGACGACTGCGCGAGCGCGACGCCGACGGCGCTCCGACTGCTCGCGATCGACTCGATCGCCGCGCCGAGCGTGACGACCGCGACCGGCACGCTCTCCACCACGGCGACCTCCATGCAGCCCCCGGCGCTCCTGGTACGAGGAGGAAGCGTGTTCGTGGCGTCGCCCGACGGAGACGCCGCGAAGATCTGGGCGCTCGACGCCACGCTCGCGCCCGCGACCAGCTACGGACTGGCCGGAATGCCGTCCGCGCGAAGCACCGCGATGGCCGCCCACCAACTCACCGACGGCCGCTGGCGTGTGGCCGTCGTGGCCGAGCTCGGCTGCGACAAGCAAGTCATTCGGCTATCGATCGTCGACTTCGACCCGAGCGCGCTCGCATTCACGAGCGTCGTGGACGCCGAGGTCGCAGCGGCGAGCGGCAGCTACCAGTGGCAACCGACGATCGCCTGGGTGGAGAAGCGACAGCGCTGGCTCGTCACCTGGCTCACGCCCGGGCCGAAGCCATTCGCCCGCTTCATGGGCGACGACGGTACGGCCGGCGCGCCCAGCTTCGCGCTCGCCAGCGGCGCGCTCACCGCCGAATCGCTCTCGACGGGCCACGCCGCGCTCGTCGCGAGCAGCGCCGGCGGCCAACAGCTCTTGGATTCACCCGTGCGCTGTCCGTGAGCCCGCGCGCGAAGTGTCACTCAAATGGGAGGGGACGGACGATGACGAAGATGGTTCTGGTCGGCTCGATGGCGTGTTAACGCTCGCCCT
>CAIXWQ010001221.1 GCA_903923175.1 uncultured delta proteobacterium | reverse complement strand
GGCGCGGGCTCGACCGCGTACGCCGCGTACGACGTCGAGGGGCTCCCCGACAAGACCACGCTCCACATGGGCGCCTACGGCTACTCGATCGGCTACACGCCGACCTTCGACGATCCGTTCCTCGGCGTCGGTGGGCTCGCGCTCGACTCGTCGGGGTTCGTCGACGTCGACTTCTCGACCGTCGGCCTCACGTCGATCACGCGCGCGACGCTCTCGATCAAGGGGCGCAGCTTCAACACCACCGCGAGCGGCAGCTTCAGCTGGCAGACGGCCTCCGGGGTCGGCGCGACCCCCTCGGGCGCGGTCGCCAACTCGGCGCCGTACGCCTGGTACGGCCCGCTCCCCTTCCTCGGCTCCGGCGGGCCGATCGGCGACGTGACGGCCGTCGTGCAGCCCGGCAAGACGATCAAGCTGCGGATCAAGGCGGGGCCGCCGTCGGGCTCGCTGGTCGTCAACCTCATCGAGCTGTGTCTCGAGGCGACGTGACCCCGCGGGCGCGCCTTCGGGCCGACGCGCTGGCCGTGCGCTGACGCAAGGGCGCCGCCGCGGCCTGCCTCGGCTGGCCTTCGCGCGCGACGTCGCGGTGAAGGCGTGGACACGCGGGGGGCAATTGGCATCCACTTTCGGCGCGCGGCTCGTCGATGGGCACGAGGCGCCGAGGGGAGTCCGAGATGAGAGTCTGCGTCGTCGGTGGAGGGCCCGCGGGGCTCGGGGCCGCGTATTTCCTCAAGCGAGCCGGGTACGACGAGGTCGTCGTCTTCGAGAAGGAGGTCGACGTCGGCGGCAAGTGCCACACGCTGAAGCGCGACGGCCGCGCGTACGACATGGGCGCGGTCGAGGTCACCGTCCACTACGACGTCGTCCACGATCTGATCGCGGAATTCGGCCTCGACGTGACGCTCACCAGCGTCCCCGACGGCGTCGTCCTCGACTACGTGAACGGCGGGACGGAGTCGCTTCCGTCGCTGTTCGCGGACGTGTCGAAGGTCACGCTGGCCCTGCAGTTCGCGAAGTTCTTCGAAGCGCAGGAGGAGCTCGCGGACTACCTCGACACGCCGGGCTTCACGAACCTGCCCGAGTCGCTCAAGGGGCTGAGCTTCACGCAGTGGCTGGCGAAGGTCGGCGCGCCGCTCCTCGAGCGGTTCTTCTGGATGCCGCTCACCTGCTACGGCTACGGCGACCTCTCGCGCATCCCCGCCGTGTACGCGCTCAAGTTCATCACGGTGATGCCGTTCCACATCCACGCGCTCCGTCACGGGTTCGGCGACCTGCTGCCGAGGCACCTGCAGGTCCACCTGCCGCCGTACGTCCGGCGGCTGACCCACGGCATGCAGGATCTGATGGAGAAGATCGCGGGGTCGCTGAAGCGCCCGCCGGTGACGGGCGCGACCATCGAGAAGGTCACGCGCTCGGCGACGGGGGTCGTGGTCGACTACCGCGTCGGCGACGATCCGACCGTGAAACGCGAGCGGTTCGATCGCATCGTGCTCGCCATCCCGCAGACGCTGGCGAACCTGTCCTTCATGGACCTCTCCGACGCGGAGAAGGCGCTCCTGAAGCCCGTGTCGACCATCCACTACTACACGTCGCTGACCAAGCCGAAGGAGCTCGACTACGAGATCTTCTTCGCCCTCAACGGCGCCGGCGCGCTCGGGCCGCCGCCGGCGCCGAACGTGCTCATGTTCGCGCGCAACTGGAAGGAAGCGCCGAGCGCGGTCTTCTACTCGTACTCCACGCCCGACGTGGAGCTGCCGCTGGCGGGCGCGACCGGGAGCGTCGAGGCGCTCGTGAAGCAGGCGATCGCCGTGACCGGGCAGCAGCCGGGCGACGAGACGACCAGCGTGTCGTGGCAGTACTTCCCGCAGGTGCCGCAGGCCGAGCTCGACGCCGGCTTCTACGACAGGCTCGACGCGCTGCAGGGGGTGAACGGCACGTACTACACGGGCGGGCTGCTGAACTTCGAGCTCGTCGAGAAGGCGATGGAGTACTCGAAGACGATCGTCGAGCGGTTCTTCCCCGAGCGCGTCGGCGCGGAGTGACTCAGAGTGCGCGTGACGTCGGGGCGGGCGCCGCTCCGACGTCGACGCGCCCGCTGGGCACGAGCATCTCGGCCATGCGCGCCGGATCCTTCACCGTCTCGGCGCGCATCACCGCCTCGGCCGCGTCGACGAGCGCGCGGCCGGGGGCGCCGCCGGTCAGCTCCCCCTCGCGCAGGCGGCACGCCGCGGCGTAGAGCCCCATCGAGAACGCCTCGAAGCCACGCGCCGCCTCGGCGAGCCGTCGGCGCGCGTCGTCGTCGCGGCCATCGTGCTGCGCGAGCGCGGCGGCGAGGCAGAGCGACATCGCGGGGGCGTAGGTGCCGCGCTCGCGCTCGAGCGCGCGCCGGCACTCCTCGGCCGCG
>CAIXWQ010001220.1 GCA_903923175.1 uncultured delta proteobacterium | reverse complement strand
CCCCTCGACCAGCGCCTCGACGTCGGCGCGCACCCGGCCGCAGAGCGCGCAGCACGGCGGGCGGATCGAGCCCGGTCGCACGCCGCGAACGGCGCTCCAGGGCACGAACGTGCGGCTCGGTGTGCGCTGGAACGAGAGCGTCGCGGCGATCCCCTCCGCGCCGATCTCGAGGTCCCGGATCGGCACGGGGAGCCCCTCGCCGTACTCGAGCGTGAGCTGGGCCGAGCCCTTGAGCGCGCTCGGGACGAGCACGTCGGGCTCGCGCGGATCGAGGTCGACGTACGCGCTGCCGCCGGCGCGGATCAGGGCGAGGAGCGACTCGCGAGGGGAGGGGGCCACGCCGCATCATCCGACGAGCCGCCCGCGATCGCGGCGAAATCGTGAGGCCGACCGCCGGCTCACCCGACCGCGCGCCGCGCGTCGAGCCCCCGCTGCAGCGCCCGCGACCAGCGCGCGCTCGCGCTCTCGCCAGGATCGCCCGAGCTCGTGAGCTCCGCGCAGAGAGCCGCGGTCAGCGCGTCGCCGCTGCCCGGACCGCCCGGCCGCTCGCCCTGCGGGGCCATCGCCGCGACCTCGCCGAACGGCCCCGTCGCGACGAGCCCGCCGTGCGTGGCATTCAGCACCAGCACGGCCGACGGGCGCAGCGCGGCGCGCACCGTCGCGGCGTCCGTGCCGAGCACCGCGAGATCCGCGAGGCTGCAGCGCGCGACGTCGACCTCGCGGAGCACCATCCGGATCGTCCGCGGCTCGCGCCCCGCCCACGCGTGCAGGCTCGCGTCGAAGTCGAGCACCACGACCGAGCCGTCGCGTCGCGCCGCCCTCGCCGCCTTGCACAGCGCCGCGGCGTGCGCGACGACCGGCGAGAGCCCCGAGAGGAGCAGCACAGAAGCCGACCAGCCCTCGGGGAGCTCCAGCGGCGGTCGCTCCTCCGCCTCGGCGACCGCCGGGCGCGCCCCGCCCTGCGCATCGACCATGACCAAGCCGCCCCGCGGCCGCGCGAGCGTGACCCCGCCGACGTCGACGCCCAACCGGGCCAGGCGCTCCAGCGAGTCGCGACCGAAGGCGTCGTCCGTGAGCACCGTCGCGAGCCCGACGCGCAGCCCTCGCCTCGCGAGGCCGAGCGCCACCCCCACCGCGCCACCGCCAGGTCGCAGCAGCGACGCGGGCGTGCGCACCGCGCGCGAGCCGCCGAGGGCAGCGAGCTTCCAGCTCGGCTCGCCCGCACAGATCACGTCGAAGCTCCGCGCGGGGGGCGCCTCCTGCCGAACGACCTTCGTCGCCGCGTGCATGCGAACGAGCCTAGCGCCGCCTCGCCGTCGACGCCGAGGGGATCGAGCCGATCGAGGCCGCGTCGGGCGGCGGCCTCGGCGCGAGGGGCGACGACGGGGCCGCGCTCCGCCTGGGCGAAGCTGCCCGACGCGGAGCGCAGGGACGACGAGCCGCGTCGCCACGTGCCGCGCGGCTACTCCGCGCGGCCGCGGCCGCGGCTCACTTGCCGCCGAGCGTCTTGAACTGCGTCAGCCCGTCGGCCTTGAGCTCGAAATTCGGAGCGAGCGACGAGTGGCAGGTGTTGCACGTGAGCTTGAGGTTGGCGTCCTTGTCCTTGGCCGCCTTCACCCACGCCTTCATCTGCGTCTTCGCCTCTTCCTGGCCGGTCTTGCACGCGTCGCCCACCAGCTTGGTCTCGAACTTCGTGCGCACGCAGGGCGTCGTGGCGAGGGCGACTTCGGGCGCCGACGAGAGCCCCACGAAACCGAGCAGCGCGCCGAGGGTCAACGACAGAGCAAGCTTCTTGTCCACGGGGTCTCTCCTGCGAAGCGGGTCGAACGGCAGATCAGACGTATGAAGCGATCCGCCTATTCACCGCCCCGCCTTCATCGAAATGTGCAACCGAATTCCCGTGGAAACGCCGCGGTCGCACCGCCGACGGAACCGTGGGCCCCGACGAGCTCGCGACCGCGCCCCCCCTGGCGCGACGGTCAGCCCGGCGCGTGACCGAGCGTGCGGTTCACCACGTCGGTGAACGACACGACGCCGAGCATGCGCTCGTGCGCGCCCTGGCGCTCGGCGACCAGCAGCCGGTGCACGCGATTGCGGGTCATCAGCGTGACCGCGTCGTGCAGCGGCGTCAGCGGCCCGCACTTGAGGCACCCCGGTGTCATCACGTCGCGGGCCGTCAGCGCGCGCGTCCCCTCGAGCGTGCGCCCCTGACGCGCGAGCACGATGTCGGTCTGCGACACGACGCCGACCGGCTCGTCGTTCGCGTCGACGACGAACACCGCGTGCACCTTCTGCTCGACCAGCAGCCGCACGACGTCGGCGATGGTGCTGTCGAGCGCGCAGGAGATGACCTTGCGGCTCATGATCTGGCCGACCGGCGTGGTGTCCGGCGCCGAGGCCACGGCCGGCGCGGTCTGCTCGACGCCGCGCGGATCGCTCATCGCGGTGCCGCGCATCGAGTGGATGGGGATGACGTTCTCGCGCGGACGCGCGGGGACGGCGGAGTGGCGCACCTCTTCGTGCGTCGCGGTGGCGCCGACGCCGAGCTGCGTCGCGCCGACGAGGATCGCCATGTTCCCGTGCGGGTGGCGGTTCTCGTACATGAGCTGGTGCGCGGCCGGCAGCTCCTCGAACGTGAAGGTGCGCGAGAGGCACGGATCGACGAGCCCGCGGATCACGAGATCGTTGATCCCCTGCGCCTGCACGTCGTTCGCGAAGTGCGAGCCCTGCAGGCGCTTCTGGCGCATCCACAGGTAGCGCAGGTCGACGGTGGCGTTGTAGCCGGTGGTGCCGGCGCAGATCGCGACCATGCCGCCCGCCTCGCACACGAAGATCGACGTCGGGATCGTGGTCTCGCCGGGGTGCTCGAAGACGAGGTTCGGGCTCTTCTTCTCGCCCACCGCGTCCCAGATCGCCTTGCCGAACTTGCGCACGCCCTTGAGCCAGCTGCCGTAGCCGACCGAGTCCTTCCAGTGGGGGAGCATGCCCCAGTGATCGAAGTCGTTGCGGTCGATGCAGCCGCGCGCCCCGAGCTCCTTGCAGTAGGCGAACTTCTCCTTGCTCGAGACCACCGCGACCGGCACCGCGTCGAAGGCCTTGGCGATCTGGATCGCCATCGAGCCGAGGCCGCCCGCGCCGCCCCAGACGAGCACGACGTCGTCCTTCTTCACGTCGTTCGGCGCCCACCCGAGCAGCATGCGGTAGGCGGTCGCGCCGACCAGCATGTACGACGCCGCGGCCTCCCACGTGAGGTGCTTCGGCTTGGGGAGGCACTGGTGCGCCTGCACCTTCGTGAACTGCGCGAAGCTCCCCCAGTTGGTCTCGTAGCCCCAGATGCGGAACGTCGGCGAGAACATCGGGTCGACGCCGGCGAGCACGAGCGGGCACTTCGCGTCCCACGAGCCGCAGTGCATGACGACTTCGTCGCCGACCTTCGGGTAGGTGACGTTCTTGCCGACCTTGTAGACGATGCCCGACGCGTCGCTGCCGCCGATGTGGAACTTCTCCGGCTCGCCGGCCTTGTTGCGCGCGGCGATGACGTCGACGGGGACGCCGAGGCTCGCCCAGACGTTGTTGTAGTTCACGCCCGCGGCCATCACGTAGACGAGCACCTCGTCGTCGCCGATCTCGGGGACGTCGATCACTTCGTCGCGGAGGCTCTCCTTCGGCGGACCGAACCGCTCGGGGCGCACCGTGAAGGCGTGCATCTTCGGCGGGACGTAGCCGACTTCGGGAGCTTCGCCGACGGCGTAGAGGTCCTTGGGCATGGAGGTTCCCTCGCGGTGATCCAGGTTTCTCGGGTGGAGGCTCGCTGCGTCTATCAGCTTCGCCGCACTGCGGCATGATGGGCGGAGCGCAGGCCGGCGGGAAGCCCATTTCGAGCGCTCGGCGACTGCGCTGGCATCTGTCGGGCCAGGTCGACGCCGCCGACCGTACGGCGCGCGCGACACCCGATTCGACGCGCGCCACGACGGTTCGATCGCGCCTCGACGCAGGCTTGCGCCAGCACGGTCGGCGGGCGCCGCACGATTCGCGCGAAACACGCCAACGGCTCGCGGAACGGCGCTTGCTCGGCGGTTCGCCCATGCGTAGCCAGCGGCTCTCTCTCGCGGCGGTCTTCGTGAGCCTCGGGCTCGCCGGGTGTGGCGCCGCCACGGGGTTCGAGGAGGCGTCCGACGCGGGCGCGGACGCAGAAGCGGACGCGGGCGCGGACGCGAGCGCCGATGCGCAGCCCGACGCCGCCGTAGAGACGAGGCCGGACGTCGGCCCCGAGCTCCTCGCGGAGACCTCACCCGCCTGCGAGGCGGTCGTCGACGCCATCTCGGCCCGCGCCAGCGCGCAGATCGGCTCGTGCACCACCTTGGTGCGCGTCGACGCCGCGAGCCGCGCGATCCTCGGCTACTCGCTGTTCTGCGGCGCTTACGGTTCGACCACCGAGGCCGCCGCGCGCGATCGCGCCAAGCTCGAGACCGGGCTCGGCTCGTGCTTCTCGCCGCCGTCGATCACGGGGGCGAACCCGCCCGACGACTTCGTCTTCTTCCAGGCGGCCACCGCGGCGGCGTGCGCGTGCTGCGGCGACGGGTGGGTCACCGCGGTGAGCGCGCGCAACGGGCAGACCGTCTTCGGCGCGAGGATCCTCCTCGGCGACGGCGACGGCCCGGTGTTCCCCGCGACCGTGTCGCCCGCCAGCGAGCTCGGTCTGTACTGTGGCTCGAGCATGCGTCAGCCCCCGGTGCGCGGCTTCGATCTCACCGGGCTCGGCTCCCTCGGCGGGACCCCGCCCGCCCTCGACGCGCCCACGCTGAGCGCCGCCCTCGACGCCGTCTGGGAGACCGCGCTGCCGGCCGGGCTCTGGAAGAACGGCTACGTCTTCGACGCGGTCGTGCTGAAATACGGGGCGCAGGCGATCTCCCCCGCGCACGCGGAGTGGATCGTGCTGCTGAACTCCGGCTGGCTCGAGTGAGTCGAGGGGGGGCCCCCAGCATGATCGTCGACGCGTGGATCCAGCACCCGACCGCGTCGTTCCTGCGCGCGCCGATGTTCGCGTCGCTGCTGCGCTGGCGGGGCCTCGAGCCGAGCGCGCTCCCCGCCGAGATCCCCTTCGAGCTCACGCTCGCCGCGCTCGACGCCGCGAAGGTCGACCGCGCGATCGCCTCGGCGTGGTGGGGGCCCACGGGCCCGATCCTCACCAACGACGAGGTCGCCGCGCTGGTGAAGGCGCACCCCGATCGCTTCGTGGGCCTCGCCTCGGTCGATCTCGCGCGCCCGATGGACGCCGTGCGCGAGCTGCGGCGCGCGGTGAAGCAGCTCGGCCTGCGCGGCCTGCGCATCCTGCCGTGGCTGTGGAACCTGCCGCCCGACGATCGCCGCTACTACCCGCTCTACGCCGAGTGCGTGGAGCTCGGGATCCCCTTCTGCCTCCAGGTCGGCCACACCGGCCCGCTGTGCCCCTCGGAGCCCGGTCGGCCCATCCCGTACCTCGACGTGGTCGCGCTCGACTTCCCCGAGCTCGTGATCGTCGGCGGCCACATCGGCTGGCCTTGGACGAGCGAGATGATCGCGCTCGCGACCAAGTACCCGAACGTCTACATCGACACGTCGGCCTACAAGCCGAGCCGCTACCCGCGCGAGCTCGTCGACTACCTGCGCGGCCACGGAAAGAACAAGGTGCTGTTCGGCAGCAACTTCCCGATGCTCACGCCGGCCGAGTGCTTCGCCGAGCTCGACGCGCTCGCGCTGCCCGAAGACGCGCGCGCGCTGTTCCTGGGCGGCAACGCGCAGCGCGTGTTCGGGCTCTGAGCACAAAACGAACGAGAGGGAGCGAAGCTCGCTCCCCCTCGTCGCGCACCGCCGTCGGCGGTCAGGCAGAGATCAGAAGTAGTACGTGAACGCGACGCTGCCCGTCGGCGAGCCGACGAAGTTGCTCAGGCCGTTCACGACGTTCGACGTGTTCACGCTCGCGCTGCTCGTCGCGCCGGCGCTCGTCGACGTGCCGTCGGCGAGGGTGGTCGTCGTGTCGCCGATCTTCGTGTAGCGGATCGAGAGCCCCGAGCCGAAGGTGATCGACATCGAGCGCGACGTCTTGAGGAACGGCCCGGCGTGGAAGGGCTGGAACGCATCGAGGAAGATCTCGACCGCGACCTCGCCCGAGAGCCCGAACTGGAAGAGGCTCCCCGGGGCGACCTTGGTGCCGCTCGCCGGGTCCGTCGTCTCGCCGTTCGGCTTGCAGAAGGGGACGATTACCGCGCGGCCCGCCGCGAACACGTTCACGTACTCGTAGCGGGCGAGCGAGTAGAGCAGGCCGCCCGTGAAGCCCCAGCAGTAGTTCGTCGGCGCGCCGTCGCCCGCCGCCTTGCTGAGCGTGAGCCCGGTGCCGGCCTCCCAGCCCATCTTCGGCGAGAACCAGTTGCGCACGCCGACCATCGAGATCTTGAAGTCGCCGCCGGTCGTGGTCGGCCCGAAGTTGGTGTCGCCGAACCAGGTCCAGCCCCACTTGCCGACCTCGGTCGGGAGGTGGTTGTCGATCCGCACGCGGCCGATGGGCGACGTCGCCGCGACCGAGTCGGTGCCGATCTCCTTGAGGCCCGCGGTGTCGTCGACCGCGGGGGCCTTCGCCGGCTTCGCCCCCTCTTCCTCCGCGTCCTCGTCCTTCTTCGCCTTGCGACGCTTCTTCGGCTTCTCGCCGTCCTCGTCGTCGCCGTCGCCCTTCGGCTTGGCTTCCGGGGCCGTGCCCTCCTCGCCTTCGGCAGCCTTCTTCTTGCGCTTCTTCGGCTTCTCGCCGTCCTCCTCGCCCTCCGACTTGGGCTTGGGCTCTTCGTCCGCGGCGCGAAGCGGCGGGGCGATCAGCGCGACGAACGTCCCGAACGCGAAGACAACGGAGCCGAATCGAAGAAGCTTGGACCGCATGGAGAGCCTCCCTGGAGAACTTACGCGCGCAGGCCGTACGCCGACGGTGGCGGCGAAACGCGACGTTGCGGCCGTGGGCGTAGCCGAAAATGGCGCTCCTGTAACGTCGGAATTTTCCAGCCAACCCCGGGACCGTACCGCGCCCCGCTTGCTTGCCCGTCGGCGCGGGCCGCTGGTAGCCCACGACCATGGCCGCCCATCCCACCGCCCTCTCCGCCCCGTCCGCGATGGCCCGCCCCAAGCTCTGGATCGAGCGCGAGCGCCGCGCGACGCGGAGCGAGGATCCCGAGCGCGCGCTGCAGCTGCAGCTCGACGCGGTCGTCGCCGAGCACGAGCTCGATCTGCTCGTGATCGCCGACTCCGACGGCGCACCCGTCGAGATGTCGGGCGACCCGGATCTCGGGATGGAGCTCGCGCAGTACGCCGCCGCCGCGTTTCGCAAGCACGCCGACACGCAGACGCACGTGACCTCGCGCGGCTTCCTCGTGGTCGCGCCGGTGCAGACGCCGGTGCGCACCTTCGTGATCGCGGCGCAGGGGCGCTGGAGCATCCCCGATCCGCAGGGGTTCTCGCGCGCGCTCGCGGGGGTCACGCGCATCCTCAAGGACGGCCTGTTCGTGCACTGCGAGGCGCCGATGGCGCTCGTGCGCCGCGCCTGAGCGCTCCCCGCGGCGAGCCCCGATCGCGCTCGGGGCTCGCAGCGCTCGCGACGCCGCTGGCTACTGCACCTTCTTCTTGCACATGGCGTCGCAGCCCGCGGAGCTCGGCGGCTCGCACTGCTCGGCGAACGCGAGCTCCACGATCCCGTCACCGCAGTACGGCGCGGCCTGGCAGCTGAGCGTGCACTTGCCCATCCCGTACGGGTTGGACTGGTTTCCGCTGCCGAGATCGCACACCTCGGGGCCGTTCGTGGCGCCGTCGCCGCAGTACGGGGCGAGCGTGCAGTCGCTCTTGCACGTGCCGTAGCTGCCGTCGTTGACGCCGTCGTCGCACTGCTCGGTGCCGTTCTTGAAGCCGTCGCCGCAGCGGCCGTCGAGCGTGCAGTCGGGCT
>CAIXWQ010001219.1 GCA_903923175.1 uncultured delta proteobacterium | reverse complement strand
GCCCAGCAGCGCGAGCGCGACCGCGCCCGTCACGCGCGTCATCCCGGGCGCGCCCGTCGCACCCGTCACGCGCGGCGCCGCCTGCCTGCACCCGCAGCCCGCGCTGCTCGCGCCAGCCGTCGCGCCCGCGTCACTCCCTGCGTCGGAGCTCGGGCTCGCGTCGGCGACCGGCCCCGCGTCGACTGGCGTGCTCGCGCCTCCGCCCTTCGGCCCATCGACCGGCGCCCACCCTGGGTTCGTGCCCTCGCCGGCGTAGGCGCCGCGGTACAGGAACGCGCCCTTCGACGCGCCGTTGAAGTCCTTGTCGTAGTCGGTGTCGGAGGCCGCCGCGGAGAGATCGACCGCGGCGCCCGTCGCCTTGCCGGCGCGGGGGTAGAAGTCCATCGCGCCCAGCGTGAACGACGGCGCCGCGACGTACGTGCCTGCGTTCGCGAACGTGTCCACGAGGTTGTCGCGCGCGGTCGTGATCGTGCCGTCGATCGGCGTCGCCGCGAACACCAGGTTGCCCACGACCAGCGAGCCCTCGGTCGCCGCGCTGCCGAAGTGGATGCCGCCCCCCTTGGTGTAGATGGTGTTGTCGTAGACGCGCGCCATCGCGAGCGGCACGTCGTGGTCCTGCGCCACGATGGCCGGGCTGCTCGCGTCGACGAAGACGTTGTCGTGGATGGTGACGCGGCCGGCGACCTGCAGCAGCGCCTCGCGCGGGTTGTGGAAGAAGAAGTTGCCGTAGATCTCGTAGAGATCGCCCGAGCCCGGGCCGCTCGTCGGCGCGCCGCCGATCAGCAGGTTCGGGCGATCGCCGTCGGGGCTCGGCTGGTCGTTCTTGAGGAAGACGTTGTCGCGAATCACCGTGCGGTTCGGCCCGCTCGGCAGGCCGAGCCCGGTCGGCCACGCCGTCTGGAACTTGATCTGGGCGTTGTAGCCGATCGTGTTGCGGATGACGTTCCCCTCGATCAGCCCGGCGACGAAGGGGAAGGAGCCGTCGCTGTTGCCGAGATAGAGCCCGGTGCCGGCGCCGTCGATCACGTTGTCGCGCAGGACCCAGCCCCAGGTCGGCGTCTTGGTCGAGATGGCGACCGTCTGCTGGCTGCCGTTCTGGCCGACGAAGCGGCACCGCTCGACGGTGACGTGGTGCACGACGTTGCTGGTGCCGTCCTTCGCGCTCAGGCCGAAGACGCCGTCGAGCCCCAGCGAGTCGATGGTGAGCCCGCGCACCACGAGGTAGCTCGAGCGCACGATCTCCACGGTGTTGTGGCTCGCATCGCCCTGCACGACCGTCGCGCCGCCCGCCGCCCCCTCGAGGACGATCGGGCTCGCGGCGGTCCCCGCGAGGTCGCTCGCCGTCAGGTGCGGATACGTCCCCGCGGCGAGGTGCAGCGTGTCGCCGGGCTTCAGCGTCGCGAGCGCGGCCTGGAAGGTCGAGGGCCCCGCGTTCACGTCGCCGGCGCGCGCCCCCCCGGCGAGCGAGAGCAGCGCGCAGGTGACGGCCGACGCGAGCGGGCGGGCGAGGCGCATCCCGCACGCCAGCATCGGCCGTCGGGCGCTCACTGCACCTTCTTCTTGCACATGGCGTCGCAGCCTGCGGAGCTCGGCGGCTCGCACTGCTCGGCGAACGCGAGCTCCACGATCCCGTCACCGCAGTACGGCGCGGCCTGGCAGCTGAGCGTGCACTTGCCCATCCCGTAGGGGTTGGACTGATTGCCACTCCCGAGATCGCACTGCTCGGTGCCGTTCATGGCGCCGTCGCCGCAGTACGGGGCGAGCGTGCAGTCGCTCTTGCACGTGCCGTAGCTGCCGTCGTTGACGCCGTCGTCGCACTGCTCGGTGCCGTTCTTGAAGCCGTCGCCGCAGCGGCCGTCGAGCGTGCAGTCGGGCT
>CAIXWQ010001218.1 GCA_903923175.1 uncultured delta proteobacterium | reverse complement strand
GCGCCGCACCCCGCGCACCGCGCGATTTCGATCTCGAGGGGACGGTGGACCTGCGCGTCGCCCGCGGCACTCGTGGCGCTCGTGGCCCGTACGCGCACGAGCGCCGCGAGCGTCTCGAGCGACGCGATCTCCCGCTTGTCGGACGCGCTGGCGAGGCTCGTGCGTTCGCCGCTCCGGCTCGCGACCACCAGGGCGGTCCCTGCGTCGTCGTCGCGCTCCACGCGCACGCGGGTCTCCGCCACGTCAATCTCGCCGTACGGGAGGAAGAGCCCGTCCCAGCGGCCGCCGCTCACCTGCAGCCCCAGTGGCTCGAACGACACGTCGCTCGCGCGCGCGCGCCACGCCGAATACGCGATCGCGAGGATCGGCAACGAGAGAAACGCGGCCCACGGGCCCGCCAGCGGATTCCAGCGCTCTGCGGCGGCGATGCCCCAGTCGGCGGCGAGACCGCTCGCGACGAGGAGCTGGCAGTAGTCGAGCGCCGTGTCGCCGGTCTGGAGCGGGTGCCGGAGCGTTGCGGGCGGCACCTCGCGCTCTTGCGACGTCGAGGCGGACATCGCGCGAGGCTACTCCCGCCCTGTCGTGGCGGTCACTCGCCGTCGAGGCCGACCGCGAGCGCTCCAACACGACCGTCTGCCCCGCGCGAGGCGCCCGCCGGCGAGGGCACCGGCCGCATTCGATACCCTTCGGGGGATTTGCGCGATGGCGGCAATCGGTCGCCTCGCGAGCTGGAATCCTCGTTGGGCGTTTGAACTTCTAGCGCCAGCTTCGACGCCCCAGCCCCTCAGGCAGCAGACGGTCTGGGCGAAGCATAGGATCGGCCCAATGCAGAACGAACGCGGCGTGGCTCGGGGCGTTCGCAGCGCGCTGTTCGTCCTCGCGATGGCCGCGGGCGGCGCCGGCTGCAGGGCGTGCTCCGCCACCCTCGCGAGCGGCGAGGTCGCGCCGACGTGCATCGCCGTCGACGCCGAGTATGTCTATTGGGTCAACGAGAGTCGCGACGGCACGGTGAGAAAGGCGAAGCTCCGCGGCGGCAGCGCGATCACGCTCGCATCGGGCCAGCAGAAGCCCGTGAGCATCGCGGTCGATCGCGAGAACGTCTATTGGACGACCCTCGACGGAGGCACCGTGAACGCGGTACCCGTCGGCGGGGGAAAGGTCGTCACGCTCGCCGCGAACCAGGGGTGGCCGCGCTCGGTGGCCGTCGACGCGGCGAACGTCTACTGGCTCGATGCCAAACGCGGCACGGTCATGAAGGTGCCCATCGCCGGCGGCAGCCCGATCACGCTGGCTTCGGGCCAGAAGAGCCCGGTGGCCCTCGCGATCGACGACGCGGCCGTCTATTGGACGTGCGTGGGCGGCGTCCTCGCGGACGGCAGCGTGACGAAGGTGGCCCTCGGCGGAGGCACGCCGACGACGCTCGCGAGCGAAGAGCCACGCATCGAGGGGCTCGCGATCGACTCGACGAGCGTGTTCTGGAGCAGCATCGACGAGCAGTCGCTACAGAGCAGCATCCGCAAGGTCGCGAAGACGGGTGGCACGCCCGCGACCCTCGCGTCTGGCGGTTCGATGCCGCACGGGCTCCTGATCGACGGCAGGACGCTCTACTGGGCGACCGACAGCTTCGGGCACGGCGCCGTGAACAAGATGCCGGTCGAAGGCGGGAGCGTCGTGGCCGCGGCCTCGGCGATCGATTCGCCTTTCCGGCTCTCCGTCGACGGCACCAGCGTCTACTGGACCGTTCCCCGCGAAGGCCTGGTGATGCGCGCGCAGAAGTGAGCCACGTGCGGCGCGACGGATCGCAGACGGCTGCCGTGGCGCGCCAAGCTCCGCTCACGCCACGCGCTCGACCGAATGCGCCGGCCCCCCTCGCGAGTGCCGTGATCCTCGAGGTGCCGGCGCCGCAGGGGGGCTGAGCAGCGCAAGCCGTCCCTCGCTGATTCCAGGGCGTGGGTCGACGAAGGCAAGGCGAGCACGGAGCTCGAATCGGACGGAGTCTCGCCGCTCCTCCGCGCGCGCGGGCGATGCGCTCGCCCTGCGGAAGCGGGGCCGATGAGCGCGCCGACGGCGCCCGCGGATCCCGGGCGCCGCGACGTGGTGAGTTCGACGGCTCTCACCGAGCGGGGCGCGCGCCGCGCGGCGGACGGCCGCTGCTATCCTCGACCGAATGACCGCACCGGCCAGCGTCGATGCCTACCTCGCCGCGCTCCCCGCGGATCGCCGCACGGCCCTCTCTCGCGTGCGCGAGGTGATTCGCCAGAACCTTCCGAAGGGCTACGAGGAAGGGATCCAGTACGGGATGATCGGCTACTACGTCCCGCGCTCGCTCTATCCGGCGGGCTACCACGCGAATCCCAAGGAGCCCCTGCCGTTCGTGGCCCTGGGCGCCCAGAAGGGGCACATGTCGCTCCACCTGATGTGCGTCTACGGCGACGAGGAGCTCCGTCGCTGGTTCGCGGACGAGTACGCGAAGACGGGCAAGAAGCTCGACATGGGGAAGGCGTGCGTGCGCTTCAAGAAGCTCGAAGACCTCGCGCTCGACGTCGTCGGCACGGTGATCGCGAAGGTGCCCGTGGCCACGTACGTGGCGCGGTACGAAGCCGCGATTCCCGCGGCCACGAAGGCGAAGCGCGCGAACGGCGTCAAGCGCGCGACGAGTGCGAAGAGCGAGAGGAGCGCGAAGAAGCGCGCCTGAGCGGGTGGCTGGCCGGGAGGCGGCGACGAGCCGACTCGCCACGACGCGGAGCCGCCGCCCGCGTCGAGCGCGTCGCCGCTCGAGGACGGAAGCGCGAGGAGCTGATCGCCGCTCACAAGGCGCACCGCTTCGACGCCTCGAGGGCCCCCGAGGCGCTCGGTGTCGGCCGCTCGACCTTCTATCGGTGGGTCGAGCGGTACGGGCTCGGGTAGGTCGAGCGCGCGGGGCGCCGCGTCAGGCCAGCCCCGCAGTCCCGATCTGTCCCACCGCAGGCGAGACAGATCGGGACCGATCGCTGCGCGGGCCGGCCGCGAGGGACGGCCGATGAATTCGCCAGCGATTCCCCCCCCGCCGCCTGGCGCGTGGGTCGCTGAGAGCCCCGGCACGCCGCACGCGGCGAGGCCCGCTGGCCCCTCGCGAGAGCGTCCGTGGCCGGTCGGACGACGCCCCATGGCTACCCGCGAGGGTGTCCATGGCTGCCCGGACGACCCTCCATGGCCGATCGGACGGCCAAGCATGGCTGCGCGCACGCCTCGCCACGGCCACCCGCAAGGGCGGCCGTGGCCACGCGTACGAGCGCGCTGGCTGCCCGGACGCGCCGCCATGGCTGCCCGGACGCGCCGCCATGGCCGCTGCGATCCGCTGCGCGGGTGCCCGAAAGGCTCCCCATGGCCGCACGTACGGCCCTCGATGGCTCGTCTCTGCACACCGCGACGCCGGCACGCGCAGCGCGTTCAATTCGAACACCCTGCGCGCGCACGCGCGGAGGCGACGCCGCGGTTTCGACCCGGTCACTCCGCCGCCGCCGCCCCCGCCGCCCTCAACGCACCGACAGCGCGAGCGCCAGCGTGCAGAACAGGTTGTGCCCCATCTCCGGGTGGCTCGGCAGCCAGTGGTCGCGCAGCTCGACCCGGAAGCGCACGCGCTCGGCCACGTGCAGAAACGCGCCGAGCCCCACGTAGCCGCCGAGCGCGCGGTCGTACGTCTTCGAGCCCGCCTCGGTCTCGTAGAACATGACGGTCAGCCCGGTCGACGCGAAGGGGAACAGGCGCCCCGCGACGGCGTCGGGCCAGACGAAGCGGAAGCCGCCGCGCGTGTCGTAGTGCTGCCGCGTGCCGAACCACGCCGGCGTGAAATTCGCGGCGCCGATCACGCCGAACCAGCGCGTGTAGAACTGCGCGATCGCGGCCCCGCCGCTCCCCGCGAGCGAGCCGTCGCCCAGGCGGGTGAAGCTCCCTTCGAGCGAGACCTCTTTCGTGTAGACGCTGACGAGCCGATGCCCCTCGAACACGGGCTCCAGCGGCCGCGTCGTCGTCGTCGCCGACTCGCCGCCCGCTGCGAGGGTCGCGCCTGTCGCGCCAGCCGCCCACGTCGAGAGCGTCAGCAGCGCGAGCGGTGGCAGGAGGCGACGGAGCACGCGAGCGAACATAGGCGATTCCGACGCCGGGTCGGCACCTCGACGTCGCGGCTCACGCGCCTCACGCGCCACACGCGCCCCGCCCGCTCTCGCTCAGACCCCGACCAGCGCGCGGCTCAGCGCCTCGAGGCGCTCGGCCGCGTCGTCGTCGTGCGCGTTCGGGTTCGGCGAGCGCAGCGGCCAGCCCCCGCCGTTCGCGGCCTTGTCGCGGTACATGCCGAGCTGGCTGAAATACGCGCCGGCGTGCGCGGGGACCTCGGGCGACAGCAGCGCGTAGAGCGTGGTCTGCGCGCCTTCCCACGGCTCGATCATGCCGCTCAGGCGCAGGAACGGCCGCAGCACCCAGTTCTGCGCCCACACCGGCATGAACGACTTCACGAGGTTCGTGCGCACCCACCCCGGGTGCACGCTCACCGGCGTGATCCCCTTGCCCGCGAGGCGCTTCGCGAGCTGCCGCGCGTGCAGCAGGTTCGCGAGCTTCGACTGCGCGTAGGCGGCCCAGCCGTCGTACGCGCGGCGCTCGAAGCTCGGATCGTCGAAGTCGATGCGCCCCTCTCGCCCCTGCGCGACGTCGTGGTAGCAGCTCGACAGGTTCACGATGCGCGACGGGGCCCCCTGCTCGAGCGCGCCGAGCAGCAGCTCGGTGAGCAGGAAGTGGCCGAGGTGGTTGGTGCCGAACTGCGTCTCGAAGCCGTCCGCGGTCTTGCCCGCGGGCGTGTTCATGACGCCGGCGTTGTTCACCAGCCCCTGCAGCGAGGCGTGCGACGCGAGCACATCCTTCGCGAACGCGCGCACCGACGCGAGGCTCGCGAGGTCGAGCGCGCGGACCTCGATGGTCCCCCGCGCGCCCGCGGCGACGAGCTCGGCGCGCACGCGCTCGCCCTCGGCCGGGCGACGACACGCGAGCACGACCGTGGCGCCCTGCTTCGCGAGCTGCCCCACCGTGACGGCGCCGATGCCGGAGTTGCCGCCGGTGACCACGAAGGTCTTGCCAGAGAGATCGAGGGCGAGCAGATCGGGCGGGCAGAGGAGCGGCTTGGGCATGGCGATTCCTGGGGGGAGGCGTGCGAGCAATCGCCGCCGACGCTCCGATGCAGCGGCGGCGCGGGACGCTTCGGCCCAGAGGTTCGCGGGCCGCTCCCGCCCTCGCGCGGACCCTGCCTGCGGCAAGAAGTAGCCGACCGACGACGCCCGCGGGCACGCCGCCGCCTCACGCGGACCGCGCGGACCGCGCGGACCGCGGGGACCGCGCGCCGGGCACGAAGCCGAAGGGCTCGCCAGGATTGCCCCGGCGAGCCCTTCGACGCTCAGCCCCGCCCTGCCCTCACGGCGCCGTGTACGTGCACTGGCTCACGTCGACCTTGTTGGTCGAGATCGCCCGGATCGAGCCGCCGACCGCCACGCCGTTCGCGCACGCGACCGTCGCGCTCACCGTCGCCGCGCCGAGCGTGCAGTCGACGTTCGCCGAAGGCTTGGCGTTCGTGACGAGCCGGTTGCCGCGCGCGACGATCGTCACGCCCGTCGTCGTCGCCGGCAGCGCGAGGCAGATCCCCGCGCCCTGGTTCGGGGCCAGCGTCCCGCCGGGCGCCACCTGGAAGAGGTTGTTCCCCGCATCGCCGCCCGGGTTCGGCGAGTTGCCCAGCTCCACGCCCGTGAAGTCGACGTTCGACGGCGCCGGGTTGTTCGCCGAGCTCGTGAGGAACACGCCGCTCCCCTTGGCGCCGATCGCGATCGAGGCGCGCAGGCTGAGCTGCGAGCCCCCCTCGATGCGGAAGCCGTTGCCGTTGGTCGTGCCGACGACGGCGTAGCCGCGCACCACGCACTTCGTCGGCTTGGTGGTCGTCCCCGGCAGCACGCTCGCCTGCGCCACCAAGAGCCCGGCCGACGCGTTGCCGTTCGCGAGGATCGTCGAGCTCGTCGGCGTCGTGTAGTTCGCCGTGCCCGTCACGCTGAGCGTCGCGCCTTCG
>CAIXWQ010001217.1 GCA_903923175.1 uncultured delta proteobacterium | reverse complement strand
GCGCAGCGCGCGGTCGACGCGCACGGGCTCGACGCGCAGCGGACGCACCGGCTCGTCGCGCGCGCTCGGCGGTCGGCCGCTGGCGAGACCGCCGCTTCCGCCGCTCGATCCGCTCACGTCGCTCGTCCCCGCGACCGTGCCCGAACGAAAGCGCTTCTGCTCGGGGTGCGACGCGAACCTCAAGCGAGACGCCGGCTTCTGCCCCAAGTGCGGGCAGGAGTACTCGTTCGTCGCCTCGCTGAACCCGGGCGACATGGTCGCCGCGAAGTACGAGATCAAGGGGACGATCGCGTTCGGTGGCCTCGGCTGGATCTACCTCGGGCTCGACACCGTGCTCAACCGGTGGGTGATCCTGAAGGGGCTCCTGAACTCCAAGGACCCGCGCATGATCGAGCTCGCGGTGCAGGAGCGCGAGTACCTCGCGGCGGTGAAGCACCCGAACATCGTCGGCATCTACGACTTCGTCCAGCACGGGACCGAAGGCTTCATCGTCATGGAGTGCGTCAACGGCAAGACGTTGATGAAGCTCCGCAAGGAGGCGAGCGGCCCGCTGCCGGTGCCCGAGGCGATCTCGTACATCGCGGAGATCCTGCCGGCCTTCGGCTACCTCGACGACATGGGCATGGTCTATTGCGACTTCAAGCCCGAGAACGTGATGGTCGAAGAGGAGACGGTGAAGCTCATCGACCTCGGCGCGGTGCGCAGGGTCGACGACACCGGCGGCGACATCTACGGCTCGAAGGGCTACATCGCGCCCGAGGCGCACGACGCGCCGACGCCGCTCTCGGACCTCTTCAGCGTGGCCCGCGCGCTCGCCGTGATGGTCGCGAGCTTCGATTTCCAGGGGAAGTACGAGTACACGCTGCCGCCGCCCGCGGAGTGCGAGGTCTTCGCCAAGCACGACGCGCTCTACCGCTTCCTGCTCAAGGCGACGCGGAGCAAGCCCGAGGAGCGATTCCAGAGCGCCGCGGAGATGGCCGAGCAGCTGGTGGGCGTGCTCCACGCGACGCTCGGCGAGAAGAGCGATCTCAAGCTCGAGAGCACCATCTTCGATCCCGACTCGGACCGCGCGCTCGACGCCGAGGAGGAGGACAAGCCGCGCTCGTCGGGCGACGGGCTCCCGCGCCTGAAGGTCGACCGGGAGGACCCCGCGGCCAACGTGATCCTGGCCTCCGCGGCCATCGCGGATCACGATCGGCGCCGCGCCATCTTCGAGCGCGCGACGAAGCAGTTCCCCGACTCGCTCGAGCTCGAGCTGCGGATCGTCGACGAGCTGGTGAGCCTCGGCCGCCACGACGACGCGGAGGAGCGGCTGCTTTCGGCGCAGAAGAAGCACGCGCAGCTGCCGTGGGGGAGCTGGCGCTTCGCCTGGTATCGCGGCCGCAACCTGCTCTCGCGCGGGGCCCGCAAGGAGACGCTCGAGGCGTTCCAGGCGATCGCCGACGAGCTGCCGGGCGAGCTCGCCCCGCGCGCCGCGCTCGCGCGGGCCCACGAGCTCGACGGGGATCTCGAGGCCGCGATCGCCCTCTACGACGCGGTGTCGCGCGCCGATCCCGCGTTCACCAGCGCGGCGATCGGGCTCGCGCGCTGCTACGAATCGCAGGGGCTGCGGGCGCTCGCGGCCGAGGCGCTGCGGCGCGTTCCGCCGACCTCGAACAAGTACGCGCGCGCGCAGCTGTCGCTCGCTCGCCTGCTGATCAGCCAGGAAGCGAAGCTCGGCGCCCCCTCGGGCGACGACGTCGTGCAAGCCTCGGTCGCCCTCGGCGCGCTCGACGGATTGGTGGACGGGATCGAGGTCCACCGGCTGCGCGCGGCCGTCCTCGGGGCCGCCATCGAGCACGCCGAGAGCCCGCTGCCGAAGCCCAAGGAGCCGATCCTCGGGATCCCTTTCCGCGCCGCGCCGCTGCGCACCGCCGCCGAGAAAGAGCTGCGCACGTGCGCGCGCATCTCGGAGTCGGAGCACGATCGATTCCGCTACGTCGACGCCGCGAACGCCATCCGGCCGATCACGTGGACCTGAAGGAGACGCCGTGAAGCGTTGCCCGAAGTGCGGCGCG
>CAIXWQ010001216.1 GCA_903923175.1 uncultured delta proteobacterium | reverse complement strand
GTGGTCGCGAGCGCGGTCGTGGCCGCGAGCGCGGCGGCGAGCGCGCCGGCAGCAGCGGCGGCGGTGGTGGTGGTGGCGGTGCGGGTGGCGGTGGCGCCGAGCGCGCGGCCGCTGCGCCCACGCCGAACAAGGACGCGGGGCGTGACCGGAACGATCGCGCCGAGCGCGACGATCGCGGCCGCCGCGAGCGTGACGGTAGCCTAAGGCTCGGCCGGTCGACCCCGATCAACGAGGTCGTGAAGGAAGGGCAGGAGGTCATCGTCCAGGTGACCAAGGACCCGATCGGCACCAAGGGGGCGCGCGTCTCGAGCCACGTCTCGCTGCCGGGCCGCTACGTCGTCTACATGCCGACCGTCGAGCACATCGGCGTGTCGCGCCGCATCGGCAGCGACCTCGAGCGGCGTCGGCTGCGCGAGGCGATCGAGTCGATGAAGCCGCCGCAGGGCGGGCTCATCGTGCGCACGGTGGCCGAGGGGCTCACCAAGAAGCAGCTCAAGGCCGACGTCGGCTACCTCGTGCGGCTCTGGGGCGAGATCGCGAAGAAGAAGGAGTCGGGCGCCACCGAGGCGAAGCCCACGCGCGCCCCCTCGCTGCTCTTCCAGGAGCTCGACGTCGTGCTGCGCACCGCGCGCGACATGTTCACCGACGACATCGAGAAGATCGTCATCGACGATCCCGAGCAGTACCAGCGCCTCAAGCGCTTCATCGAGATGTTCATGCCGGAGCGGACCGGCGCGATCGAGCTGTACTCCGGCGACGAGCCGATCTTCGACGCCTACGGCCTCGAGGACGAGATCGCCCGCGCGCTGTCGCGCAAGGTGCCGCTGCCGAGCGGCGGCTACCTGATCATCGATCAGGCCGAGGCGCTCACCGCGATCGACGTGAACAGCGGCCGCTACGTGGGCAAGGGGAACAAGGATCCGGAAGACACGATCCTGAACACCAACATGGAGGCGGTCCAGGAGATCGCCTACCAGCTCCGCTTCCGCAACATCGGCGGGCTCATCGTGCTCGACCTGATCGACATGGACCGCGCGAGCAACCGCGAGAAGGTCTACCGCGCGCTCGAGCAGGCGCTCACGGTCGACAAGGCCAAGACGTCGATCAACCGCATCAGCGATCTCGGCCTCGTCGAGATGACCCGCAAGCGCACGCGCGAGTCGCTCGGGCGCACGCTGCACGAGGCGTGCTTCTACTGCGACGGCACGGGCCAGCTGCAGTCGCGCACCACCATCGCGTACGAGATCCTGCGCCAGATCAGGCGCGAGCGGATGTCGATCCCGGGCTTCAGGGTGATCGTCAACGCGCACCCGAGCGTGGTGGACCTGCTCCAGTCCGACGAGCGCACGACGCTCCGCGAGGCAGAGAAGCGCTATCAGCGGCAGATCATGCTGGTGCCCCACAAGGAGTACCACATCGAGCAGTTCGACCTCGTCGGCAACTGACGCGGCGTAGCGCGCGTCAGCGCGTCGGCGCGCGGTACGAGGCAGGGGTTCGAGGGCGCGGTCGACGCGCCTTCGAGCCCCTTTCTTCGTGGTCGCGCGGGCGCTCGCGGTAACCTCCGCGCCCGTGGATCCGGCTCGCCTGCCCGACCCGATCGTGTCGCCGACGGACGCGTCCGACGCCGCTTCGTCGGAGCGCGAACGCCGCTACCGCGCGCTCTTCGAGCAGATGCCGAGCGGGGTCGCCTTCTGTCGGATGATCTTCGATGGCGACCGCGCCGTCGACTGGCTCCACCTCGACGTCAACGAGGCCTTCGGGCGGCACACGGGGCTCTCGGCCGTCGCCGGCAAGCGCGTCACCGAGCTGCTCCCCGGGATCCTGGCGTCCGATCCGCAGCTCTTCGAGAGCTTCGGTCGCGTGGCTCGCACCGGCGCGGCGGAGCGGTTCGAGACGTTCGTGCACGCGCTCGGCGGGTGGTTCGAGGTGTCCGCGCATCGCACGGAGCCCGGGCACTTCGTCGCGATCCTCGGCACGATCACCGAGCGCTGGCGCGTGGAGGCCGGGCTGCGCGCGAGCGAGGCGCGCTATCGCGCGCTCGTCGACAACATCGACAGCGTCGTCTTCACGACCGACCTCGAGGGGCGGGTCACCTACGTCAACCGCGCGATGGAGATCTTCGGCTACCGACCCGAGGACGTCATCGGCCGCCACCGCGACGAGTTCATGCACCCCGAGGACATCGCGAGCGCGCGCCTCGCCCGCGAGCAGCAGGCGAAGCGCGGCGTGGTGGAGCCGATCGAGTACCGCCTGGTCGACTCGAGCGGCAGGCGGCGCCACGTCCGCGCCTCGGCGGGCGTGCTGCGCGTCGGCGATCGCGTGGTCGGCAATACCGGCGTGGTGGTCGATCTCACCGCGCAGCGCGAGACCGAGGAGCAGCTGCGCGCCGCGCAGAAGATGGAGGCGGTGGGGAGGCTCGCCGGCGGCGTCGCGCACGACTTCAACAACCTGCTCAGCGTGATCCTCTCGTGCGCCGACGTCGCCGTGCACGAGCTCGCGGAGGACGACCCGCTCCGCGCCGATCTCGGCGAGATCCTGAACGCCGCCAAGCGCGCGGAGGGGCTCACGCGCCAGCTGCTCGCCTTCAGCCGGCGGCAGATCCTGAACCCGGAGCCGATCCACCTCGACGAGCTCGTCGGCGCGGTCGCGAAGCTGCTCCGGCGTCTCATCGGCGAGGACATCGAGCTCGAGGTCCGGGCGACCGAGGGGCTCGGCGCCATCAAGGCCGATCGCGGCCAGCTCGAGCAGGTGCTGATGAACCTCGCGGTGAACGCGCGCGACGCGATGCCCGACGGCGGTCGGCTCACGCTCGCGACCGCCGACGAGGTGCTCGACGCGGCGGCGGCGGCGGCGCTCGACGTGCCGCCCGGCGACTACGTCTCGCTCACGATCGCCGACGACGGCTGCGGGATGGACGAAGCGACGCGCGCGCAGGCGTTCGAGCCGTTCTTCACCACCAAGGAGGTCGGCAGGGGGACGGGGCTCGGCCTCTCGATGGTGTACGGCATCGTCCGCCAGAGCGGCGGCGGGATCTCGCTCTCGAGCGCGCCCGGCCAGGGGGCGACGTTCCGCATCTACCTGCCGCGAACGGGCGAGCAGCCCCACGACGCGCCCCCGAACGCGCCGCCTGTCCGGCGCAGCACCGGCCGAGAGCGCGTGCTGGTGGTCGACGACGAGCCCGCCGTCCTGAACGTCGTGCGCCGCGCGCTCG
>CAIXWQ010001215.1 GCA_903923175.1 uncultured delta proteobacterium | reverse complement strand
GCCGATCGTGCCGCCCGGCGGCGGCGCCATCTTCGGCGTGCGCGGCGCCCGCGAGCGGCTCGAGGTGCTCGGCTGGAGGCCTGGCGCGCGCAGCGCGTCGCCGCGCGCGTGATCGACCCTCGCCGCGCGCCGCGGCGGCGCTCGCTCAGCCCGTGATCGGCAGCGTGAACCGGAAGGTCGTCGTCTCCCCCGCGACGCTCTCGACCTCGAGGCGCCCGCCGTGTGCCTCGACGAGCCCTTGCGCGATCTGGAGGCCGAGGCCGAGCCCCGGCACGCCGCGGTGCACGGGGAGCCCGACCCGCTCGAAGCGCCCGAAGATCCGATCGAGCTCGGCGGCGGCGATCCCCGGCCCCTCGTTGACGATCGCGACCGAAAGCGCGCGCTCGACCCGACCGATCGCGACGCGCACCGGGCGATCGGCGCGGCCGTACTTGACCGCGTTCGTGAGCAGGTTCTCGAGCACCTGCGAGAGGCGATCGGCGTCGGCCTCGACGGTCGGCAGGGCCTCGTCGGCGACCAGCTCGAAGGCCCGATCGGGCGCCTCCAGCGCGCAGCGCTCGATCGCGTCGCGCGCCAGCGCGACCACGTCCACCTGGGCTCGGACGAGCGAGAGGCGTCGCGCGTCGAGGCGCGACAGATCGCGGAGATCCCGCGTCATCCGGGTGAGGCGCGCGACGAGCTGTCGGATCTTCCCGGCGACGCTCCTCATCGAGTCGACGTCGTCGACCGCGCCGCCCGCGAGCAGCTGTGCGTAGAGGGCGATGCCGTTGAGCGGCTGCATGAGGTCGTGCGCGACCACGGAGTTCCACTCGACGCGCAGGCGCTCCAGCTCCTTGGCGCCGCGCAGATCGACCCACACGGCCACCGCGCCGGTGATCACGCCGTCCGCGTCGCGGACGGGCGCCGCGTCGAGCTCGAGCGGGATCAGGCTGCCGTCGGCGCGGCGGAGCAGGAGCTCCTCGCGCTCGATGCGCTCGCCGCGCAGGACCCTGCGCGCGGGGAGGTGCTCGGGCGCGACGGGGGTGCCGTCGGCGGCGAAGAGCCGACCGGCGAACTGGCCGACCCCCGCGCCTTCGTCGATCGGCCCGCCCAGCAGCGCGCGCGCCGCACGGTTGCTCTCCACGCGCGCCGCGTCGGGGCCGTGCGCGATGGTGATGCCGACCGGGCACTGATCGAGCACGGCGCGCAGCTCGGCGAGCGCGGACTCGCGCTCGCGCTCCGCGGTGCGTAGATCCGTGATGTCGAGCGCCGTGCCGACGAAGCGCACCACCGTGCCGTTCTCGCGCTCCGGCACGCCCTGCTGGAGGAACACGCGCACCTCGCCGTCCGGGCGCACCATGCGGTGCTCGAAGGTGTACGCGTGCCCGCTGGCGACCGCGTCGGAGAGCAGCCGCGACACGCGCTCCCGCTCCTCGGCCGGTACGCGCGAAAGGAACGCGAGCGGCCGATCCGTGTCCATGTCCGGCTCGATGCCGTACATCGCGTAGGTCTGCGCCGAGCGCACCACGGTCTGGTCGCGCAGGTTCCACTCCCAGCTGCCGAGCTTCGCCACGCGCTGCGCGCGCTGCAGGCGCTCCTCGCTGCGCGCGAGCGCCTCGATGGCCTGGCGCTCCTCGGTGGCGTCGCGCAGCGCGATGAACACGAAGCCCGCTCCTTCGAGCTCCAGGGTGCCGCTCTGCAGCTCGACGGCGCGCTCGACGCCGTCGCGCCGTCGCGCCCAGAGGTAACGGCGCTCGAGCGGCTGCGCGTGCGTCTCCCTGGGCGGTGGCAGGCTCTCGGCGCAGAGGCGCTCGACGTGCGCGCCCGCGGGCGCGACGGGCGGCTCCGCGCCCTTCGACGTGAGGACGAGCACCCTGCGGACGCCGTCGTCGATGCGCTCGAGGGCACCGCCGAGCGCCTCGGCGCGAGGCACGCCGAAGAGCGCCTCGACGAACGGGTTCAGCGAGACGATCTCCCCGCCCGCGGTGGCGACCACCAGCGCGGCCGGCGCCACCTCCACCAGCTTCCTTGCCAGCAGGTCTTCGAGCATCCGAGCGCCTCCGCTCCAGTAGACGCCGGGCTCGGAGACGGGTCAAAGCGCCATCAAGGCCCGCGTCGTCCCCTCGGGCTGCGCGCGCCGAGGGGCCTCGTCGGCCGTGCGCGGAGCGCGAGCGGTGACGGCCGCGCCGGCGTAGCATCGGGTCAGAGCCAGATGTCCCACCTTCGCCTGGTCCCCCCCGTCGAGAGCGCCGCGTTCACCTGGCACGGTCACCGGATCGCCTACGAGATCCACGGCGACGAGGGGGTGCCGTGCGTGCTGATCCACGGGCTGCTGCTCGACTCGCTGCTGAACCGCGAGCTCGCGCGCCGCTTCGTGGCCGAGGGCTACCGCGTGGTGCTCCTCGATCTGCTCGGCCATGGGCGCAGCGACAAGCCGGCCGATCCGCGCGAGCACCGCATCGACTTCTGCGCCGAGCAGGTCGTCGCGTGCCTCGATCACCTCGGCATCGACCGCGCGCTGGTCGGCGGCGTGTCGCTCGGCGCGATCACCGCGCTGCAGGTCGCCGCGCTCGCCGAGGAGCGCTGCCTCGGGCTCTTCCTCGAGATGCCGGTCATGGAGTGGTCGACGACCTTCGCCGCGCTCATGTTCGTGCCGCTGATCGGCGCGGTCGATTTCGCGAAGCCGGTCGTGCGCGCCTGGTCGCAGCTGCTCGGCGCGCTGCCGCGGCCGCGCTCCGAGTGGGCGGCGAGCGTGATGAACCTGCTGTCGACCCCGCCCGAGGTCATCACCGCCGTGCTCCACGGCATCCTCGTCGGCCCGGTGGTGCCGCCCGCGCGCGCGCGGCGCGCGATGAAGCTGCCGGCGCTCATCATCGGCCACGGCAGCGATCGCCTCCACTCGCTCGCCGACGCCGAGGCGCTCGCGGCCGAGATGCCCGACGCGAAGCTGCTCAAGGCGCGCTCGCTCGTCGAGCTGCGCCTCTCGCCCGAGCGGATGTGGCCCGAGATCGCGGCGTTCCTCGGGCGCGTGCGCGGCGTCGCGACCGCGCGGGACGCGGCGCGGCGCGCGAGCTAGCCGCTCAGTTCCACACGCGCGCCGACTCGCGGCGGATGGCCTCGACGTGCGGCGCGACCTCCGGGTGCGCGACGAAGTGGAACCACTGCGTCGGGAAGCGGCGGATGAAGTCCTCCATGCGCCCCATCGCCACGCGCACCGTCTCCTCGAGCTCGCCCGGCTTCGGGCGCCGCGGCACCTCGATCGGCGGATCGACGTGGATCAGGTGGTGAAGGAAGCCGAGCCGCGCGGTGAAGACGGGGATCACCGGCGCGCCGGTGATCTGCGCGATCTGGAACGGGCCGAGCGGCACCGGCCACGGGCGCCCGAAGAGGCGTGACGGCATGGCGCGCATGCCCGGCGGCACGCGGTCGATCTGCAGCGCGATCGCGCCCCCCTTGCGGACGTGCTGCGCGAGCGGCAGCGCCGAGAGCGGGTCTTCGCCGACGTGGAACACCTTCACGCCGGCGTAGGCGCGCGCCTCGTCGCTCACGCGACGCGCCCCGGCGTCGCGCTCTGGCGTCATCGCGATCGCGAGCTCGAAGCCGTGCTCGCCCATCATCTTGCCCGAGGTGTCCCAGGAGCCGACGTGCGCCGTCACGATGACCGCGCCGCGCTTGGCGTCGCGCGCGGCGTCGAAGTGTTCGTGCCCTTCGGTGGTCCAGCGGAACGGCGGCCGGTCCGCGCCCGACGCGGCGAGCCCCTCGGCGAGGCAGTGGCCGAAGCTCGCGAACGTCGCCGCGACGTCGCGCGCCTCGGCGATCGCGGAGCGTGCGCGCCCGTGCACCAAGCGCTGGTTCGCGATGAGCTGCGCGCGCAGGTGCGGCTGGCCGAGCCCGATCGCGAGCCCGATGGGCCCCGGCGAGCCGCGGAGCCACCAGCGCGGGAGCTTGGTGGCGCCCCAGCGGGCGAAGGCGCGCCAGAACTCGGCGTCGTGGCGGGGGATGAACGACACGCCTGGAACCTAGCAGGCTGCGGCCGAACGCCAACGGCGCGCGGCGCCGTGCGAGGCGATGCCGCAGGGGTGCGCGCGTCGCGGCCGCCGGGCGACGAAGCGCCACGCTCCGCCCCCGCGCGGCGGATCGTCGCCGGATCATCGGCGGATCGTCGTCGCTCCCGCGGCAGCGCGGCCGCATACTCGCGCCGCGTGCCCGACGAACCCAACCACGACGGCGCATCCAAGCCCGAGCGGCGAGACGCAGCTGCGGCGCTCGATCCCTCCGAGGCCCCCGAAGAGATCGCGCGCGGCTCGCTCTTCGCTCCCGAGCCGAGCAGCCGCCAAGCCCCCGCGATCACCCTCGAGCCCGCGGCGCCCGACGGAAACCCTGGCTACGGCGTGCGCGGCCGCGCGCGCCCGCTCGGCGTCTCGTGGTTCGGCGTGCGCAGCTTCTGGGGGCACCTGCAGCACTTCATCGCGAGCGCGATCGCGACCGAGGACATCGACTCGCGCGACTGGATGCACCCCGACGCGCCGCTCGAGCTCGCCGATCGCGTCGCGTCGCAGCTGCTCGGCGAGCGGCCGCCCGAGTCGCGCGACCCTTCGCGGCCTCGCTCGCTCGCCGAGGCGCTCGGCCGCGACGTCTGGATCGACTTCCTCGCCGACACCGGCGACGACGCCGAGGTGAGCGCGGCGGTGGGGCGCGCCTTCGCCCAGAGCTACCGGCTCCCCGACCCCGATCCGCGCGGCGGCCCCGAGCACGTGAGCGCGCCCCGCGGAGACGTCCTGCTCCACGGCGGCGATCTCGCCTACCCCGTCGCGACGGACGGCGAGATCCACGATCGGCTGGTGGTGCCGTTCAACCGCGCGCTCGTCCCGGCGCGCGACGGCAAGCGCCGCGTGCTGCTCGGCGTCCCGGGCAACCACGACTGGTACGACGGCCTCGACGGCTTCGGGCGCCTGATGCGTCGCCGCGTGGGCGAGCTCTCGAGCGAGCTCGACGTGCCGGCGCTCGAGGCCGACAAGAAGAGCCGCCTCGGCCACGCCGTGCGCTTCGTCGAGAAGTTCGTGCTCGCCGGGCAGATGCAGCGCATCCGCGCGCTGGTGCTCGACGGCTACGTGCCGGTGCAGGACGCGAGCTACTTCCTGCTCCCCGTCGCGAAGGACTTGGATCTCTGGGGGATCGACCGCCAGCTGCGCAACGTCGACTTCCGCCAGCGCCGCTTCTTCGACGCCTGGCGCAGCAAGCACCCCGAGCGTCGACGCATCGTGCTCTTCCCCGATCCGGTCTACGCGCACCTCGAGCCCAGCGAGACGGGCTTCTGGATGGTCGACGCGCTCTCGCTCGATCTCGAGGAGACGCCGCACCTCTGCCTCGCCGGCGATCTGCACCACTACGAGCGGC
The DNA here is from genome assembly GCA_903923175.1 of uncultured delta proteobacterium. GTDB lineage: Bacteria > Myxococcota_A > Polyangia > Polyangiales > JADJMO01 > CAIXWQ01. The sequence goes on along the minus strand of CAIXWQ010001215.1, from coordinate 1,861 downwards.
GCCAGATGGGCGCGTCGCTGCACGTGACCGCGGGCGGCGGCGGCGCCTTCCTCCACGGCGCGCGGCTGCGTCGCGGCGCGCGAAAGGCCCCCGAATTCGAGTGGCCCGGGCAGAAGGCCACCACCGCGATGCTCTCGTTCGTGCCCGTGCACGTCATGATGGGGCGCGCCGGGTTCATCCCGCACCTGGTGCTGCTGCTCCTCTTCGCCCCCGCGCTCGGGCTCGGCCTCTGGGCCTCGAAGACCGACGTCGGCGTCTTCGTCGCGACCGCGCTCGCCGCCGTCGTGACCGCGATCGGGTGCGCGTTCATCGGCGGCATCCAGGTGAACAAGTCGCGCGCCGTCGCCGCGCTCTCGGCGGCGCTCGGGCTCTGGATCGCGTTCGTGCCGATCGTCACCTCGGAGCTGTTCGAGCTCTTCGTCGGCCTGGTCGGCGTCCGCTACGGGCCGCGCGTCGACGCCGCGCTGGTGCTCGTGATCGCCGTGCTCTCGGGCGCGTTCGCGTTCGGCGCGTTCCTCGCGGCGCTCTCCGCGCTGGGGCTCGAAAGCACCCAGGCGATGACCGCGCTCGGCCACCCGGGCTTCAAGCACTTCGTGCGCATGCGCGTGCGCCGCGACGGCAGCCGCGTCGACGCGTGGACCATCGGCCTGCAGGATCCGCTCGCGCGCGCCGCGAAGGCGGTGCTCGTGGACCGCTGGTCGTGGGACGCGCGCACCGCGCCGACGAGCGACGCGGCCGGAGCGCACGCCGAGACCGCAGGAGCGCCCGCGCCGCCCGCCCCGCCGGCAGAGGAGTAGGCTCTGGCCGTGCTCCCGGAAGAGATTCGACGCGCGCTCGGGGACGTCGCGCTGGATGCGACCGAGGTCCGCTTCGGTGCCGCGCTCGGCGCCTCGTTCGGCGAGACCCACGTCGTGCGCGCGGGCGGGCAGTGGCGCCTGTTCACGCGCGTGTCGTTCATGGATCCGTTCCGCGAGGTCGCGCTCTCGCAGACGGTCGCGCCGCGCGTCGTCACCGAGGGGTTCCGCCAGAAGCTGAGCTTCGCGCTCGCCGAGGGGGGCGAGGGGGTCCTCGACGTCGGCATCCTCGATCAGGAGCGCGCGGGCACGCTGGCGCGTGACTGGCTGCGCGCGCCCGACGCCGCCCCCGAGGAGCCTGCGCCCGTGTCGGCCCCGCGTCCGCGACCGCTCTTCGCCGAGCCGGCCGCGATGTCGCTGGCTCCGCTCCAGCCGCTCCAGCCGCCGCCGCCAGCATCGCCGCCCACGTCGAGCGAGGTCGCGGGGCTGCGCCAGAAGCTCGTCGACGGCCTCGCGGCGCGCGTCGAGGCGCCGTCGCCGCCGGCCGAGCCCTCCTGGGCGGAGCAGGTCCCCGAGCGCCCGCGCGACGCCCCCGAGTACCTGCCGTCCATCCCGCAGCGCTACCGCGGCCCGCCGCGAGAGCCGTACGTGCCGATCGAGAAGAAGCCCGCCGGGCCGCTGTTCGAGCCGTGGCAGCTCGTGCTGCTCGCGCTCGCGACGCTGGCCCTGACGTTCATGGTCATCTCGCGCCTGCGTGGGCATCGGTGAGCCGCCGCGCGCGTCCACTTCGCGCGGTCGTCGTCGTGTGCGCGTGCGCGATCGGCGCGTGCGGACGTGGAGAGCGGTCGCCGGCGGGGACGGCCTCGGCATCGGCGCCGGCTGCCATCTCGGCTCCGGCCTCGGCCTCGGTTTCGGCGGACGCTCCGCCGCCGGCGCTCGCCTGCCTCGCGCGGCTCTACGTCGGCACCCCTGCGCGACGCGACGGCGCGTGGGCGCTCGTGCTCCCCGAAGGGCGCGCGCTCGCCTGGGACGACGGTCGCGCGAAGACCGCCGACGAGCGGCTCGAG
>CAIXWQ010001214.1 GCA_903923175.1 uncultured delta proteobacterium | reverse complement strand
GCGCGATGTCCGCCGAGCCGTCCGCCTCGCCGCCTTCTGCGGAGCCCAGGAGCTCCGGGCCGACCAGTGAGGCCCCGCCCGCCGCGCACGCCCACGCGCATCCGAGGGGGCTCGCCCTCGCCCTCGGCGCGCTCGGCGTCGTCTACGGCGACATCGGCACGAGCCCGCTCTACTCGGTCAAGGAGTGCTTCAGCGGCGAGCACGCCGTGGCGGCCACCGAGCCCAACATCCTCGGCATCCTCTCGCTCATCTTCTGGTCGCTGACGATGGTCGTGACCGTGAAGTACCTGATGTTCGTGATGCGCGCCGACAACCACGGCGAGGGCGGCATCCTCGCGCTGCTGGCGCTCGTGCCCGACGAGCGCGATCCGAAGAAGAAGGCGAAGGGCGCGGGGCTGCTCACGCTCCTCGTGCTGTTCGGCGCGGCGCTGCTCTACGGCGACGGCGTGATCACGCCGGCGATCTCGGTGCTGTCGGCGATGGAGGGGCTCTCGGTCGCGACCACCGCGCTCGACAAGCTCATCGTGCCGTTGACGCTGGTGACGCTGATCGGGCTCTTCCTCGTGCAGGCGCGCGGGACGGCCGGCATCGGCAAGGTCTTCGGGCCGGTGATGCTGCTGTGGTTCAGCTCGATCGGCGCGCTCGGCGCCGTGCAGCTGGCGAGGCACCCGCACATCCTCCACGCGATCAACCCCGCGCACGCCATCCTGTTCATCACGCACCACAAGGTCCACGGCTTCCTCGTGCTCGGCTCGGTCGTGCTCTGCATCACCGGCGCCGAGGCGCTCTACGCCGACATGGGGCACTTCGGGCGCGGCCCGATCCGCAAGACCTGGTTCCTGCTCGTCTTCCCGGCGCTGCTGCTGAACTACTTCGGGCAGGGGGCGCTGCTCCTCGAGAACCCGGGCGCCATCGCCAACCCGTTCTACGCGCTCGTTCCGCGCTGGGGGCTCTACCCGATGGTCGCCCTCGCGACCGCGGCCACGGTCGTCGCGTCGCAGGCGCTGATCTCGGGCGCCTACTCGCTCACGCAGCAGGCAGTGCAGCTCGGCTTCTTCCCGCGCGTGACGATCGTCCACACCTCGAAGCACACCGAGGGGCAGATCTACGTCCCCGAGATCAACAGCCTGCTGCTGGTCGCGTGCGTCGGGCTCGTGCTCGCGTTCAAGAACTCGAGCGCGCTCGCGGCCGCGTACGGCATCGCCGTCACCGGCACGATGGGGATCACCACCGTCGTCTACTACGTGGTGCTCACCCGCACGTGGAAGTGGCCCGCGTGGAAGGCGCTGCCGCTGCTGGTCGTCTTCCTCGGCATCGACCTCGCGTTCTTCGGCGCCTCGGCGACCAAGTTCATCGATGGCGGCTGGTTCCCCGTGCTCATGGCTGCGGGCGTGTTCACCATCATGACGACCTGGCAGACCGGGCGACGCTATCTCGCCCAGTACATGGCCGAGGGGATGCTGCCGCTGAAGGTCTTCCTCGACGACGTCGAGATGACGCACCCGGTTCGCGTCAAGGGGACCGCGGTCTTCATGGCGGCGAACCCGAACGGCGCGCCCCCGATCCTGCTCCACCACTTCAAGCACAACCAGTCGCTGCACGAGAAGATCGTGCTGCTGAACGTCGCGAACGAGCACGTGCCCGAGGTGCCGCGCGAGGAGCGCGTGTCGGTCGAGCAGCTGGAGCACGGCTTCTACCGCGTGAAGATCCGCACCGGCTTCATGCAGCAGACCGACGTGCCGATGGCGCTGCTCGCCTGCGTGAAGAAGGGGCTGCGCATCGATCCGGCGCGCACGAGCTATTTCCTCGGCCGCGAGACGCTGCTCACCAGCGGCAACGCCCGCATGATGCGGTGGCGAAAGACGCTCTTCGCCTTCATCTCGCGCAACGCGCGCCCGGCGACCGCGTACTTCGGCTTGCCGCCGAACCGCGTCGTCGAGCTCGGCATGCAGATCGACCTCTGAATCCGAGCGCGCGCGTCCGCCGCGGACCGAGGTCCCGAGGCGAAGTCGGTTGACGGGGCGACCCGCGCGCCGAACCATCGACGCATGCGTCGTCGCTGGGCCCTGCTCGCGCTGCTCGCGAGCGGCTGCGCGGCGCCCTCTGCCTCGGAGCTCGCCTCGGAGCCCGCGGCGCGCGGCGCGTCG
>CAIXWQ010001213.1 GCA_903923175.1 uncultured delta proteobacterium | reverse complement strand
GCCGTCGCCACCGCGCGGCGGCTCGCCGGGACGCGCGGCGCGATGGGCGAGGCGCTCGATCGCGCGGGCTCGCTCCTGCCGCACGCGGGGGCGTCCTCCGCGGTGCTCCTCGACGAGGTGACCGCTGGGCTGCTCGACGGGCGCGTGCGGACCACGCGGCTCGAGCGCGGCGTCGCTTCGCTGCACGACGAGCCCACGCGGGCCGACGAGACGCGCCTCTTGCTCGGCAGGCCGACCCCGTGCGTCGGCCGCGAGCACGAGCTCGGCACGCTCGAGTCCACGCTGCGCGCGAGCTTCGGCGACGAGGTCTCGCGCGCGGTGCTGGTGGTGGCGCCGCCGGGCGTGGGCAAGTCGCGTCTGCGCCACGAGCTGCTGCGGCGGCTCGACGCGCTCGAGGCGCTCGAGGCGCTCCCGGCTGGCGAGCGCGCCTTCGGGCCCTCGGCGCTCCGCCTCCAGGCGCAGGGCGAGCTGCTGCGCGCGGGCTCGCCCTACGGCCTGCTCGCGCCCGCGCTGCGACGCGCGTTCGGCGTGCTCGCGACCGACGCCCTCGACGAGGCACGCGCGAAGGTCGTGGCCGGCGTGCGGCGCTGGTGCGCGCTCGACGAGGCGGCCGCCGATCCGCTCGCCGCGCTGCTCGGCGAGCTGTGCGACGTGCCGTTCGCCGAGGACGGGCGGCCGGAGCTCGGCGCCGTGCGCCAGGATCCGCGGCTGCTTCACGAAAGGCTCGGCGACGCGCTGGTCGCGCTGCTCGGCGGGCGCGGCCCGCGGCGACCGCGGCTGGTCGTGATCGAGGACCTGCACTGGGGCGATCGGCCGTCGATCGATCTGCTCGGCCGCGCGCTGCGCGAGCTCGAGGACCACCCGCTCTTCGTCGTCGCGTTCGCGCGCCCGGAGCTCGCCGAGCTCGCCCCCGAGCTCTGGCAAGGGCGCGTGATGGAGCTCCCGCTGCCGCCGCTCGGTCGGCGCGCGTGCGAGCGGCTGGTCGAGCGCGTCGCGGGCGCGCAGCTCGACGCGCCGACGATCGCGCGGGTCGTCGAGCAGTCGGCCGGCAACGCGCTGTTCCTCGAGGAGCTGCTGCGCGTGGCGATGACGCGCGCGCAGGGCGCGCAGGAGACGAGGGGCGCGCAGGAGACGAGGGGCGCGCAGGAGACGAGGCCCGCAGAGGGGGACTCGAGCCCGCCGCCCGAGACGGTGCTCGCGATGCTGCAGACGCGGATCGGCCAGCTCGAGACGCGCGAGCGCCGCGTGCTGCGGGCCGCGAGCGTGTTCGGCGAGGTGTTCCAGCTCGACGGCCTCGCGGCGCTGCTCGGCGCCCCGCGCGCGCCGGAGCCCGACGGTGCGCGCGAAGCGCAGAGCGCGCCAACCGATCACGGCACGCTCGAGGCCGACCTCGCGGAGCTCGCGCGCCGGGAGGTGATCGAGCCCCTGAGGCGCGAGGCGCCGGGCGCCGAGGCCACGTTCCGCTTCCGGCACGCGCTCATGCGCGACGCCGCCTACGGGCTGCTCACCGACGACGACCGGCGGCTCGGTCATCGGCTGGCGGCGGGCTGGCTCGAGGCGCGCGAGCCCGATCCGCTGCCGATCGCCGAGCACTGGCTGCGCGCCGAGGCGAACGCGGAGGCCACGCCTTGGCTGCTGCGCGCCGCCGAGCGCGCCCTCGATCGGGACGACTACCAAGCGGCGGAGCGGCTCGGCAGGCGCGGGCGCGACGTCGCGCCCAAGCCCGCGGTCGCCGGTGAATTCGCCTCGATCGAGGCGATCGCGGCGGTGATGCGGTGGGCCTACCCGACCGTGGCGACGGCCGCGGCCTTCGCGCTCGCGCACACCGCCGAGGGCTCGCGCGCGTGGATCCGCGCGATCCGCTCGGCGGCGACGGTGGCGGCGTACGGCGATCGCGCGGCGGTCGCGCCGTTCGTCGCGCGCATCCTGGCGATCACGCCCGCGCCCGAGCTGCAGCTCGTCTACGGCGACGCCTTGCTCCACGTCGCGAGCGCGGCGGCGCAGACGGGCCAGCCCGCGCACGCGGCCACGATGCTGGCGCGCGCGGAGGTGGAGCTCGTCGACGCGCTCGCGCGCTACCCGGCGCTGCGCGCGTGGCTGAACGTCATCCGCTGCACCCAGCACCGCCACACCGACGACGACCTCGCGACGCAGCGGCTGCTGCTGCAGGAGGCGCTGCGCCTTTACGAGCAGGTGTCGGCGTCGCGCACGATGCTCGTGCTGACGCGCGACGTCCTCGGCGAGGTGCTGAGCCGCGCGGGGCAGCACGACGAGGCGGAGACGCTGGTCCGCGGCTCGCTCGAGGCGGCGCTGCGCTCGGGGCTCAGCTACGTCCCCTCGCACGCGCGGCTCGCGCTCGCGAACGTGCTCGTCGCGCGCCCCGAGAGCTCGCGCCACGTCGAGGCCGAGCAGCACGCGCGCGAGCTGCTCGCGATCCCCGCCGTGTCGGCGGGCTACCGCGCGATGGCGCTCGACGTGCTGGCGCAGACGGGCCTCGCGCGCGGAGCCTTCGGCGAGGCCGAGGCGGCCGGCCGGGAGGCGATCGCGCTCTCGGCGCACACGCCGGTGCGGCGCTGGCTGATGGTCGCCCACCTCTCCGAGGCGCTGGTGCGCGCCGGCCGCGCCGTCGAGGCCGACGCGGCCGCGCGCGCCGCGCTCGACGAGCTCGACGCGGCGGGCGGCGGTGGGTACGCGGAG
>CAIXWQ010001212.1 GCA_903923175.1 uncultured delta proteobacterium | reverse complement strand
TTACCGGGAGGGGACTCGCACCCGTTGGTGTCGCGCAGCGTGATGACGTCCCCGAACCCGCCGTGGCGGGAGCGCGGGCGTCTTCGTCACGGCGCACCGCCGCCCGAGCGTACGTTCCCGCGGCACAAAATAGAAACGCCGCGCGGCGCCCTCTCGGGCGTCTCGCGCGTCGTCGCTCGCTTCGGGGCAGCTAGACGATCAGGCCGTGGCCGGAGCCGTCTCAGCAGCCGCTTCGGTGACCGGCACGCCGCCAGCCGCCGGACGCACGACCCATTCGATCAGGGCCATGTGCGCGCCGTCGCCCTTGCGGGGGCCGAGCTTGATGATGCGCGTGTAGCCACCCGCGCGCCCCTCGAAGCGCCGCGCCAGATCGACGAAGACCTTCTCGACCAGGTCGACCTTCTCGGTCTCCCCGCCCGGGAGCGTCTTGACGCCGAACCGCGCGATGAACGAGCCGACGAGGCGCGTCGCGTGCAGACGCTTCGCCTTGTCGGCGGCCGTCAGATCGACCTGCGGGGTGAAGGCCACCTTACCGAGGCGCATGGCCTTGGTGAGGAGCTTCTCCGCGACGCGTCGAAGCTCCTTCGCTTTCGCGTCGGTGGTCTCGATCCGCTCGTGGAGGATCAGGTTCGCAGTGAGGTTGCGGAACATCGCCCGCCGGCTCGAGGGGCTGCGGTCGAACTTCCTACCGGACTTCAAGTGACGCATGACTCACTCCATCTCGTGAACGGCGGCCGACAATCAGGCCTGATTCTGCTGCGCCTTCCAGCGCTCGTACATCTGCGGCCAGTTGTCGATCCGCATGCCGAGCGAGAGGCCCATCTGCTGAAGGATCTCCTTGATCTCCTTCAGCGACTTGCGACCAAAGTTCTTCGTCTTGAGCATGTCCTGCTCGGTCTTCTGCACCAGCTCGCCGATCAACGTGATGTTGGCGTTCTGGAGGCAGTTGGCCGAGCGCACCGACAGCTCGAGCTCGTCGACCGAACGGAACAGGTTCTCGTTCGGCGGCTCGTCATCGCTGATCGAGGCAACGTAGGTCTGCTCTTCGCTCTCCTCGAAGTTGATGAAGATCGAGAGCTGCTCTTTGATGATCTTCGCCGCGTAGGCGACCGCGTCCTGGGGACGGATCGAACCGTTGGTCCAGACCTCGAGCGTGAGCTTGTCGTAGTCGGTCTGCTGACCGACGCGCGCGTTCGTGACCGTGTAGTTCACGCGTCGGATCGGGCTGAAGAGCGAGTCGATCGGGATGGTGCCGATGGGCATCGACGGCGACTTGTTGCGCTCCGCGGGGACGTACCCGCGACCGATGCCGACCGTGAGCTCCGCGCGGAACGGGCCCTTCTTGTCGAGCGTGCAGATCAGGTGATCGGGGTTCAGCTCGCGCAGCCCCTCGGTCAGCTGGATGTCGCGCGCATAGACGGGGCCGGGCCCCTCTTTGTCGATCTGCACCGTGTAGGAGAGCTTCGACGCCTGCGCCTGGAGGACGACTTCCTTCAGGTTCAGGATGATGTCGGTCACGTCCTCGACGACGTCGGGGATGGTCGTGAACTCGTGCAGCGCCTTCTCGAAGCGGACGGCCGTGACGGCCGCTCCCTGGAGCGACGAGAGCAGGACGCGACGGAGCGCGTTGCCGATGGTGATGCCGAAGCCGCGCTCGAGGGGTTCACAGGTGAACTTCCCGTAGAACTCGGTGAGCGTGTCCTCTTCGGTCTCCAGCGCCTTCGGCCGGATCATCTCGTGCCAGTTACGCGCGATCTGCGGATTCACGGGATCAGACATGAAGAACGACCTCCTCGGTGGCATCTACCTAGGCTCCATCTCGATGCCACCGTGGAAAACCGCGCCGACGCGTTGGAGCTCGCGAGGGCGCGGAGGTTTGAATGCGAAAGCGGCGAACGTCGCGGTGGCGGTGCCCGAAGGGCATTGCCAGCCGCGGCGCGACTACCGCGAGTAATACTCGACGACGAACTGCTCGCGAATCGCGGGCTCGTTGAGCTCCTCGCGAACCGGGAGGGCCTTGACGGTACCCGTGAAAGCCTTCTTGTCGACCTCGAGCCACGAGAGCTGCGGGCGCGCCTCGCTCGCCGCGATGGCGATCTCGATGCGCTTCTGCGCGCGAGCCTGCTCGCGGATCACGATCTGATCGGCGACGCGGACCTGGTAGCTCGGGATGTTGACGCGCTTGCCGTTGACGAGCACGTGCTTGTGCAGGACCAGCTGCCGCGCCTCGTTGCGCGAGCCCGCGAAGCCCATGCGGTGCACGATGTTGTCGAGGCGACGCTCGAGAACGCCGAGCAGGTTCTCGCCGGTCCGACCCTTCGAGGCATCGGCCGCGGCGAAGTACTTGCGGAACTGGCGCTCGAGGACGCCGTAGATCTTGCGGACCTTCTGCTTCTCGCGAAGGCGCAGGCCGTACTCCGAGAGCTTGATGCGCTTGTCGCCGTGCTGCCCCGGGGGCTTCGGACGACGGTTGACGGCGCACTTCTCGCTGTAGCAGCGATCGGCCTTGAGGTAGAGCTTCGCACCCTCGCGGCGGCAGATCTTGCAGACGGGACCGATGTAACGAGCCATTTCAGGACGCTCCGGAAAACTGCTGGGACAGCGAGATCAGACGCGACGGCGCTTCGGCGGACGGCAGCCGTTGTGCGGGATGGGCGTGACGTCGCGGATCAGGGTGATCTTGAACCCCGCCGTCTGCAGGGCGCGAAGCGCGCTCTCGCGGCCGGCGCCCGGGCCCTTGACGAACACGGCGACCGAACGGACACCGTGCTCCTGCGCGCGACGAGCGGCCTCTTCGGCCGCAAGCTGCGCCGCGAACGGCGTCGACTTGCGCGAGCCCTTGAAGCCGCGCGAGCCCGCCGACGACCACGCGAGCGCGTTGCCGTTGACGTCCGTGATCGTGACGATCGTGTTGTTGAAGGTCGACTGAATGTGCGCGATCCCCGTCGCGACATTCTTGCGGATCTTCTTCTTCGCCTTCGCGGCCGCTGCGGACTTCTGAGCCTGCGCCATTTCGTGAGCTCCCTACTTCGATTCCTGCGCGTCCACCGAGCGGTGCGCGATCAGCCCTTGCCAGCCGGGCGCGGCGCCGCGGAGGCCCCACCGCCACCACCGCGCGTGAGCATGCCCTTGCGGGGGCCCTTGCGCGTGCGGGCGTTCGTGTGGGTACGCTGCCCATGAACGGGCAGCCCCTTGCGGTGACGGAGGCCGCGATAGCAGCCGAGGTCCATCAGGCGCTTGATGTTCATCTGCACCTCACGGCGCAGGTCGCCTTCCACCTTGTACTCGGCCTCGAGGAGGTCGCGGATGTGCTTCACATCCGCGTCCGAGAGCTCCTCGGTGCGCTTGTTGCCGGGGATTCCCGTCTTCGCGCAGATCTCTCGCGCCTTCGTCGGCCCGATGCCGAAGAGGTAACGAAGCGCGATAACGACGTGCTTGGACTTGGGAAGGTCGACGCCCGCGATGCGTGCCATGACTGAACTCCTAGTTGCCCTGACGCTGCTTGTGCTTGGGGTTCTCGCAGATCACGCGCACGACGCCACGGCGGCGCACGACCTTGCACTTCACACAGATTTTCTTCACCGAAGGACGGACCTTCATGACGGCTCTCCGCTCGTTCCGTGACCGGCCGCCCGCAGCTGCGGTCGGCGAGGGGGCGGCGGGCTAGGTTCGCCGTCCCGTGATTTTCCCGCGCGTCGGGTCGAGAGCGCTCACGAGCACCTCTACCCTGTCACCGGGGGCGATCTTGATGAGCGTCCTCCTCGCCTCCATCGCGAGCCCTGCCACGACCTTGCGGCCGTCGTCGAGCTTCACGCGATACAGGGCGCTGGGGAGTGCTTCCTCGATCGTTCCTCCGGTGGTCTCGGCACGTGCCGAGTCGGTCATTTCGCCTTCGGCGACACCGCGGCGACGAGCCGCGCGGTCACCTGGGCGAGATCCCCCACTCCGTCGACGCGACGGAGAATCCCGCGCGCCTCGTAGTAAGGGACGAGAGGGGCGGTCTGCGCGTGGTACGCGACGAGCCGCTCCTTCACGACCTCCTCCTTGTCGTCGGCTCGCTGAACGAGTTCGGCGCCAGGGGGGGGCGGATTGTACTTGAGATGATAGATCTGTCCAGTGGCTTTGTCGGTGCGACGGCCACAGATGCGCTCGACCAGCAGTTCATCGGCGACCTCGATGAGGACGACGCCGTCGAGTTCCAGCCCGAGCCTCGCCAAGGTCGCGTCGAGCGCCTCGGCCTGAGCCACCGTTCGCGGGAACCCATCGAAGAGGAACCCGTTCCTGGCATCGTCGAGCTTGAGCCGCTCCTCGACCATGCCGATCACCACCTCGTCTGGGACGAGAGCGCCGCGATTCATGTACTCCGCCGCCTTCGTGCCGAGGGCCGTGCCCTTGGCCTTGTGCTCGCGGAGCATGTCGCCGGTCGAAATCTGCGGAATACCGAACTGCTCGACGACGACCTTCGCCTGGGTGCCTTTGCCGGCACCTGGCGGCCCGATGAGGATCAGCCGCATGGCACGCCCCCAATCTCCCGGAGGGCGCACCGCGCGCTCCCGAGGAAGTCCGCATGCAGGTCGGCTCGAGCGCTCATGACGCGTAGTCCCTTCGGCCGCGGATCTTGGTCGCGCGCGCGCCAGCCAGGCCTTCGTAGTTACGCGTGATGAGGTGGCTCTCCACCTGCTGGACCGTGTCGAGGGCGACGCCGACCACGATCATGATCGACGTGCCGCCGAAGTAGAAGGGCACCCGGAAGTAGCTCTGCACGATGGTCGGCACGATGCAGACCGCGGCGACGTAGAGCGACCCGCCGAGCGTGATGCGCGTGAGCACGCGATCGATGTACTCGGCCGTCTTCTTCCCAGGTCGGATGCCAGGAATGAACGCCTGCTGCTTCTTCAGGTTGTCGGCGACGTCGACCGGCTGGAAGGTCACCGCCGTGTAGAAGTAGCAGAAGAACACAATCAGGACGACGTAGATGAAGTTGTACATCCACTCGCCGGGCTGGATCATGTTCTGCAGCCGCTGCGCGCCCGGAATCTTCAGGCTGGCGAGCGTCGCAGGAAATCCGAGCAGCGAGGACGCGAAGATCGGCGGGATGGTCCCCGACGTGTTCACGCGGAGCGGCAGGTGAGCTGCCTGGCCGCCGTAGATTCGGCGGCCGACGTTGCGCCGGCTGTACTGGATCGGAATCTTCCGCTGGCCACGCTCGAAGAACACGATCGTCATGACGGTGAGGAGGATGATCGCTCCGACCGCGAAGACGGTGAGGGGCTGGAGGTTCCCCTCGTTCGTGTCGTAGTAACGTTTGAGCGCGCCCGGGATGTCGGTGACGATCCCGACGAAGATGATCAGCGAGATCCCGTTGCCGATCCCTCGCTCGGTGATCTGTTCACCGATCCACATCACGAAGGCGCAGCCCGTCGTGAGTGTGAGCATCGTGAGAAGACGGAACCCCCAGCCGGGGTGGGCGACCACGTTGCCCGTGAGCCCCGCCCCGAACTGGACGTTGTTCATCCCCTCGAGCTGCATCGCGACGCCGAAGGACTGAAGCGAAGAGAGCGCGATGGTTCCGTAGCGCGTGTACTGATTGATCTTCCGCTGCCCCGCCTCGCCTTCCTTGCGAAGCTCCTCGATCGGCTTGAACACCATGCCGAGGAGCTGGAGGATGATGGAAGACGAGACGTACGGCATGATGCCGAGCGCGAAGATCGACAGCTGCTCGAGCGCGCCACCTGAGAACAGGTTGACGACGCTCAGGATGCCGCCGCCGCCGCCGGCCGCCATGTACCCCTGCATGACCTTTCGGTCGACGCCGGGGGTCGTGACGAAGACGCCTAGGCGGTAGATCGCCAGCATCCCGATCGTGAAGACGATCCGGCGCCGGAGATCGGCCAGCTTGCCGATGTTCGCGAGGGCTCCAAGGGCCATGGGAAGCGGATGCGAGCGATCAGCCGGCCGCGGCGGCCGGCGCCTCGGTGGCGGGCGGCGTGAGGAGGACGACGGTGCCGCCGGCCTTCTCGATCTTCGCGGTCGCGCCCTTCGAGAAGGCGTGCGCGCGGACGGTGAGCTTCTTGGTGAGCTCGCCGTCACCGAGAATCTTGAGCACGTCTGCCTTGCCCTTCACGAACCCACGCTCGCGGAGGAGCGCTTCGTCGATCGTGGCCCCGGCGTCGAACGACTCGAGGGTGCCGACGTTGACCTCGGCGACCGCGGTCGGGAACGGATTGCGGAAGCCGCGCTTCGGGAGGCGACGCTGGATCGGCGTCTGCCCGCCCTGGAAGTGCTTCTTGCCGATGTTGCCGGTGGACCGGGCCTTCTGGCCCTTCTGCCCACGGCCGGCCGTCTTGCCCAGGCCGGAACCAACGCCGCGACCCGCGCGGGTCTTGGGGGTGTTCGCGCCGACGGGGGCGGCGATCTTTGCGAGTCGGTCAGCCATCGGTCTCCTCCACGGTGACGAGGTGGATGACCTTCTTGACCATGCCGCGGAACGACGGCGTGTTGTCCACGACGACGGTCGAGTGCGGGCCGCGAAGGCCGAGCCCACGCAGGATGACCCGCTGCGTCTCGGGGCGGTGCGAGAAGCCGCGCACCTGGGTGACCTTGAGCTTCGTCTTCACGTCGCACCTCCGGTGGGCGCGGCAGCCACGCCACGCGCCATCTTCTGGGCATCGCCGGCGTGCTTGGTGGTCGTGGAAACCTCGTCGACGTTCATCCGGCGCCGAGCCGCGATGTCCTCGGGAGCGCGGAGCTCCTTGAGGGCGGCGATCGTGGCGCGGACGACGTTGTGCGAGTTCGAGGTGCCGAGGCACTTCGAGAGGATGTCGTGGATGCCCGCGCTCTCGACGACTGCGCGGACCGCGCCGCCGGCGATGACGCCCGTTCCGGGCGAGGCCGGACGGAGCAGGACCTTGCCGGCGCCGAAGTGGCCGAACGACTCATGCGGGATGGTGACGCCGTTCAGCGGCACCTTGAACATGTTCTTTCGCGCCTGGTCGTTCCCCTTGCGGATCGCCTCGGGGACTTCGTTCGCCTTGCCGAGACCGACGCCCACGTGACCCGACTCGTCGCCAACGACCACGAGGGCCGAGAACGAGAAGCGACGGCCGCCTTTGACGACCTTCGCGACGCGGTTGATGTGGACGACGCGCTCCTTGAGCTTTTCTTCGTCGATGTGGTCGAGTGCCATTGGGCGGCTCCTAGAACTTCAGCCCAGCGGCGCGAGCGGCATCGGCAAGAGCCTTGACGCGACCGTGGTAGATGTAGCCGTTGCGGTCGAAGACGACCTTTTCGATCTTCTGGCCCTTGCAGAGCGTCGCGATGAGCGCGCCAACGGCCTTCGCTTCGTCGCTCTTCTTCTTGCCCTCGAGGGTCCCCTTGAGGTCCTTCGAGAGGGTCGACGCGAACGCCAGCGTCTTGCCGGTCGTGTCGTCGATCACCTGGGCGTAGATGTGCTTCGCGGACCGGAACACCGAGAGACGCGGACGCTCGGTATCCCCCGAGATGCGCTTTCGGATGCGGAGCTTGCGGCGCTCGCGCCCTTGCAGAATGCTGCCCATGACTACGTTCTCCTCGCCTTACGACTAATCGGAGCAGGCAATCACTTGCCCTTAGCGCCGCTCTTGCCCGCCTTCTGACGGACCTTTTCGCCCTTGTAACGAACGCCCTTGCCGCCGTACGGCTCCGGCGGACGGATCGCGCGGAGCTTGGCCGCGAGCTGACCCATCTTCTCGAGATCGTTCCCCTCGAGCACGATCAGAGTGCCCTTGCTCTCCGGCGGCACCCGCGCGGTGACGCCGCTCGGGAGCTCGAAGTGGACGGGGTGAGAGAAACCGAGGGCGAGCGTGATGGTCTGGCCCTTGACCTCGGCGCGATAGCCGGTGCCGACGAGCTCGAGCTCCTTCACGACACCGACGGCGGCGCCCTTCGTCATGGCAGCGAAGAGGGCCCGGGTGAGGCCCTGGAAGCGCGCACCGTCACGACCGCCGACCGTCGGGGAAACCGAGATCTTGCCAGCCTCGATGGTGATCTTGACGCACGGCGGGACCTTGCGGCTCAGCGTCCCCTTGGGGCCGGTGACCTCGAAGATCTCACCCTTGACCGCGGCCGTGACCCCCTTGGGGAGCTCGATCGGACGCTTGCCGATGCGCGAGAAGCGGAACGCCTCTCCGGCGGCCGGAGCCGCGACGCTCGTCTGGGCAGCCATCACCACACCTCGCACAGGAGCTCGCCGCCCACGGACGCCTTGCGGGCCTGGCGGTCGGTCATCACGCCACGCGACGTGCTCAGGATGGCGATCCCGTAGCCGTTACGGACGCGCGGGATCTGGTCGTGGCGCACGTAGACGCGGCGACCGGGGCGCGAGACGCGACGGAGGCCGTCAAAGGCCGACTGCCGGTCACGGCCGTAGCGGAGCACGATCGTGAGGGTCTTCTTGGGCCCGTCGGTCTCGCGGACGTCGTCGACGTAGCCCTCGTCCTTGAGGAGCTTCGCGATGCTGACGCGAAGCCTCGACGACGGCATCTCGGCGCGCTCGTGGCGCGCCAGCGACGCGTTCCGCAGCCTCGCGAGCAGGTCGGCGATCGGATCACTGGTCATGAGAGAGATTCCTTGTCCTTCCCGTTCTTCCCGTCGGCGGCCGTGGGGTCACGCGTTCCGATGGGCGAGAAAACACACGTGGTTCGAAGTCTTGGGCTGCGGCTTTCGGCGATGCTTGGCAGCACCGCGGGCCGATCACCAGCTCGCCTTGAGGACGCCCGGGACGTCGCCGCGGAGGGCGTACAGCCGGAGGCAGATGCGGCAGAGCTCGAACTTGCGGTAGTAGGCGCGCGAGCGCCCACACACCTTGCAACGGTTGCGGTGTCGGACCGCGAACTTCGGCGCGCGGTTCAGCTTGGCGAAATCGGCAGCAGTGGCCATCGAATCAGCTCCTGAAAGGCATGCCGAACGCCTGGAGGAGCGCTCGACCTTCTTCGTCAGTCTTCGCCGTGGTGACGAAGGAGATGTTCATGCCCTTGATCTTGTCGACCTTGTCGTAGTCGATCTCGGGGAAGACGATCTGCTCGCGCATGCCGAGCGAGTAGTTGCCGCGGCCGTCGAAGGCCTTCGGCGAGATGCCCTTGAAGTCGCGCACTCGGGGGAGTGCGAGATTCACGAGGCGGTCGAGGAACTCCCACATGCGATCGCGGCGGAGCGTGACCATCGCACCGATGGAGAGGCCGGCGCGAAGCTTGAAGTTGGCGATCGCCTTCTTCGACTTCGTCACGATCGGCTTCTGACCGGTGAACTGGGACATCTCCCCGACCGCCGATTCGACGATCTTGGGATTCTGGACGGCTTCGCCCAGGCCCATGTTGACCACGATCTTCTGCAGGCGGGGGACCTGCATCACGTTCCCGTAAGAGAACTGCTTCAGGAGCGCCGGCGCGATCTCGGTCTTGTACTTGACCTTGAGGCGCGGGGGTTCGGCCGCCGAAGCGATCGACTTGGTGTGCTCCTGTGCGGAGGCGGGCTTCTTCGAAGAGGCGGCTTTCTTGTCGCTACCCTTCTTCTCGCCACCGGCAGCCTTGTCGGCCTTCGGCTTCGCCTCGGCCTTCTTCTCGGGCTTCTTCTCAGCGCCCTTCTTGTCTTCCTTCGTGGCCATCTCGTGCTCCGTGCGCCCGACTTGCGGTGAGACAGGGCCTCACCGGTCCGCGAGCAGGGGATCAAGCGTCGAGCTTCGCTCCCGACTTCTTCGTGGACGCGACGCGAACTTTCTTGCCGTCGGCGCTCGTCTCGAAACGAACGCGCGTGCCCTTCCCGGTGGAGGGGTCGACCGGCATGACCTTGCAGGCGGCGAGGGCGGCTTCCTTCTGGAAGCGCGACCCTTCCGGGTTCCGCTGCGTCGGCTTCTGGTGCTTCGTCACCATGTTGATCCCCTGGACGACGACCTTGTCGTCCTCGGGGATGTACTTGATGACGGTGCCCGTCTTGCCTTTGTCTTTGCCGGAGATCACCTGGACGGTGTCCCCCTTCTTGATGCGGGCGGCCATCAGACGACCTCGGGGGCGAGCGAGATGATCTTCATGAACTTCTTGGCGCGCAGCTCGCGGGCGACCGGCCCGAAGATACGCGTGCCAATCGGCTCATTCTCTTTGTTGATCAGGACGGCGCTGTTGGCGTCGAACTTGATGTAGCTGCCGTCGGGGCGCTGGTATTCGCGGCGGGTGCGGACGACGACCGCGCGAGCGGTGTCCCCCTTCTTCACCTTGCCGGAAGACGCCTCTTTGATGGCGACGACGATGATGTCGCCGAGGCCAGCGTAGCGACGACGGGAACCGCCGAGCACCTTGATGCACTGGACGGACTTGGCGCCGGAGTTGTCGGCGACGTCGAGCACGGTCTTCATCTGGATCATGACGACGCTCCTACTCGACCTTCGCGGCCTCGATCATGCGCGACACGATCCAGTGCTTCTCTTTCGAGAGCGGACGGTGCTCGCGGATCTCGACCTTGTCGCCCGTCTTGTACTGGTTCTTCTCGTCGTGCGCCTTGTAGCGGCTGCGCGTCTTCAGGTACTTCCCGTAGACGGCATCGCGGCGCAGCGAGGTCACTTCGACCACGACGGTCTTGTCCATCTTGTCGCTGCGGACGAAGCCGATCAGCGCGCGATGGCGACCGCGGGGGTCGTTGCGGGGCGGGGTCGGCGTGCCCTTGGGGGCGGCCGGCTTCGCGGGCTTGGCGGCCTTGGGGGCGGCAGCCTTCGCGTCGGCCGGCTTCGTGGCAGCCGGCTCGGTCTTCTTGGCGGCCGCCTTGGGCGCCGCCTTGTCCTTCTTCTCGGCCATGATCAGCCTTCCGCCTTCGCTTCGGAGCTCGCGGCCGCGAGCTGCGACTGGATCTCGGCCGCGAGCGCATCGAGCTCGCGGTGACGGAGCTCGCCCAGGATACGGGCGATGTCCTTGCGGGCCTTCGTGATCGAGCTCGTGTCGTCGAGCTGATTCGTGAAGTTCTGCAGCCGCGCCTGGAACAGCTCGTTGGTACGGGTCTTCGCGAGCTCCTTGAGCTCGTCGACCGACTTGTCCTTCAACTCCGTCGTCTTCATGACAGGTCTCCGCGGACGAGGAACTTCACCGGGATCGGGAGCTTGTGGCCCGCGAGGCGGAAGGCCTCTTTGGCGATCTCGAGCGAAACGCCCTGGAGCTCGTACATGACGCGCCCGGGCAGCACGACGGACACCCATTCCTCGGGGTTGCCCTTGCCGTGACCCATGCGGGTCTCGGCCGGCTTCTTCGAGATCGGCTTGTCGGGGAAGATGCGGATGAAGAGCTTGCCGAGGCGCTTCACGTGGCGAGTGATCGCCATGCGGGCCGCTTCGATCTGGCGGGACGTGATCTTGCCGGGCCCCATGGCCTGGAGACCGAAGTCACCGAAGGAGACGTCGCACCCGCGGTGCGCCGTACCCCTGGTGTTGCCCTTCATTACCTTGCGGAACTTGACCTTTTTCGGTGCGAGCATGACACGCTCTCCAGATCAGGCGTTCGCCGGGGCCGCGATGCGGCGATTGCGCTTCGGGAGGATCTCGCCCTTGAAGATCCAGACCTTGATGCCAATGATCCCGTACGTGGTCTTCGCTTCGCCGAGGCCGAACTCGATGTCGGCGCGAAGCGTGTGGAGGGGCACGCGCCCCTCGCGGTAGTTCTCGACGCGGCTCATCTCGGCGCCGCCGAGGCGACCCGAGCAGCGCACGCGGATGCCCTTGGCGCCGAACTTCACGGCCGTGGAGACGGCCTTCTTCATGGCGCGGCGGAAGGCGACACGGCGCTCGAGCTGCGTGGCGATGGACTCGGCCACGAGCTGGGCGTTCGTCTCCGCCTTGCGGATCTCCTGCACGTCGATGAAGACCTCGTTGTCCGTGAAGGACTGGACGCCGGGGAACTTCGTCTCGCCCTTGCCGGCGGTCGTGAGGTTGCCCGTGCGCAGGGTCTCGATCGACTTGCCACCCTTGCCGATGACCATGCCGGGGCGCGCGGTGAAGATGACGACCTTCGCCTTGTTCGCAGCGCGCTCGATCTCGACCGCGGCGATGTTGGCGTTGAAGAGGTAGTCCTTGATCGCGCGCTTGATCCGGATGTCCTCATGGAGCCACTTGGCGTAGCTCTTGTCTTCGTACCACTTGGAATTCCAGCTCTTGATGACGCCGAGGCGGAACCCGATCGGATGTACTTTCTGACCCACGGCTTTCCTCCCGCCTTACTTCTTCGCGCTCTCGAGGACGACGGTAATGTGGCTGACGCCCTTCTGGACGCGCGTGGCCCGACCCATCGCGCGAGGGCGCCAACGGCGCATGTGACTGTTCGGCCCCTTGTCGACGGTGGCGGTCGCGACGTAGAGGGCGTCGACGTCGACGGTCGGGTCCTTCTGCCGGGCGTTCGCCACGGCGGACTCGATGACCTTCCGGACCCAGGGGGCGCCCGCCTTGTTGGTGAACTGCAGGAGCTGCAGTGCCTGGGCGGCCGACTTCCCGCGCACGAAATCGACGATCATTCGCGCCTTACGCGGAGAGATCCGCGCAAATCTCGCCATCGCCTTGCTGGCCATAGAGACGTCCTTCGTTTCAGTTGGGTGGCTTCCTCGTACGCGCCTGGCTTTGCCGGGGGAGCGCGCCGTTAGGACCGCCAGTCAAGACAGCTCGCTCGCTCTTCGCGTTGCGGGCCGCCCGGTCCAAGCTCATTTCCCGAGGGAAACTCGCCTGATTTCGAGAGGGGCGCGCAATCTAGCAGTGTGCGCGCCGATGTCCAGCACTCTTCGTCGAGGAGGGTCGGACCACTGAGATTTCCCGTCATTTTCTATCGACGATGGCGCACGTGCCGCGCCTCGGGGGGCCCACGTTCGCTTCACCGCGACGCGCCTCGCGGGTGCCCGGCGACGGCACGCTCCAGCACCGCCCGGAGCTGCCGGGCGCTCTCGGCCCAGCTGCCGATCCGCGCGCGTTCCACGATCGCGGAGGCCTCTACGGGGGCCTCGAGGGCGCGAACGAGGGCGGCGGCGAGCGCTCGGGGCTCCTTGGGCGGCACGAGCTCGCCGAGCAGCTCGTCTTCGACGACGTCGGGGATCCCCCCCACCCGCGTGGCGACCACCCGACGGCCGCACGCCAGCGCTTCGAGGACCACGTTCGGCGTCCCCTCGAACCAGCTCGGGAGGGTGAAGACGTCCGCGGAAGCGAGGTACCGAGGCACTTCCGCGTGCGTGCGGTCCCCGACCGCGATCACCGCGTCGCCGAGGGGCGCCGCAGCGGCTTGCAGCGCCGACCTCGCGCTGCCGTCGCCGACGAGCACGAGCCTCGCGTCGGGTCGCGCGCGACGCACGGCCGCGAAGGCCTCGACGAGCTCGAACAATCCCTTGGGGCGCTCCAGGCGGCCGACGTAGACGACGAGCGGGACGTCGAGCGGAAGCCCCAGGCTCGCGCGCGCAGTTGCGCGATCCATCGGGTGGAAACGCGCGACGTCCACGCCGTTGGGCACGTGCACGGCGCGGGCGGGGTCGGCGCCCAGGGCGACGGCGCGGGCGACGAGCGCGCGGCTCGGCGCAACGAAGCCGGCCGCTCGCGGCAACGCGCGCCGCAGCCGCGCCTGCACCTTCGGCTTCTCGGCCTCCACGTTCAGATCGCTGCCGTGCGCCTTCACGACCGCGGGCACGCCGAGCAGGCGTCCAAGCTCGATGGCCGCCACGCCGTCGGGAAACGTCCACGCGCCGAGGATCACGTCGAAGCGACCTCGGCGCCGCAGCACGGCCGGGAGCACCGAGGCGCCGTAGAGCGACACCGCCACCGAGTCGCCGATGACGGGGAGGTAGGCGACGCGCGCGTACGCGACGGGGACGCCGTCGATCACGTCGGTCGCGGGCAGACCGCCGAGGCGGCCGGCGCGTGACCACTTGCGCGCGAGCCGCGCGAAGGGGAACCACGGGATGGCCGCGAGCACCTCGACGTCGGCCTGCGCGGAGAGCGCGGAGAGCTGCTGCCGGTTGAACGCGGAGGACGTCGGCTCGAGCGCGTTCGGGAAGATCTTGGTGACGACGAGGACGCGCACGTGGCGGCGGGACATACCCGAGCGGCGACGCGACGGGAACGCGCGCGCGGCCTGCGACGCGCTTCCCCCGCTCCACGTCCGACGCTACCGTCGCGGCGGTGAAGGGCGGTCAGACCGGGGCTACGCGCGCGATCGTCATCGCGCACGTGCTCTCCTCGTTCGAGATGGGCGGGCAGGAGCGCGTCGCGCTCGACCTCGCGCGCGAGCAGGTCGCTCGCGGACACCGCGTGCTCGCCATCTCGCTCGCGCCCGCGCCCGACGGGCCGCTCGCGGAGGCGTTCGCGTCGGCGGGCGTAGGCGTGTCGCGCGTCGCGAAGGGGCCCGGCGTCGATCCACGCATCGTCCTCGCGCTCCGCGATCGGCTGCGCGCCGCGGGGGTCGACGTCGTCCACACGCACAACCCACTGCCGCTCGCCTACGGCGCCCTCGCGGGACGTCTGGCGCGGGCCGCGGTGGTGCACACCAAGCATGGGGCGAACCCGGACCGCGGGCGACGACTCCTGCTCCGACGGGTCGGCGGGCACCTGGCGCACGCCTACGTCGCGGTCTCCTCGGCGACGGCGGCGGTCGCGAGACGCAACCGAGAGTGCCCGAGCGCGCGCCTGCACACGATCCCGAACGGCGTCGAGCTCGAGGCGTTCGCGCACGACGAGACTGCGCGCGCGGCCGTGCGCGCCGAGCTCGGGATCCCCGCGGACGCGTGGGTCTTCGGGACGGTCGGGCGGGTGCGCCTCGAGAAGAACTTTCCGGGACTGGTGCGCGCGGCGACGCCGCTGCTCGGGGCAGGGACGCGGCTCGTGATCGTGGGCGATGGCGACGAGCTGCCGGCGCTGCGCGCTGCGGTGGCCGCGGCGGGCGCGGCGGCCGAGTGGCTCGTGCTCGCAGGGGCACGGCGGGACGTGCCGCGCGCGCTGTCGGCGTTCGACGCGTTCGTGATGTCGTCCGACACCGAGGGGCTGCCGCTCGGGCTCGTCGAGGCGATGGCGGCGGGCCTGCCGGTCGTCGCGACCGACGTGGGCGGCATCGGCGAAGTGCTCGAGGGAGGACGCGTCGGCGCGCTCGTGCCGGCGGGCGACGAGCGCGCGCTTCGCGAGGCGATGGCGGCGCTCGCGCGCGATCCAGAGGCGGCGAGGGAGCGCGGGAGAGCTTCGCTCGCGCGCTCGGCGCACTACGCGCTCGGCACGATGGTCGACGCGTACCTCGCGCTCTATCGGCGTTCCATCGACGACGCGCGGCGCGGGCCCCTCGCCGCCCTCACCGCTCGACGATGACGACCTTCCGCTTGCCGGAGCGCTCCGTCGGGATGTCGGCGACGCGCTCGATCGTCAGCGGCAAAGCGCGCAAGTAGGGGGCGAGCGAGCTGCGGAGCGCCTGCTCCGCGGCGGCGTCGAAGCGCTCGCCGACGACGCGCAGGGTGAGCGAGTCGTCGCGGTGCTGGACGACCTGGAAGGCACGCACGACGTGCCCGTGCGCGACGAGCAGCACGTTGAAGATCAGCCCGGAGATCCGGCCCCCTGCGCCGTCGCGGAGCGTCTCCGTGACGCGCCCGTCGACCGCGCCGAGGCGCGCCAGCGCGCGGCCGCAGGCGCAGCGCTCGAGCGAGCGGAGGACCGCGAGGTCGCCGGTGGCGTAGCGGACGAACGGCATCCCGTAGTTGTGGAGATCGGTGACGACGACCTCGCCGGACTCGCCTGGGCGCGCGGGTCGCGACTTCGCGCCGTCGCGAACGACGACCTCGACGACGAGGTTCTCCATCGAGACGTGCATGCCGTCGTGCGCCTCGCACTCGGCCGCCATCAGCATCACCTCGCGCGAGCCGTACGTCTCGAACACGCCGGGGCCGAACGCCTCGACGAGCGCGGCGCGGTCCGCCGGGAACAAGCGCTCCGCCGCGCTGAGCACGGGGATGTCGCGCCAGGCGCGGGCGCGGTTCGCGTTGACCCAGCGGGCGAGATCGGCGCCGGCCTGCGCGTAGCAGACGATGACGTCGGGCGGCGAGCGACGGATGGCGTCGGCGAGCCCGGCCAGCTCGGCGTCGCCGCGGACGCCGCAGTCGACGTACGTCTCGCGCTTGAGCGTGCGGTCGAGGGCGATCTTCACGCGCCCGAAGCGCGTCGGCCGCACGGCCGCGCCGCCCCAGTAGTGCAGCGAGCGGACGCCCACGCGGTAGCCCGCCCAGCCGTAGCCGCGCAGCTTGGTCGCCTGACGCCAGTGCTCGGAGCCGAGGTCGTACGCGAACGCGAGGGGCTGGCCGCTCGAGCCGCTGGTGCTCTTGCGGATCGCGGGGAGCGGCGGCGCGGTGGCCGCGCGCGACTCACCGGCCTCGCGCGCCTCGCTCCGCTCGAGGATCGGCAGGCGACGGAGGTCGTCGAGGCTGCGGACGTCGTCGGGGCCGAGGCCCGCTGCGAGCATGCGCGCGCGGTAGAACGGGACGTGGTCGAACGAGTGACGCAGCAGCGCCCTCAGCGCGCCCACCTGAAGGGCCTCCAGCTCTTCGAGCGGCAGGCGCTCGGTCTGCTGCAACCGACGCAGCAGCGACACGGTGGGGCGACGACGCAGGGTCCCCTCCCACAGCGGGAACAGGACGCGTCCCATCAGCTCGGCGTAGGGCTTCACGGCGCGGCACCCGAGCCCGAATGGCGCGCGACGTCAACGGCGGCGTCGGTCGCGTCGGTCGCGCGACCGCGC
Organism: uncultured delta proteobacterium; assembly: GCA_903923175.1. Classification (GTDB taxonomy): domain Bacteria; phylum Myxococcota_A; class Polyangia; order Polyangiales; family JADJMO01; genus CAIXWQ01. Next base: position 29,997 of record CAIXWQ010001212.1, on the reverse strand, counting down.
CCGAGGCCGCTCGCGTTCACGGGCAGTCGGCGACCTGCAGCGAGAGCACGGCGACGTCGTCGGAGCGCCCCTCGGCGCGGACCACCGCCTCGAGGACGTGCGCGGCCACGGCCTCGACGTCGCGCGGCGCCTCGCGCAGCAGCTTCGCGAGGCGCAGCAGCCCTTTCACGCCGGCCTCCGGATCGATCGCCTCGAGGGCGCCGTCCGTCGTGAGCAGGATGATGTCGCCGACGTTGAGGTCGAGCCGCTCCTCGACCCAGTGCTGGCCCTGGAGCACGCCGAGCGGCACGCCCGAGTTGCGCCCGTGCAGCTCGATCTCGCGCTCGCCGCGCCGGAGCATCAGCGGCAGGTGCCCGGCGCTCGCGACGTGCAGCTCGCGCCCGGTGCGGTCGAAGCGCAGGCAGGTCGCCGTGACGAACGCGTGCTCGAGCTTGCTCTCGCTGATCGACTTGTCGAGCTCCAGGAGGATCGCCCCGGGGCTCGTGTCGGCGCGCGCGAGCCGGCGGAAATCGGAGGAGATCCGCGCCATGATCAGCGCCGCCGCGACGCCCGAGCCGGCGACGTCGCCGATGACGACGTGGGTCGCGCCCGACTCGCCCGAGACGAGATCGTAGAAGTCCCCGCCGACCTCGAACGCAGGCCGGTACGCGGCCGCGACGCGAAGAGGACCGACCTGCGGGGGGAGCGTGGGGAGCAGGCGATGCTGGACCTCGCGCGCCTGCCGGAGATCCTCGGCGATGCGGAGACGACGCGTCGACAGGTGGCGCCGGAGGTTGAGCAACGCGAAGCCGACCTGGCCGCCGACGCCGGAGAGCGCCTCGAGATCGCTGAACGTGAGCGGCGGCCCCGACGGCGCGCGCTCGACGACGATCAGGCCGACGAACTCGCCGCGCATCACGATCGGCATCGACATCAGCGAGCCGCGCGTGTCGCGGGGATCGCGGGCGAACAGGTGGGGCGCGCGCAGGACGGCGGCGGCGGCGGCGTCGTCCTCGCCGCGTGGCGTGCGCAGGCGCGCGAGCACCTGGGACATCGTGTAGACCGCGCCCGCGGCACCGAGCTGGTGGTCGCCGAACGAGAGGAAGAGGTTGATGCGTGCGACGGGCGCGAAGACCTCGAACAGCGCGGCGACGACGTAGCGCTCGAGCTCGCCTTCGGAGTCGAGCTCGCTGAGCGCCTGCGACAGGCGCGAGAGCCGCTGCATGCGCAATACCGGATGCATTTCGGCCCCCCCCTGACGTGCGGTTTATCGAACTTCGTCGCGGGTGACCAGCGCGAACGAGCGCTGTCGCGCGCGTTCGATCGGCGCGCGGCGAGCACGGCGCATCGAGGTCGACGGCGCCGACGACCGCGGCTAGGGTCGTGCGGACGAACGTGGCAGCTCCCTCCGTGCGCATCCTGAAACGCGCGATCGATCTCGCCGCCGCCTCCGTCGGGCTCGCGGTCACGCTTCCGCTCTTTCCGGCGCTGGCGCTGGCGATCGTGGTCGATTCGCCGGGCCCCGTCTTCTACTCGCAGCGGCGCGCGGGGCGGCTGCTCGGTCGACGCTCGGGCGGGCGACGGCTCGACTACGAAGAGTTCACGATGTTCAAGTTCCGCACGATGCGCGTGGATGCCGAGAAGGGCACGGGCGCGGTCGTGGCGGAGGAGAACGATCCGCGCATCACGCGCATCGGCCGCTTCCTTCGCAGGACGCGGCTCGACGAGCTGCCGCAGCTGCTCAACGTACTGGTCGGCACGATGTCGCTCGTCGGTCCGCGCCCCGAGCGACCGGAGCTGATCGAGGTGCTCGCCGAGGCGATCCCGTTCTTCGAGGAGCGGATGCGCGGGGTGAAGCCGGGGCTCACCGGGCTCGCGCAGATCTCGCTCGGCTACACTGGGCGCCCGCCGCCTGGCAGCCCGGTGGCCGCGTTCGGCGACGATCTCGTCAACCCGTTCGATCTCGAGGGGGTCGAGGGCGCGCTCGCCGACGACATGCGGATCAAGCTGCTGTTCGATCTCGCCTACACCGCCTCGCTCGAGCGGGTGGGCCCGTACCTCGCGACCGAGATCGAGATCATCCTCTCGACGCCGCGCACGATGCTGTTCGGCCTCGGGCGCTGAGGGCGGAGCGGCTCAGCCCGGCGGGGCCACGCGCACCGGCGGCGGGGCCAGCACGTGATCGCGGAAGCGCGAGGGATCGCCGGAGTGCCCTTCCATCGCGGCGATCGCGACGTTGAACGTCTCGCGCGCGGTGGCGTAGTGCAGCACCCAGTCGCGGCCGTCGTTGTAGCGCGTGGTGAGGACCTCGTGCATCGCGCGGCCGCCGTCGCCGAGCAGCGACGCGGCCTCTCGCTCAGGGGCGCCGTGCGTGTGCACCTTCACGAAGACCCACTCCGGCCGCCCCTCGACCGAGATGCCCTGCTCGACCCAGGTACGCACGCGCGCGGCGGTGCCGGGATCCTTCGCGGTGATCGCGGCGCTCTCGATGCGGGGCTGTAGCGAGCCTGGCCGGCGGGAGAGCGCGATCGGGCCGGTGACGATGAGCATGCGGTCGTCGCGGCGCAGGCCGACCCGGGCTCGCTCCGCCTGCTCGTACGCGCGTCGGCGCGCGAGATCGCCGGTCGGCCAGTAGATCTGGTTGACGACGGCGGGCTGCGCCTCGTCGGGCGCGGCGGGGAAGGTGAAGTCGGCGTAGCAGCCGGTGTCGAAGAGCAGCGGGAGCTCCTCGTCGACGCCGCACCAGCGACCGTCGCGCCGCGCGTTCGAGAGGCACCAGTTGCCGTGGATGAAGGCGTAGCGGAGCCGGCCGTCGGGATCGCGCGAGAGGTGACCGTGGGAGGCCAGCTTGGCGAGGTAGTCGAGCACGTCGGCGCGCAGCTTCGCCGCGGTGTCACCGTCGTGGTGGAGGTGGAGCTCGACCTCGCCGAATCCGGCGCGCGCGAGCTCGGCGAGCATCGAGAGCGTCACCTGGTCGTACTGCTCGCCGGGGAAGAAGAACGAGTGCTGCGGCGGACGACCGTCGGCGTCGCGAAAGCGAGCCGCGAGCCGCGGGTAGCCCTAGCGCCAGACCCGCACGCGCTCGCGCCCGGTCTCGAGCGACGCGCCTCCCCAGAGCGGCTCGTAGTGGTCGCAGAAGGAGAAGATCAGGTGCCGCGGCCCGCTCGACGCGCGCGAGCGCTGGGCGCGACGCCTCGAGCGATCGAGCAGCCACGCCGGGACCCACCGTTCGAGGTTCTTCTCCCTCAAACGCTCGAGCGCCCGCGGCAACTTCATGCCGAAGTGCTCAGCGCGCGATCGAGCCGGAGCACCCGGAACACGGCGAGCGGCTGCCCGGCGAGCCCCGTGATGCCGAACTCGCCGCCGGCGGCACGCTGACGCTTGAAGAGCGAGACGATCGCGCCGACGCCGGAGCTGTCGACGAGCCGAAGGGCGGAGAGATCGACCGTGACGCGCTTGGGCGCGCCCGCCAGGACCTCTTCGATCACGGGGCGAATCTGGGGCGCCGATAGCGCGTCGAGCTCCCCTTCGATGCGGAGCACCAGCGCATCGCCGTCACGTTGGAGGGAGAAGTTCATCGAGCGTTCCGTGTGGGCGCGTGAGCCACGCTGGCGTGGGTGTAGGCGAACGTTGCGGCCGAGTCAAAGCCGCTTCGCGAGCGACAGCACGTTCGGGGGGCCGGGCTCATAGCGCACTTCGTCCATGAACGATCGGATGATGAACCATCCCATTCCCGACTCGGGGAGCGCGTCGAGATCGGGATCGACGATGGTCGCCGGATCGAACGTCCGCCCTTGATCGACCAGCCGGATGGCGATGCGATCCGCGAGCGGCGCGACCTCGACGACGAGCTCGCCGGGAGCGAGCCCGCGATAGGCGTGGAGGACCGCGTTGTTGAAGGCCTCGCCGAAGGCGGAGACGACCTGCTGGCCGAACTCGGCCGACGTGGCTTCGACGAGCTTGCAGGCCGCCGACACGACGCGGGTCGCGACGTCGCGGTACTGCAGCGTGGCCGGTACGCGGAGTACGATCACCTGGCTGAGGCTCAGCCTAACTGACGCTTCGCTACAGGGGAAACATCTGCGCCGGACGATCGCGACGCGCGTCGACAGCGGTGTCGTACGCGGCCCGACCGGGCGAGACTACGCGAACCACGCGCGCGCTCAGGGGACGACGAGAGTGTCGCCCGCTTGCAGCATGAGGTTCTGCTGCAGGTCGCCGCCGCGCACGACGGCCGACCAGCTGAAGGGGATCCTGCGCTCGCCCTTCTCGTCGCGGCGGACGATCACGACGTGATCGGCGTCCGCGAAGGGGGTGAAGCCGCCCGCCATCGCGAGCGCCATCAGCACCGTGATCGGTTGGCCCGGCGCGAGCTCGCCGGGCTTCTGGACCTCGCCGAGCACGTAGAGTCGGTAGCTCTTCACCTCGACCACGAGGACCGTGACCGGCGGCGCCTCGGTGTAGAGCCGCGTGAGGCGCGCCTCGACCTCCTTGCCGATGTCGACCGAGGAGCGCCCCGCGGCGTGGACGTCGCCGAGCAAGGGGAGCGAGAAGTTGCCGTCGGGCCGGACGGTGACTTCTTGGCTCACCTCGTCGTGCTTCCAGACGCTGATCCGGAGCCGATCGCCCGGGCCGACGCGGTACTCGATCGCGTGCTCGTCTTTCCACGCGTACGTCGCCGTCGCCGAGCACGCGAGGGTGGTCGGCAGCAGCAGGAGGAGGGCGAGGGCGGAGAGCCGGCGCATGGCGGAGCGTCGTATCACGCCGGGCGCGGCTCGACACCGAGGCGCCGCGGCGCGCGCGCGTGAGGACCGACCGGCCTCGAACGCGCCGCTGCTGCAATTGCGCGCGCCCTGCGCCCGTGCGACAGGCGCGCCCTCGATGACGGACGCGAAGCGGCGCCTCCGCGCAATCGCCCGCTGGCTCGCGTACGGGCAGCTGCTCCTGGTCGCGCTCTTCGCGATCGGTCTGCTGCTCGCCGAGTCGACCGGGCCGTCGTTCCTGCTGCTGTACGCGCCGCGCTGGCCGATGCTCGTCACGGCGACGGTCGCGTGCGCGATCGCGGTCTGGCTGCGGCACCGCTGGCTCGTGGGCGCTCAGGTCGTCGCGCTGCTGGTCGCGGCGTTCCCCGTCTGCGGGCTGCGCGCGTCGCTCCCCGCCCGCCGCTCGCACGACGCGCGCGCGAGCCTGCGGGTCCGGACGTGGAACGTCTACTTCGGCAAGCTCGGCTACGACGAGGTCGCGCGCGCGCTCGGCGATACGCGCGCCGACGTGACCGTGCTCCAGGCCTCGCGCGAGCACGTGACCGAGGCGTGTCAGCGCCGCGGCCTCACCCTGCGAGCGGACGGCGAGTTCGCGATCGAGAGCCGCCTGCCCATCGTGCGCGTGGAGGTCCCGCCGCCGTTCGAGGACGGCACGCCCCGCATGTTCGTGCGCTACGAGCTCGAGACGCCGGGCGGTCGCCTGGCGCTCGTCTCCGTCCACCCGTTCTCGCCGCGGCACGCGATCGAGAACGGCACGCAGAGCGGCCTCGCGAGCGACGCGACGCTGCGTGAGCGCCAGATCGCGGCGGCGATCGAGAACGCGCGCGGCGGCGGGATGCCGTTCGTGCTCGTGGGCGACACGAACTTGCCGGTCGGCAGCGCGATCGCGCGGCGGCGTTTCGAAGGGCTCCACGACGCGTTCGACGACGTCGGCAACGGCTTCGGCTTCACCTTCCCGGCGAAGCGGCCGTGGATGCGGATCGATCGGTTCCTCGCGGGCGCGGGGGTGCGATTCCTCTCGGTCACGGCTTCGCCGCGCGGCCCCTCGGACCACCGGGCCGTCGAGGCCGAGATCGAGCTCGCGGGCAGCGGCGGCTGAGGGCGGCACGCGTGCGCCGACGGCCCCGCGGCTCCGTGAAAGGGGGCTTGGCGAGAGCGGCCTGCGAAAAACGTGAAGGTCGGTGAGGTTGCGCGAAGCGCCCGAGCGACCGTGGGCTCGGTCGGCGGCAGATTGGCAAAGAGCGACCAATTTCACCTGCTAGGCTCGCGCGCGCCGTGCTCTTCGCCCCGACCGTGCTCCCCGCCTACGAGGCCACGACGAAGCCCCAGCCGGTGTCGGTCGGCGGCCAGCTGACCGTCGTCGGCGGTTGGGACTCGGCGCCGATCCCCGGCGCTGCGTCGAGCGGCGCGGCGTTCACCGGGCTCGAGGCGTTCGGGACGCTGCGCGTACGCGAGCGCGGCGACGAGCTGCACGAGCTGAAGGTGCTCGGGCGCGCGTTCGTCTACCCGACGCTCTCCGACGCCGGCTCGAACGCGCGCGCGAGCTTGCTGTGGTCGTCGATGGTGCGGATCCACGCGCGGGCGCGGTTCACCTTCTCGCTGCTCTCGTCGCTCGGGTCGACGCGCGCTTCGCGCGGCACCGACGGCACCCCGACGGCGTTCGACGCCCTGTCGAGCCAGCGCGTCGACGGCGCGACGCGCGCGACGATCGGCTTCGTGCACGAGCTCACCCCCACGCTCCGCCTCGGCGAGACCATCGGTTTCGGGCTCACGACCACGCTCAGCGATCGCCTGGTCGGCACGGGCATCTCGCGCTCGCCGGGCATCGACTCGCTCGGCACCGACGTCTCGGCGTCGCTCACCCAGCGCGCAGGCACGCGAACGACGTGGGAGTACGGCCTGCGGCTCGATCGCACGCGCCTGCTCGACCTGGTCGACGCCACGGGGAGGGCGCCGCACGCTGCCGATCCGGTCGACCTCGCGACCGGCACGGCGACGGTGCGCCTCGCGTTCCTCACGACGCCCACGCTGAGCAACTGGGCGCGCGTCGGCGCGACGCTCCTGACCACCACGCCGTCGACGCCCACCTCGGCCGCGACGAGCGGGACGAGCGCGGTCCCCACCGCGACACTCGGCGTGTCGGCGCGCTCGGACGCGAGCTCGTTCATGGCGGAGGCGGGCTTCGCGTACTCGGTGATCGATCCGCGCCTGGGCCCCGGCGCGGGCGCGACCGCGGTCGTGACGTGGATGGGGCGACCGCTTCGCAGCGTCCGCGGCGCCGAGATCCTGCTCGCGGGCAACGGCGCCCGCACCTCGATCCTCGGCGGCCCGAACCAGGGCGCCGCGTTCGTGTCGATGAACGGCTCGGCGCAGCTGCGCGTCGCGCTCGCGGGCGGGATCGCCGCGGTCGGCGGCGTGGAGCTGCGCTACTCGCGGCTCGACGTCGGCACGGTGTTCTCGCGCGAGGTCGTCTTCCTCGGCCTGTCGACGGCGTGGTGGTCCGACGTGCGCGCCCCCTCGCTCGCGACGCTCGCGGCGCCGGTCCAACCCGGATTCTGAGCCGCGCGCTCCCCTACGCCCAGGAGTTCGACGGGCGCCACGCCTTCGTCTATGGCTTGCTCGCCGGACATGTCGCAGCCGTATCCGTCCACGATCGCGGTCACGCGCCGCTGGTGCGCGCTCGACGACGCATCGGTCGCGGCGCGCGTGGCCCGCTGAGCACGTCGTGGCGAGCCTCGCTGCGCTCGCGATCGTCGTCGTGCTGCTGCTCCGGCCGATGGAGGTCTTCCCCGGCCTCGCCCCGCTGCATCTGCTAGAGGCGCTGACGACGCTCGCCGCGATCGGCATCGGGTGGGGCGCGTTCGTCGACCGCAAGAAGCTCGGCTTCGCCCCGCAGCTCCCGTGGCTCGGCGCGTTCGTGGTCATCTGCTACGGCGTCACGCTCGCGCGGCTCGGGCGCACCGGCGCGAGCACGGTGTGGCTCGCGACGACGCTCCCCGCGATCTTCTTCCTCGTCGTCGCCTACGGGCTCCAGGGGCTCGAGCGGCTCAAGCGCTTCACCGTGACGATCGGCGTCTGCATGACGCTCATCAGCGCGGTGGCCGTGCACCAGGGGCTGCAGCCGAAGCAGTGCGTCGCGATCGAGGTGAACGGCGAGGACGAGGACTACGTGCCCGACGGGCGCGAGTGCGAGGGGGTGCGGTTCTGCGAGAACGAAGGGGGCAAGCCGGGCGTCGACTACCTCTGCGAGCGCGCCGGCAAGTTCGGCACGCTCTCGACGGGCGGGCGGGTGCGCTGGAAGGGGCAGCTCGCCGACCCGAACGAGCTCGCGGTGTTCGTCGGCGCGGTGCTGCCGCTGTACTTCGTCACCGAGCGCTCTCGCGACTGGCGCGTGCGCGTGTTCGCGCTGCTCCCGCTCCTCGCCGTGGCCCTGTACGCCGTCGTGCTCGGGCAGTCGCGCGGCGGTCAGCTGGTGCTGCTGACGATCGCGCTCGTCCATTTCGTGCGCCGCTTCGGCCTCCGCGGCGTGGTCATGGCCTGCGCCCTCGCCGCGCCGCTCATCGCCCTCTCGTGGCGCGACGGCGCCGACGCGGAGTCCTCCTCGGAGGAGCGCGCCGAGATCCTGCGCGAGGGGCTGATGCTGCTGAAGCGCCAGCCCATCGTCGGCGTCGGGGTCAACCAGTTCCAGGACTCGATCGACATCCCGCACACGGCGCACAACGCCTACCTACTGGCGGTGACGGAGCTGGGTATCCCAGGCTATTTCGCCTGGTTGGGGCTGGTCTGGACGTCGATCAAGATCCCCGTCGCGATCGTGCGCCGGCCCCCGGCGGGGCTCGATCCGGCCCTGCTCCGCTTCGCGTACGCCTTGGCGCTGTCGTTCGCGGGGATCCTGGTAGGGATCTTCTTCCTGTCGTTCACGTACAAGCAGCTGCTCTTCATCTACCTCGGGCTGGCCGGCGCGCTGTACGCGACGGTGCGGGTGGACCACCCGGACTTCGAGGTGAAGACCGAGCGACGCGATCTCGTCGGGATCGCCGTCGCGGGCGTGGTCCTGCTGCTCGCCGTGGTGGTGGTCAGCCACTCGAAAGGTTGATGAACGTGCTCCGGATCGCAGAACGCGCGCGCCCGCCGTCGGCGAATTGCGCAACCCGCCACCGCTCGTTAGGGTATCGGGGCGTCCTCGGTCGCCACCCCGGAGCGCGTCGAAGCGACGTCGCGCCGTGCCCGGCGCCAGCGCGGAGCCTGAGTTCGTGAGCGTGCCTCGCCCCCCGGGATCGCCCCCCTCCCCCGCGCCGCCCGAGCAGACGCCGGGCGAGCGCCTCGCGCGCCTCGTGACGCTCGCCAAGCGCGGGCGGCGCTTCCTCCTCGGCGCGACGCTCGTGCTCGCGATCGGGCTCGCGCTCTCGGCGTATTTCGCCTCCAAGGCCAAGCGCAACTTCGCCTCCGAGTGCACGATCGCGATCCGCAACATCCCGCGCGCCGACGGCGGCGAGGGGGAGTCGACGCTGCACCGGACCGCGCGCATCAAGGACATGCTCGTCGAGCGCGCGCGGCTCGAGGCGGCGATCAAGAAATTCGGCCTCTACGCGCAGATCGTCGAGTCGCGCGACGTGATCGAGGCGGTCGACGCGATGCGCATGCACGTCGGCGTCCGCGCGCGCGAGAGCGGCCGCTACGTCGTCTCGTTCGACAGCGACGAGGTCGACGGCGTCGACACCCGCGCGCTGGTCCGCGACGTCACGCAGTACCTCTCCGATACGCTCGCCGACGACTTCGTGGGCGGCGGCGTGCGCGAGCTGCGCAACCAGGCGGCCTTCCTCGAGAAGGAGGTCACCACCGCGAACAAGAACATCGACGACGCGATCGGCAAGGTCACGTTGTTCCTCGGCGCGCACCCCGAGTTCTCGGTGGAGATCCCTCTGGGCGGCGGCGTCGGGATGGGCGCGATGGGGGCCAAGAAGCCCGGCGCGCCCGGCGGTCCGGCCGCGACCGTGAAGTCCGACGACCCCGCGATGACGGCGCTGCGCAACAGCGATCCCGTGCTCGCGGCGCTCTGGCGGCAGCGCGCGCGCCTGGAGGCCGACCTGAAGGCCTCGGCCACGCCCGACGCTCCGGCGGCCGCGCCGACGCCCGGCGTGTCGCGCGAGGCGGCGGCGGCGCGCGTGGAGGACGCGAAGAAGCGCTACGCCGAGGCCTCGGCGGATCTGCAGGCGAAGCAGCTCAAGCTCACCGACGAGCACCCGGACATGAAGGCCGCGCGCGCGACGGCGGCGGCGGCCGCGCAGGACCTTCGCGACGCGCGCGCGCAGCTCGCGGCGATCGACGCGAAGGCGACGGGCACCGACCCGACGCCGAAGGCCGAGTCCGAGGAGCAGGTGAAGCTGAAGGAGGTGATCGCGCAGATCATGGCGCGCGAGAACGTCCTGATGGCGAGCATCGCCAAGCACGAGCCGCCTCCCGCAGCCGGCGCGACGGACGACGCCGGTGGGCCAGACGCGGGAGACCTCGGGCGTGGCTCGCTCGAGACCGAGTGGCAGCGGATGCTGCGCACGCTCGCCGACGCGAAGAGCCAGCGCGACGGCTTGAAGCAGCGCTACGAGTCGGCGCAGCTCGCGGCGAACGGCGCCGAGGTCGGCAAGGGCGACATCGTCTCGATCGTGGAGCCCGCGTTCCGGCCGCTTCGCCCCTCGAAGGCCAAGCGCCTCATGATCGCGCTCGCCGGCGGCTTCAGCTCGCTCGCGGCGGCGCTGTGCTGGATCCTCGCGCGCATCGCGCTCGACGGCCGGATCTTCGATCAGGAGGACGTCGAGGCGCTCGGCGTCGCGCCCGTGCTGGGGGTCATCCCGACCGTCGCGCAGGCGGCCGCCCCCGTGCCGAGCCAGGCGCTCGTCGCCCCCTCGCCGGGCGCGCTCGCGAACTTCGTGGAGGAGACGTCGGCCCCCTTCGACCAGTGGCCGATCAAGGTCGTGCGCATGGTCGCCGCGCCGAAGCGCGCCGAGGTGCTCGCGTTCCTGCGGGACGACGTCGCCGCGAGCGCCTCGCTGCGCGTCATCCGACACAAGCTCGAGCTGCTCCACTCGCAAGGCGTGGTGACGTTCGCGATCACGAGCCCGAACGACCGCGACGGCAAGAGCACCGTGGCCGCGCTGCTCGCGATGGCGCTGTCCGAGTCGCAGCGCGCGCGCGTGCTGCTCGTCGAGGGCAACCTGCACCACCCGGCGCTCGCCGAGCTGTTCGGCCTCGACGTGCCGCCGCCGTTCGGAATCTCCGCGCAGCTGGTGCGCAAGATCGAGGGCGAGGACTGGCGCTGGCACGTCGTCGCGATCGGGCCGTCGCTGCACGTCCTCGCCGAGTCGCCGCGGGGCGAGGCCATCCCGCGCGTGATCCACTCGGGTCAGTTCCAGGAGGCGCTGTCGGTCTTCCGCGAGCTCTACGACTACGTCGTCGTCGACGGTCCGAAGATCCTCGGCACGGGCGACGCCAACGCGCTCGAGACCGCCGTCGAGGGGATGGTGATCGTGGTCGGCAGCGGCGTCTCCTCGAAGGGTGACGTGCGGCGCGCGCTCCGGCAGCTCGGCACCCGGCACGTGCTCGGCTTCGTGCTCGCCGAGCGCGCGCCGACGCCACCGACGACCTGAGCGCGTCGCGCACGGTGCGGCAGCGGCGCCCTCCTCGTGGATGTGCGCGCGTGGCCGCGCGCCGTGTCGCGGCCACCACGTTCATGGGAGCGCTCCGGGTGGAATTCGCCGAGACCGCGCGCACGGCACAGAGTTCGAAGCACGCCCTCCAAATGCCGAAGCCATCGAAGCTCTCGCTCGTCCTCGCCCTCTCCGTGACTCCGTGGCTCGCCTGCGGGTTCGGCGCGCGTGACGGCCACGCCGCGCCGGCGAGCTCGGTGGCGGCCCCGAGCGCGGCGCCGAGCACCAAGCTCGGCAAGGTGCTCGCGCGCGCGCGGCTCGAGATCGAGCGGCAGGTGTCGTACGACCCGGCCTACAAGGTCACGACCTACCGAGACGGCGTCGACACGGGCAAGGCGGTCTACCCGGGCGGCGACGTCGATCCGGCGCGCGGCGTCTGCACCGACGTGGTGGTCCGCGGCCTGCGGGCCGCCGGCGTCGATCTGCAGCCGCTCGTGCACGAGGCGGCCGCGGCGCACGCCGCGTGGTTTCCCTCGATCAAGACGGCGGACGCGAACATCGATCACCGGCGCGTGCCCGCGCTCATGGCGTACTTCGATCACACCGCGAAGACGCTGCCGACCGCCACCGCCAGCGCCGCCGATCGCGCCACGTTCGAGGCCGGTGATCTGATCGTCTGGTCGTTCGACGCGTGCCCCAAGTGCTCGCCGCGCCACATCGGCGTGGTGAGCGACAAGCGGGGGCCGCGCGGGCTGCCGCTGGTGATCCACAACCTCGGGCCGCACCCGACCGAGGACGACTCGCTCGACGCGTGGACGATGCTCCGGCACTTCCGCGTGCTGGAGTAGCGCCGCGCGGGCGCTCGAGCGCCGCGTCACGCGAGGCACGCGTCAGGCGCGCGTGAGGCGATCGAGCGCGACCCACCCCTGCTGGCCGTTGGGGAAGATCACGTAGCCCTGCCCCTGCTCGATCTGTTGCACCGTCGCCGGGTAGCGGTTGCCGTCGGGCCAGGCCACGAGCACGTTGGCGCCGGCGGAGAACGGCGCGCTCTCCGGGCTCGCGGGCGCGACGGGCGCGGGAGGCGGCGCTTCGATCGGCGCGGGGGGCTCGGCCGGCGGCGGCTCGAGCGCGGCGACGAGCTCGATCTCCTCGAGCTCGATCGCGGCGCCGGGGAGCTCGGGCGTGTGCATCTCGCCGCCGCCCAGCACCGTAGCGGCCTCTTCGAGCGAGGCGAGGTGGAGCGCGCCGTGCGCGAGCGCCTCGCGGAGGCGCGCGGCGATGGTGTCGAGCACGCGGGCGCGCAGGATCGGCTCGGGGGCGCCCCCCTCCTGCTCGAGCGCGGCGACGAGCGCGGCCGAGAACGCGGCGGCGTCGCCCACGGTGATGCGCACGACGGCCGTGACGTGCACCTCGCCGCGCGCCCCTGCGGCGTCGGCGACCTGGCCGAGTGAGCCTCCCACGCGCTCGGGCGTGGGGACACGACGGAGGAAGAGCCCGCGCTCGATCCCCTGATCGAGCCGGTGCCTCCCCGCGCCGAGCGGCGGCATGGCGCGGCCGCCGACGACGGCCACGAAGACCTCGCCTTCGCCGACGGTCAGCAGGCTGCCGGCCTCGCGCGGACCGTCCGCGAGCTCGACGAGCGCGTCCTCGTCGCCGACGCGCGCGAGCGCAGGGCCCGCGGGATCGTCGACGTCCGCGGCGAGCGTCGGCGCGTCGAACCACGCGGAGATGCCGTAGGTGCGCGCGAGATCGAGCCCGGCGACGATGTCGCCGAGGATGTCGGCGAGCGAGTCGCCCGCCATGCCCTCGGCGAGATCGGGGACCGTGAGCGAGCCGTCGGCGAGCGACGCCTCGAGCCGCGTGCGCAGCTCGGCGACGACGTTGTCGACCACCAGGGCGGTGAGCTCGCCGGCCGCATGCGGGACGTCGCCCTCGAGGAAGCCGAGCGGATCGAGCACCTGGAGCGCCAGCGAGCCGCGCAGCGCCACGCGCGCCTCGCGCCGCTGCGCGTCGGCGAACGCGCCGACCTCCTCCTCGACCTCGAAGATGCGCGGGTTGCGGGCGACGAAGGCCCCCTGACACGCCTCGGGCACCACGCGCAGCGCGCCGAGCAGCACGAACGCGACCGCGTCGTCGCGGAACCCGAGGAAGAAGTCGTCGTCACCGGGCGCGACCCGCGAGCCCGCGGGGAGCTCCGCCTCGACGCGGTAGACGAGCTCGACCTCGTCGTCGGGCCGACGCAGCGGCGCGCTGGCGGCGGGCGGAGGCTCCGGCAAGGGCGTCGGCGCTGGCATCGGCGCGACAGGCGCAGGCGCGGGCGTGGCGCCGCGAGTCGGCGACGGCGGCGAGACCACGACGGTCGACTTGAGCACGGCACCGCCCGTCGGCCGCGCGGGGGGTGGCCCCTCGGCCTCCATCTTCGCGCCGCAAACGCCGCAGAACTTCCCGAAGACCTCCGACCCGCACTTCGCGCAGCTCGCCACGCCGAAAAGCTCGCACGAAACAGCGCTCGACCGCGAGGGGCGTCGGGGGCCTTGCGCATAATGGAACACGTGTTACATATCGATGGAGGCGGCGCCGACGGGGTGCCGCAGGAGGAGCCCATGTCCCGAGCGGTCGTACTTGGTGGTGGTGGCGGCATCGGCCGCGTCGCGGTCCGGTCCCTGGCGGCGCTCGAGGCGCCCGAGACGTTCGACGAGATCGTCGTCGCCGATCTGCGGCTCGAGGTGGCGCAGGAGGTCGTCGCGGCGATCGGGCCGCGCCCCGGCGTCAGCCTCCGCGCCGTCCAGGTCGACGCGACGTCGCCCGCGTCGCTCGCCGCGGTGATCGCCGGCGCGAGCGTCGTCGTGGGGTGCATCGGCCCGTTCTATCGGTTCGGCGTGCCGATGCTGGAGGCCGCGATCGCCGCGAAGGTCGACTACGTCGACGTGTGCGACGACCTCGCACCGACCAAGCAGATGCTCGAGCTCGACGGCAAGGCGAAGGCGGCCGGCATCACCGCGATCGTGGGCATGGGGAACTCGCCCGGCCTCGCGAACGTCTTCGTGAAGCTCTGCGCCGACTCGCTGCTCGACGTCGTCGAGTCGGTCGACATCTACCACGTGCACGGGGGCGAGCCCGACGAGGGGCCGGCCGTCCTCAAGCACCGCATCCACGCGATGACGAACGACGTGCCGCTCTTCCTCGACGGCAAGATGACGACCGTGCGGCAGCTCGAAGCCAGCGGCGAGGCCCACGTCCACGAGGAGGACTTCCGCGGCACCGGGCGCTTCCCCGTCTACCCGTACCCGCACCCCGAGACGATCACGCTTCCGCAGCACATCCCCGGGCTGAAGCGCGCGACCAACATGGGCGTGGTCTACCCGCTCTCGTACTTCCAGCTGACGCAGGCGATGGTGCGCGCGGGCGCGTGCTCGGAGACGCCGATCCAGGTGCAGGGACACGCGATCGTGCCGCTCGAGTTCTCGGTCGCGCACGTGCTCTCGCAGCGCGCGCGGCTGCTGCGCGAGGCGGGCGTCACCGGCCCCGGCGGCTGCCTCAAGGTCGTGGTCGGCGGGCTGCGGCGCGGCGAGCCGACGCGCTACGAGCTCTCGGTCTCCTCGCGCGGGGCCGGAGCCGGCGAGGGGACGGGGATCCCCGCGGCGGTCGGGGCGATCCTCGCGAAGCGCGGCGCCGTCACCGGCAAGGGGGTCCTGCCCCCCGAGGCGGCGGTGCGGCCGATGGAGGTGCTCGGCGTCGCGATGCAGGTGATGAGCAAGCTCGGCATCGGCGGCGGCGGAGACACGCTGGTGGTCGAGAAGGTCGACGCGAAGGGCGAGCGGACGGTGGTGCCGATCGGGCTGTGAATCGAACCGGCGACCTTGGCTTCGGGAAACCCCGGTTGAGCCCGGGGCCTCGAGCCGCCCCCCCTCGGGGCCTGGAAATCCTTCGACGCGCGAGCCCCGGAGGGGCTTCCCCATCGAGGCCGGCACCTCGGTGCCGGCAAGCAGCCGATCGGGGCGTCACGTCCTCGCCGCCTCTCAGGATCCGCATGCCCCTCTTCATCGGCCACGACGTTGGCACCAGTGGCACCAAGTCCGTCCTGCTCGACGACGCCGGGCGCCTGCGCGCGGTGGCGCTCTCGCCGCACCGGCTCGAGCATCCGGAGCCGGGCTGGGCGGAGCAGGATCCCGAGGGGTGGCTGCGCGCGGCGGGGGAGACGACGCGCGCGCTGCTCGCCGAGGCCGCGGTGTCCGCCGACGACGTCGGGTGCGTCGCGTTCGCCGGGCAGATGCTGACATTGGTGCCAATGGATGCCGACGGGCGCGCCACGCGGCCGGCCATCGCGTGGATGGACGACCGCGCAGAGGCCGAAGCGCGGCGGCTCGTGCGTCGCCTCGGAGGCGCGACGGTGCTCAAGCTCCTCGCCGGCGCGGTGCCCACGGGGAAGGATCTGGTCGCGAAGATCGCCTGGCTGCGCGACCACGAGCCCTCGACGTTCGCGCGGACGCGCGCGTACGGCGACGCCACGAGCTGGCTCGTCGCGCGCACGACCGGGCGCGTCGGCATCGATCCGACCGCGGTCGCGGCGACCGGCCTGCTCGACCTGAAGTCGCGCGAGGTCGCTCGCATGCTGGCGCGCCTCGCCGGCTTCCCGCTCGAGTGGATGCCGCCGATCGCGGCGAGCACGTCGATCGCGGGGACGCTGCGCGCGGACGCGGCGGCGGCGCTCGGGCTGCGCGCGGGGACGAAGATCGCCACCGGCCTCGCCGACATCCCCGCGATGGCGCTCGGCACCGGCGCGACGCGCATGGGCGACGCGCACGTCTACCTCGGCACCTCCTCGTGGATCACGCGCGCGACCGAGGCCCCGTCGCCCGTGCCGAGCGCGGGCGTCGCGGCGATCCCGTCGGGCGATCTCGCGGGGTGCCTCGCGGTGGGCGAGTCGGAGTCGGCGGGCTCGAGCCGCGCGTGGGCCTCGCGGCTGCTCGGCGTCGGGGGCGAAGACGACCTCGACGCGCTCGCCGCCACGGCGGCGCCGGGGGCGCGGGGCCTGCTGTTCCTGCCGTGGCTGTGCGGCGAGCGGGCGCCGTTCCCGGACGCGCGGCTGCGCGGCGGCTTCGTGAACCTCTCGCTCGACCACGAGCGCGCCGATCTCGCGCGCGCGGTGCTGGAGGGGGTCGCGCTGAACCTCCGCTGCATCCTCGACGCGCTCGATCCGCGGCGCGAGATCGCGTCGATGCCCGCGGGCGGCGGCGGCGCGCAGAGCGACCTGTGGCTGCAGATCCTCGCCGACGTGACCGGCCGACGCGTCCTGCGCGTGGCCCGCCCGCGCTTCGCCGGCGCGCGCGGCGCGGCGCTGGTGGCCGCGGTCGCCGCCGGCTCGGTCGGCTCCGTGGGGGAGCTCGCCGCGCTCGTGGAGACCGATCGTGAATTCGCCCCGCAGGCGACGCTCGCCCCGATCTACGATGCAGCGGTGGAAGCGCTCCGTTCGCTCTACCCGCCGCTCGCGAGGGCCGGCGTCATCCTGCGAGGCCACGCCTGAACGCGCCGAAGCGACAACCGAGGGGCGAGGAGCGCCGCAAGACGGTGCTCGAGGCGACGCTGCGCCTGCTCGCGCGCGAGGGGCCGCGAGGGGTCACCCACCGCGCGGTCGCCGCCGAGGCCGGCACCTCGCTGCGCGCCACCACGTACTACTTCGAATCGCGCGAGGCCCTGCTGCGCGAGGCGCTGCTGCACTACGCGTCGACCTCGATGGAGCGCTTCGGCCGCATCGCGGCGATGCGCGACGAGACCGCCACCGAGCCGCTCGACGCCGCCGCCGATCTGCTCGCCGCGGTGGTCATGAGCGACCTCGAGGAGGATCGCGCGGGGCTCGTCGCGGAGCTCGAGCTCGCGCTGGAGATCGGGCGCGATCCCGAGCTCGAAGGGGCCTACGCCGCCTGGGAGCGCGGCCTGCTCGATCTGCTCGAGGCCTACGCGACGGTGCTCGGCGCGGCGTCGCCGCCCAGCACCGCGCGCATCGTGCTCGCCGCGCTGCGCGGCCTCGAGATCGAGGCGCTCGTGCACCCCTCGCGCAAGGCCGAGCGCGCCGATCTACGCGCGACGTTCCGGACGCTGCTCGGCGCGCTCGTCGGACGCGGGAGCGACGGCGGGCCCTCGACGAAGGCGTGACGTCGCGCGCGCGGGCGTTCGTTCGCGCGTGACGCTCGGGTGTCGGCGCGATCGAGCGCTCGCCCGCGGACGCCGCCCATGCAAGCCTCGCGGCATGTCCGAAGGTCTGCCCGAAGGGCGCGGCGTCTTCTGCAACCGCACGCTCAACCTCCGCGCGATCAAGGCGATCGGCTACGACATGGACTACACGCTGGTCGACTACCACGTCGAGGCGTGGGAGCAGGCCGCGTACGAGCGCGTGCGCGATCGCTTCGTGCACCGCGGCTGGCCGGTGGCGCACCTCAAGTTCGATCCGGACATGGTGATCCGGGGGCTCGTGGTCGACACGCAGCTCGGCAACCTGGTGAAGGCGAACCGCTTCGGCTTCGTGAAGAAGGCGACGCACGGCACGCGCGAGCTCACGTTCGAGGAGGGGCGCACGGCCTACGCGCGCGAGATCGTCGACCTGTCGGAGAAGCGCTGGGTCTTCCTCAACACCCTCTTCTCGCTCAGCGAGGCGTGCCTCTACGTGCAGCTCGTCGATCTGCTCGACGAGGGGAAGCTCGAGCCCGACGGGCCGCCGATCAACTACAACGACCTCTACGAGCTCGTTCGCAGGGCGATCGACGCGACGCACATGGAGGGGGAGCTCAAGGCCGAGATCATGGCCGATCCGGGCAAATTCGTGGTGCGCGACGAGGAGATCGCCCTCACGCTCCTCGACCAGAAGCACGCCGGCAAGAAGCTGATGCTCATCACCAACAGCGAGTGGTTCTACACCTCCGCGATGATGAACTACGCGCTCGAGCCCTATTTCGCCGAGCTGAAGACGAGCTGGCGCCAGCTCTTCGACGTCGTGGTCGTCGGCGCGCGCAAGCCCGACTTCTTCAAGACGCGCTCGCCGTTCTTCGAGGTCGTGACCGAAGACGGGCTGCTGCGTCCGGTGGTGACCTCGCTGCGCCCGGGGGCCGCCTACTTCGGCGGCAGCGCCGGCGACGTCGAGAAGTTCCTCGGGCTGTCGGGCGACGAGATCCTCTACGTCGGCGATCACATGTGGGGCGACGTCCACGTCACCAAGAGCGTGCTGCGCTGGCGCACGGCGCTGATCCTCCGCGAGCTCGAGCAGGAGGTCACGGCGCTCGCGTCGTTCCGCGATACCGAGCGGGTGCTCGGCGCGTTGATGGCCGAGAAGGAGCTGCTCGAGGCCGAGCTCTCGCGCACGCGTCTCGGGCTGCAACGCCTGGCTATGGGCTATGGGCCGAAGCCGGCGGCGACGCGCGAGATGCTGCATCCGCGCGTGCAGTCGCTCCGCAGCCGGCTGCTCACGCTCGACGCCGAGATCGCGCCGATGGCGAAGGCCGCGGGCGAGCTCGCGAACCCGCGCTGGGGGCTGCTCACGCGCGCCGGCAACGACAAGAGCCACCTCGCGCGGCAGGTCGAGCGCTACGCGGATCTCTACACCTCGCGCGTCTCGAACTTCTTGCACGTGACGCCGTTCGAATACCTCCGATCGCCGCGCGGGAGCCTCCCGCACGATCCGAGCACCCCCTCCGGGCCGCCGCTCGACCCGGCGCTGCGCACGAAGTGACGCTGCTGCACGCGGCGGTGCTCGCGGCGGGGGCCGTGATCACGACGGGCGCGGCGGATGCGCCGGGCGCGTCGGAGCCGAAGGCCGGGGCGCCGCCGCTGCCGCACCTCGCCGCCGCGCGCGCGCCTTTCGCGGTGGTGCTCGACGGGCGGCTCGACGACGAGGCGTGGGCCAAGGCGCCGGCGTCGTCGGCGTTCACGCAGAAGTTCCCGCACGAGGCCGCCGCGCCGACCGAGGTCACGACCATCCGTGTGCTGTACGACGAGCGCGCGGTCTGGATCGGCATCGACTGCGCGCAGGCCGCGCCGCTGGTCGCGCCGCTCACCCGCCGCGATCGCCTCGTCGAGACCGACTCGGTCACGATCGCGCTCGACACCCGCGGCGACGGTCGCAACGCGTTCGAGTTCCAGGTGAGCGCCGCGGGCGTGCTGGCCGACGCGGTGCGCTTCAACGACGTCGACTGGTCGGGCGACTGGGACGAGAACTGGGACGCACGCGTCGCGAAGACCAAAGGCGGCTGGTCGGCCGAGCTCTGGATCCCGCTGCGCATCCTGCGCTTCGACGGCGCGAAGGAGCAGTCGTGGGGGCTGCAGGCGCGGCGGTACGTCTCGGCGCGCCAGGAGACCGACGAGTGGGCCTTCATCCCGCGCGACGCCGCGGGCGAGGTGTCGCGCTACGGACGCCTCGACGGCCTCGCGTGGCTCGAGCCGCAGGGCGGGCTCGAGGTGCGGCCGTTCGTCGTGGGGCAGGTGCAGCGGCGCGATCCGGGGAGCGACGTCGCGGCCGCGGGCTTCGGCGCCACCGGGAGCGTCGGCGTCGATCTGACCTGGCACGTCACGCCCGATCTGACGTTGACCGGCGCCGTGCGCCCCGACTTCGCGCAGGTCGAGGCCGATCAGCTCGTGCTCAACCTCTCCAAGTACGAGACGTTCTTCCCCGAGAAGCGGTCGTTCTTCCTCGACGGCCGCGAGGTCTTCGACACGCCCGCGTCGATCTTCTACACGCGAAGGATCGGCCGCGCGCCACCGACGCCGACCATGCGCGACGGCGAAGAGCTGGTCGACGTGCCGCTCCCCGCGACCATCTGGGCGGCCTCGAAGCTGGTCGGCTCGCTCGGCAACGGGTGGACGATCGGCGCGCTGACCACGCTTACGAGCGCCGCGCGCGTGCAGGTGCAAGGGCGCGGCGCCGAGCGTTACGACCGGCTCGTCGATCCGCTGATGCTCGCCCGCGTGCTGCGGCTGAAGAAGTCGCTCGGCGACGTCACGATCGGCGCGCTCTTCACCGCCGCCACCCGCGCCGAGGAGACGACGGCGCACCCGCTCGCCGACGACGGCCTCCACCGCCTCTGCCCCGGCGGCGAGCTCGTCGCGGACGGCGCGCGCTGCTTCCACGACGCCTACGTCGGCAGCGTCGACGCGCGCTGGCGCGACGGCGACTACGCCGGCTACGTGCAGGTCGCGGGCTCGCAGATCGAGCGCGGCCCGACGCGCACGCTCGCCGACGGCACGACGATCGGCGCCGGCGATCGCGGGGTGGGCGGCACCGCCTACCTCGGCAAGGAGGGGGGCAAGCACCTGCTGTTCAGCGTGAACTGGGACAGCGCCTCGCGCCGGCTCGACTTCAACGACCTCGGCTACATGCGGCGGCAGGCGTACCACCACGTCGCGGGCGAGATCGTGTGGCGGACGCTCGACGCGTTCGGGCCGTTCCTCGAGGCGCAGGCGTTCCTCGATCTCTACCACCGCCGCAACCTCGACGACGTGAACCTGCAGACCGGCGCCTACCTCGGGCTCTGGGCGCGGACGCGGGGCTTCCTGAAGCTCTACTCGGCGACGTACGTCGAGGGGGCGCACTTCGACGATCGCGAGATCGGCGATCGGTCGGCGATGGAGCGCGCCGGCATGGTGGGGCAGGAGCTCTCGCTGACGACCGATCCGCGCGAGGCGTTCGTGCTGAAGGTGCACTCGGACGTCGCGCGGCTGTTCGACGGCTGGGCACTCGCCGGCGACGCGACGCTCGCGTGGCGACCGCTGCCCGAGCTCGACGTCTCGATCGCCCCGACCGCGTTCTTCACGCGCGGCGAGCCGCGCTACGTCGGCGCCGCCGCGGATGGTTACCTGCTCGGGCGGCTCACCGCGAAGAACCTCGGCGCGGTGCTGCGAGGGACCTACACCTTCACGCCGCGCCTGACGCTGCAGGCCTACGCGCAGCTGTTCCTCGCGAGCGGCCACTACGGCGATTTCGCCACGAGCGCGGGCTCACCCTCGCGCGTGCGCCTCGACGCGCTCGCGCCGGCCGCGCCCCCCGCGACCAACCCCGACTTCGTGGACGGCGCGCTCAACGTGAACGTGGTGCTGCGCTGGGAATTCAAGCTCGGCTCGGTGCTCTACTTCGTGCTCTCGCGCTCCCAGGCGCCGAGCGTCACGCTCGATCCCGGCGAGGTCGCGTCCCTGAGCTTCGCGAGCGTGCGGCGCGCGCCGGCCGTCGACGTCGCGCTGGTGAAGCTGTCGTTCTGGTTCGATTGAGCGCAAGCAGCGCGCGCGTTTTGCGCCGCCATCCCGCGCGGCGGCGCGCCGGCGCCCGTCCCGCCGCGTGGCGATCTGTGGCAGCGTTCGGACCATGAGCAAGCGCGCCTCGCAGCAGATCCCGCTCTCGCCCGTCGACGCGGCGTGGCTCCGTATGGACTCGCCCTCGAACGCGATGGTGATCACCACGGTGCTGCGCTTCGACGCCCCGCTGGGTGAGGCCGCGATCACCGAGACGATCACCAAGCTGCTCGATCATCGCCGCTTCCGCATGCGCGTCGTGCGTCAGCGGCGCGCGCTCACCGGGGCCGCGTGGGAGCCGGACCCCGACTTCGATCTCACGAGCCACGTGCGCCGCGTGCGGCTCCCCGCGCCCGGCGACGAGGCCGCGCTCGCGTCGTTCGTCAGCGCGCGCATGAGCACGCCGCTCGATCGCACGCGGCCGCTCTGGCAGATCGACATCGTCGACGGCGTCGGGCCGGGCGCTGCGCTGATCGTGCGCGTGCACCACGCGGTGGGCGACGGCGTCGCGCTGGTGCGCCTGCTGCTCGGCGTCTCCGGCGCGTCGGACGCGCACAAGCCGGCCGAGGTGGGCGTGCCGAGGGGGCCGCAGGTGCGCGGCGTGCGCGATCTCGTCGAGCGCACCAAGGCGCAGGGCGAGACGCTGGCGCGGCTGCTGCTGCTCCCCACCGACGCCTCGACGCCCCTGCGCGGCGCGCTCGGGGTACGCAAGGTCGCGGCGTTCTCGAAGCCGTTCTCGCTCGCGGCGATCAAGGCGCTCGCGCGCGCGCAGGGCGGTCACGTGAACGATCTGCTGGCGGCGGTGGTGGCGGGCGCGGTGCGCGCGTACCTGCCGGAGCCGAAGGCGATGCGGGCGCTGGTGCCGGTGTTCCTGCGCGGCGGGCGCGGCGACGGCGACGACCAAGGCGGCGCCGACGGCGGTGAGGGGAACCACTTCGGCCTCGCGTACCTGCCGCTCCCGGTCGACCGCGCCGCGCGCGCCGAGCGGGTGCGGGACGTGCGCGCGGGCATGGACGCGATCAAGTCGCAGCCCGACGCGACCGTGGCGTTCGTGGTGCTCGGCGCGATGGGGCTGGCGAGCCCGCGCCTCGAGCGGTTCGGCATCGAGCTCTTCACGAAGAAGGCGACGATGCTGGTGACCAACGTGCCTGGTCCGACCGGTCGGGTGCAGGTCGCGGGCGAGGACGTCACGAGCATGGTCGTGTGGGCGCCGACCTCCGGCAGCATCGGGCTCGGGTTCAGCTTGCTGACGTACGCCGGCGAGCTGAGGCTCGGAGTCTCGGCCGACGCGCACCTCGTCCCCGATCCGAGCGCGCTGGTGGGGTGCTTCGAGCGCGAGCTCGACGCGATGACGCGCGAGGCGGGCCTCGCGGGCGAACCGGGCGAACCGGGCGCCGCGGATACGCAGGCGTAGTCGCTCGCCCCACGCCCGCCTGGCACGGCTGCGGCGTCATTCCGAGGCGCCGACGCGCGGGCGCAGCGCAGGGGGGCACGACGTGGCAGAGTGAACCGCGAGGCCCCTGGAGCGTTTGGCTCCGAGGTTGCTTACATCCGAGGGCAAGCGCCGCACTTTCGGTGCTTCCGAGGTCATCGATGCCGACGCAAGCCGCGCTCGCGCTCGTGGACGCGATCGCCCAACAGGCGGTCAGCGCAGATTCGTCGTCCACCGGCGCGGTTCGCGCGCAGGCCGCGTACGTCCGGGCGCTGGTCGACGAGGTCGAGCGGCATCACCCATCGGAGCGGCGCCTGGCGTCGCTCCACGATCAGCTCGGCGAGGAGCTGGCTCGCCTCGGCGCGCTGGCGGCCGCCGCGGCCTCCGACAAGGGCCCGCAGGGGAGCGCGTCCGAAGCGGAGTCGATGATCGAGGTGCTCGTCGTCGACGACGAGGACGACGCGCGCGACGTCGAGGTCGAAGTGCTGAAGTCGCTCGGCTATCGCACGCTCACGGCGCGGAGCGGCGAGGAGGCCATCCAGGTCTTCGACGCCCGCCACCCGCCGATCGTGCTCACCGACTGGGCCATGCCGGGCATGAGCGGCCTCGAGCTCTGCATCGCGCTGAAGGCGCGCCAGCCGAAGACCTACATCATCCTCGCGACCGGCTTCGGCGAGAACGCCCGCCTGCTCGAGGGCGAGCGGGCCGGCGCCGACGACTTCCTTCGCAAGCCGATGGATCTGGAGGATCTCCAGGCGCGACTGCTCGCCGCGAGCCGCCTGGTGCGTGCGGTCGACGCCGTCAGCAGGCTGAGCGAGCGGCTGCGCATCTCGTCCCCGAGCACGCCCGCGCAGGCTTGAGCGCGCGGGCGGGCAGCCGCGCGCGAGACGAGCGGCGCGCGATGCGCTAGCCGCGAGGCGTGGAAGCCGAGCTGCTGAGCGTCGACGGCAAGCGCTACGAGGTCCTCCGCGTCTCGGGGGGCGCGGCGAGCGCGGCGGGCGCAGCGAGCATGCGCGGCGGCGCAGGAGCCCCGACGCTCGTCTTCCTGCACGAAGGGCTCGGCTGCGCGCAGCTCTGGCGCGACTTCCCCGCGCGCCTGTCAGCGGCCCTGTCGCTCCCGGCGCTCATCTACAGCCGGCTCGGCTACGGCGCGTCGGACCCGACGCCACTGCCGAGGCCGCTCACGTACATGGAGGACGAAGCGCGCGTGCTGCTGCCGCGCCTGCTGGAGGTCGCCGGGATCGAGCGGGCGATCCTGATCGGGCACAGCGATGGCGCGTCGATCGCCCTGGTGCACGCGGCGCTCGACGCGGGAGCGGCGCCGCAGGCGGAAGGCGTGCGCAGCGAGGCTCCCGGGCGGCGGCGCGTCCTCGCGCTCGCCCTCGAGGCGCCGCACGTCTTCGTCGAGGACGTGGCGCTCGCCAGCATCGCGCGCGCCCGGGACGCGTTCGAGCACGGCGCGCTGCGCGCACGCCTTTCGCGGTGGCACGGCGCCAACGTCGAGGTCGCCTTCCGCGGGTGGAACGACGCGTGGCTCGATCCTGGCTTCCCGGCCGCGTTCCAGCTCGGGCGCTGGCTGCCGGCCGTGCGCGTACCCACGCTCATTTTGCAGGGTGAAGACGACGACTACGGCACGCTCGCGCAGGTGGACGAGATCGAGCGCGGCGTCTCGGGGCCGTTCGAGCGCGTCATCCTCCCCGCCTGCGGCCACGCCCCGCACAAGGACCGACCCGAGGAGACTCTCGCGGCGATGGCGCGCTTCGTCGCGCGGGTCCTCGACCGCGGTTGAAGCGGGACCGGCTACCGCGCGCGCGGCTTCTTCGCCGCGGGCTTCTTCGCTGCGGGCTTCTTCGCCGCGGGCTTCTTCGCCGCGGGCTTCTTCGCCGCGGGCTTCTTCGCTGCGGGCGTCGCGAAGTACCTCGCCAGCGGCTGGAAGTAGAACTCGCTCCAGCCCGACTCGTAGCGCACCCCCTGCCCCTCGGGGAGGCCGGTGTGCACGAGGTGGATCTCGGTGCCGCCGTCGATGGCGGTGAGCCGCAGCTCCAGGCACGAGTCGCCGTGGTCGGCGGGGAATTCGCTGGTCCGCCAGGTCATCACGAGGCGCCGGCCGGGGTCGAGCTCGAGGTAGCTCCCCTCGATGTAGCCGTCCCAGGCGGTGAAGCGTCCGCCGACGCGCGGCGCGCTGGTGGCCGCGGCGCCCGTGAAGCGCGCGTGCTCCTTCGCGTCGACCCAGGCGCTGAAGACCCGCGCCGGAGGGACGGGGACGACGGTGCGGAGATCGAGGGCGTCTTTGGACATGCGCCGATCATGGGAGCACCGAGCGCGCCGCCCCGGCAATGGCCGACCGCTGCGCCGAGGTGCGCCGAGGAGCCAGCGCCCTTCACGGCGTCGGCGCGGGCGGCATCGACCTGGCTTCGACGCGCAGCGACGCGATCGGCACGGTCTGCCGCGCCCCCTCGAGCGTGACCACGGCCTGCTCGTCGTCGAGGCGCGTCTCGAGCAGACCGCGCTTGAACGTCGTGGCGACCGGCACCAGCACGGCGACGCCGGCGGGGAGGAAGTCGGCGCGCAGCTCCTCGCGGCGCGCCGAGCGCGCGGCGCCGCCGACGAGCGGGCGGATCGAGAGCGTGTCGTTCTTGATGGCGAGGACCTCGTGCAGCACGAGCTGCGTCGGCCAGGGCGCGAAGGACGCGAGCACGTGGTCGCCAGGCTGGAGATCGGGCGGCAGGTACGCCGCCGTCTCGTACGGCCGCGCCGACGACGCGACGACGAGCGCGCTGATCGACTCGAGCCGCTCGAGCGCGCCGTCGGTCGCCGTGCCGATCGCGAGGTACGCGACCCCCTCGAGCTTGCCGCGCGCGACGACCAGGAAGGCCGAGTTGCGGCGGAGCGGCTTGCCGGCGAGCTCCGGGTCGGTGGCGCTCCGCGTCGCCGCGGCACCGTACGACCAGTAGGTCGCCGGCGTCTCGAGCAGCGCGCCGCCCTCCAGCCGATCGAAGACCAGCAGCGCCCCACGGAGCTTGCGCTCGCGGGCGTAGATCGCGACGCCGACGTCCGAGGGCATGCGCGCTGGATCGACCGAGGCGAGGAACGCGGCGCGACGATCGCCGAGCACGGCCTGCGCGGAGCCCTTCGTCACGATGGCGGCGAGCGTGTCGTCCACGAAGGCCTCGAAGGCGACCGTCGCGCGGGTGCGCTGGATGGCCACCTCGTCGGGGTCGGCCCCCTTGGGGTCGTCGAACCGCGCGAAGGCGCCGGGCCAATCCCAGCGCTGCTCCGCCGCGGCGACGTCGCGCTCGAGCGCCTGGAGCGCCTCGATCGCGCCGGGCCGCGCCGGCTTCGGGGCCTCGGTCGCGGCTGACACGGCCGCCGAGGCAGGCGAGGGCTCCGTGAGCGCAGGCGGACCGCCGCCGTGCGCGGTGGGCGGCGGCACCGGCTGCGCGGCCCCGCAGCTTGCGAGCACGCCGAGCACGCCGAGCATGCCGAGCGCGCCGCACGCCGCGCGCGCTCCGAGCGAGAGGCGAGTGCGGCCCCGACCCGTGTGACCCGAACGCTTGAACGACGTCATGTTCTACGCGCCCCCCGATCCGACTCGATCGATGATCGCGGGTGCGAGAGGGTGGCGAGAGGTCGTGCACGTCGGAGGGGCGCCGCGCGCCGAGCTCAGCTCACGAGGGGCCGGCGCCGTCCGACTCGACGGCGGCCGCGGTGTGCAGCCACCCGAAGAACGTGCGCATCCCCTGCTTCTGATCGGGCGGCATGAATTCGAAGTTGCGGCCGCGATCGATGATCTCCCAGAAGTCCTTGGTGGTGACGCGCTCGAGCTCCTGGCGCATCGCCGACAGCCGCTCCTTGGGCTCGTTCGCCATGTCGTCGCGGATCCGCTCGGCGCGCTCCTCGTCGCCGGCGGCGATGTAATAGGCGGCGAGCTTCACCTGCGCCTTGCGCACCCCCTTGAGCCCGAGCTCCTTCTCGCGTTCGGCGGTCGGCATGTCGAGGTCGAGGAAGATGTGGAGGATTCCGTCCTCCTCTGCCGAGCCGAGCTCGTGGGCGAGCGCGCAGAGCGTGGAGATGTCGTAGGCGACCGTCTCGGCCACGAACGCGAGGTTCATCTGGAAGCTCGTGTGCCCGTAGTACTTCATGTGCCCGACCGCCGTGGCGGCGAAGGCGTCGTGCTTCTTGCGGAGCATCGTCTCGACGAGCAGCCGGTACTGGTTGAGCACGTTGTACGCGGTGCGCACGTCGCGCGCGTTGAGCGTCGCGCGCAGATACGAATTCATGTAGCGGAGCGCCAGGGTCGTCAGCTCGTCGTCGCCGGCGTCGAGGGCGGCCTCGGCGATGTAGCGCGTGTTGATCGCGACGAGGTAGTTGATGTCGCGCATCGCTCCCTGCGCCTCGTTGTAGATGCCGAGGTACTGGCGCATCACCTTCCACTCGACCCAGGTGCGCTGGCGGACGAGATCGCCGAGCGACTCGGGATCCATGGCGACGAAGTCCGGGTTTCCGCGGATGGTCGGGCCGATCTCGAACCACGGCTCCGACGCCTCGCGCTTGAGCGCGAGGTAGCGGATGGCGAAGTCCTTGAGCGCGTCGACGGCGTTCGAGGCGATGATCTTGTCCTTGCCGGAGATCGAGTTGCTCGTGATGTCGGTGAGCTCCTCCATCGCGCCGAGCGTCTCGGCCTGCAGCTCGGCGCAGCGCGTGGCGTCGCGCGCGCGGGCCCCTTCCTCCGCGTGCCTCAGCGCGTCGCGGCGGATGCGCCCGATGATGTTCGCGGGCTCGAGGAAGCGGAACACGTACGCGAAGTAGGGCGCCATCAGCACGAGGCCGCCGGTGGTCGACACGAGCATCACCATCAGCGTCGTGCGCGGCACGAAGCCGGCGCGCAGCGAGACGCTCAGCCAGATGCCGCTCACGCAGGCGACGACGTAGAACGCCATCACGCCGATGTTCGTCTTGTCGGCGAAGAACATCTTGGTGACGCCCGTGTACCGCTCGGCCGAGAGCTGCACGACGATGCTCACGACCGTGATCACGATGCCGAGCACGGCGGCGATCATCCCGGCGAGCGCGCTCACCGCGTCGCTGATCTTGTCGGGATCGAAGCCGAGGTAGCGCTGCACGACGCCGTCCGGGTGCTCGTACGGCGGCCCGCCCGTCACGTAGTGATCGAGCGTGTAGAGGCTGAAGAAGACCGCCGTCGCGACCACGAGCAGCGAGGCCATCGGGACGAACCAGGCTCGCCGGAATTCCGAGGTCATCGCCGGCCAGTCTCTCACGACGCGCGGTCGGGCGCGGCGCCCGTGTCTCAGTCGATCTTCACGTCGACCGCGCCGAGATCGTCCTGGTAGGTGAACGTCGCCCGCTTCGAGACGCCCGCCTCGCGCAGATCGCACGAGAAGCGCACCCCTGCGCGGACGATCACCGAGCGCTTCGGGCACCGGACCTCGACGACGCGCTTCGACTCGGCGGCGATGCGCTTGGCGATCTCCGCGCCGAACTTCTCCTCGTCGACGTAGCGCTCGCGCAGCTGCAGCGAGAACGTCTCGTCGGGGAGCACCCGGACGTCGAAGGTGCCGGTGGTCCCCTCGTCGTCCTTGCCGGTGCACTGGAAGACGACCCCCGGCTTGGCGACCACGCGATCGGGGCAGGCGACCAGCGTGAGATCGATCCCCTGCGAGCGCATGCTCGAGCGGACGAGATCCTCGGCGCGCGCGTGGTCGATCCGCTGCTCGCAGCCGCACGCGAGCACCAGCGAGCCCGCGAACGCCATGCACGCCGCGCGCGACGCTCGTGCGAGGCGCCGCGCGACCAGAGGGCTAGCCGAGCGCCGCGCCACGCCTCACCCGTCCCACTCGATCGTGCGCATCGCCGTCACCAGGAACTCGCGGAACATCGCCACGCGGGCCGGCTCGTTGCGCACCGAGGGGGCGACCACGTAGACGAACGCGCCGCGCACGGCCCAGCTCGGCAGCAGCCGCACGAGCTCGTCGCGCTCGGCGCAGCTGCGCGCGACGAAGATCGGCAACAGGCCGATCCCGACGCCGGCGACCACCGAGCGCTGGACGAAGAGGATGTCGTCGGCGCTGATCGGCCCGTGGACCTCGATCTCCTCGAGCCCCGACGGCCCGCTGAGCGCCCAGGTCGCGCGCCCCGCCCTGGCGCGGAAGAGCACGCACTCGTGGGCGAGGAGATCGGCGGGGGCCTCGGGGCGCGGATGGCGCTCGAGGTAGGCCTTCGAGGCGAACACGCCCATGGACGAGGAGCCGAGCTTGCGCGCGACGAGCGTCGAGTCGTCGAGCTTCGCGGCGCGGACCGCGAGATCGAACCCCTCCTTCACCAGATCGACGATGCGCGAGGTGAGGGTGAGCTCGACGTGGATCTGCGGGTGCTTGCGCACGAAGCGCGCGACCACGTCCGCGAGCAGCGTGATGCCCATGTCGACCGGGGCGGTGAGGCGGATGACGCCGCGCGGCGTCTTGCCGGCCTCGTTCGCGGCGGCGACCGCGTCGTCGATCCCCGACACGGCCTCGCGCACGCGGTCGAAGAAGGCCTGCCCGGCGTCCGTGAGGCTGAGCTTGCGGGTCGTGCGGTGGAGGAGCCGCACGTCGAGCTCCTCTTCGAGCTTCGAGACGGCGCGGCTCACGGTCGACTTCGGCACCCCGAGCGCGGTCGCGGCGGCGGTGAAGCTCGCCTCCTCGACGACCCGGACGAACGCGACGACGTGGTTGAGATCGATGGCCGGCATGGGGCGGTTCCGGGAGCACGGTACACCGCGCGAGCGCGGGGCGCGCGCGGCGCGGCTGCGCGAGGAGGGGGCCGACACGAGCGCGCGGGACGCGGCAGGCTGGCGCCCGGGCGGCCGCGGAGGCATCTGAGCGGCCAGAGAGGCGCGCGCCGAGATGAAGCACAT